>NZ_JBTLQG010000003.1:0-347271 GCF_054461535.1 Flavitalea antarctica
GTTCAAGGGTGTCTGACCTGATGCTTGCTTTGTATGAATTTCTTGCACCGGATTATCCAAAGTTTTACAAGATGGATAATCTGAGTAAGCTTGGCTGGCTTGCAACAGAGATTTTATTAAAGGAGAGTCTTGTTAATACTGAATATGCCCCTGACGAAATTGGAATAGTGTTTTCAAATTCCAATGCAAGCCTTGACACTGATCTAAGGTATTTTCAAACAGTCAGCGGCTATCCAAGCCCCTCACTGTTCGTTTATACGCTGCCAAACATAGTTATAGGTGAAGTTTGTATAAGGCATAAAATCCAGGGAGAAAATGCATTTTTTGTATTCGGGAAGTTTGAGCCAGGGTTCCTGCACAAATATACCAGTAGCATCCTGGAGGCGGGCATAATCAAAGCCTCTATTTGTGGGTGGATCGAAATCCTTGCCGATGAATACAAAGCCGCAGTATTCCTGGTAGAGGAAAAACCAAATGGGAAGCCTTTTACAGCTGATAATATGAGTGAATTGTTTAATCCCTGACAGATGATGATGGTTTGAAATTTCCCATCCCGAGCGATTCTTTAGACAGGTAACAGAATACGATTTTATATAACTTTACAACACTGATCAAATTTTGCCGATGGATAAATTAATGTACGATCTGAAGAGCCAGATAATTGAGCAATTAAATCTCCAGGATAAAAAGCCGGAAGATATCGGCGACGACGAAGCACTATTCAAAGAAGGACTTGGCCTTGATTCGATCGATGCGTTGGAACTGATTGTTTTGCTACAACAAAACTATAAAATCAAACTTGCCAATGCCGAGGATGGACCTAAAGTTTTTCGTTCTGTGAGAACAATGGCTGAATATATTACTGAACATCAAGGTAAAAAGGTATAATGAGTCAAACTGACCCGGTGGTATATATTGCGGGTTTAGGAGTTATTTCGGCGATTGGTAACAATGTTGCTGAATCCCTCTTATCCTTTGAAAAAAGGCATGCGGGAATGTCGGACATCACGATGCTGAACACCATTCACCGCGGGCAATTACCGGGTGCGGAAGTAAAACTCACCAATCAGCAACTTGCGGAGGTCGCTCACACTTCCCCTTCGATACCCCGGACGGCGTTACTTAGCATGGTAGCGGCCCGGGAAGCCCTGTCAGATGCCGGTCTCAGCCAGCTCGGTTCTCTGCGATGTGGCTTTATTTCAGCAAACACTACCGGGGGGATGGATCTCACTGAAAACTTCTTCGCTGGTTTCCGCAACGACCCTGCTTCCGGTCATCTCCGCGATGTAATTCATCATGAATGCGGTGCAGTTACGGACCTGGTTGCGGATGCACTCGGCATAAAACATTATGTTTCCACTATAAGCACCGCCTGTTCTTCTTCAGCAAACGCAATTTTTTTCGGGGCACGACTTATCCGACACAACATGCTTGATGTGGTGATAGCCGGTGGTACAGATGCACTTACAAAATTTACGATCAACGGGTTTAATACATTGATGATCCTTGACAAAGAATATTGCCGGCCTTTTGATGAGAACCGTAAGGGACTTAATCTCGGCGAAGGTGCCGGTTATGTGGTATTGGTTTCTGAGGAATTGATGAAGGGACTCGGAAAAAAGCCATATGCTTTTCTCTCGGGTTATGCCAATGCAAACGACGCTTATCACCAGACAGCTTCTTCCCCGGAAGGTACAGGCTCATGGCTTGCGATGACCGGGGCATTAAAAAGAAGCGGTCTTGGCACCGCGGATATCGATTATATTAACCTGCATGGAACAGGTACACAAAATAACGATGTAGCAGAAGGAACAGCTATCCAGCGGCTTTTCGCCCCGGATTTTCCACCAATGAGTTCTACCAAAACATTTACAGGCCATACCTTGGGTGCGAGTGGTAGTATAGAAGCCGTGTTTTCATGCCTCGCTATCCGTCATGGTATTATATTCCCGAATCTCAGATTTAACACCCCGATGAAGGAACTCTCCTTTGTTCCGGAAACCGATTACCTGGTAAACCAGGATATCAATCATGTAATGTCAAATTCATTTGGCTTTGGTGGCAATTGCTCTTCGTTGATATTTTCAAAACCTCAGTATTAATATGTTTATCCGGGCGCTTGCCAGCATATCCCCTCAACCATCTTTCGATTCAGACCAGCTTCCTGCTGATCCGGTTGAGTACATGACAAACAGGCTGAGCTGCATTGAACCTGAGTATAAAAACTGGATCGATCCGAAAATGATCCGGCGTATGAGCCGAATCATTAAAATGGGGGTAGCTACCGCATCCCTTTGCCTGAAGCAGGCGGGCCTGGACGCCCCGGAAGCCATCGTTACCGGAAGTGCATATGGATGCCTGGAAGATACCGGCGTATTCCTGAACAGGATGAATGAGTTTGGAGAAGAAATGCTGAACCCGACTTCCTTTATACAATCGACCCATAATACAGTCGGCGCGCAGATAGCATTGCAGGTGAAATGTTATGGGTACAATAATACGTTTGCCCACCGCGGGTTTTCATTTGAAAATGCTTTGTTGGACGGGATCCTTTTATTAAAAGATAAAGAAGTTTCAAATGTACTTGTCGGGGCGGCAGATGAAATAACCAATATCAGTTATGCGATCTTAAACAGGTTTGGCATCTATCGCAGCGAGCCGGTCTCAAACCTGGATCTGATCACCAATCCCGGTAAGGGAACAATTGCCGGTGAGGGATCAACGTTTTTTTTGCTGGCCAGTGAACCTTCAGCCAGCGATAGTGCTGTACTTGATGCCATCCATACATTCTATAAACCCGCGAATGTTGATGATGTTTCCAAAGAGATAAACTTATTCCTGCAGGCACAATCCTTAAGTATCAGCGAAATTGACCTCGTAATAAACGGCATGAATGGCGACATTGTTAATGATGCGCTGTATGTTGAACTTAACAAAACCATTTTCAGCGGAACGAGGAATGTTTCATACAAACACCTTTGCGGAGAGTATCCGACTTCGTCGGCCTTTGCACTCTGGTATGCTGCTACAAAGCTGAAAGCAGGTAATATTGATGATGTACAACAAGGTGATGCTAGTCCGGGAAAAAGGAGACATGTACTTATTTATAATAATTACAAGAATATCCACCATTCAATCTTTCTGCTTTCGTCATGCTGACCTTTAAAAACACAACGTTTTTTTTCGGTCTGCTTGTAATGATACTCATTGCTGTAGATTTTTATATTGATATTGATTGGTATTGGTATCTCATTGTGATATTAGTCTATACATTAGTGTTGTTTTATGGAAGCGCCACCGTGGATTCAGGATTCTATATGAATGTGATCAGCAGCGGACCTCAGCATAAGAAACAGATCGCTATCACCTTTGACGACGGACCTGCCGACAGGTTCACTAATGCAATATTGGACCTGCTCGGAGAGAAACAGGTTCCGGCAGCTTTCTTTTGTATAGGAAAGAATATACCAGGAAGGGAAGATATCATCAGGAAGATGGTTTCATCCGGGCACATTATAGGCAATCATAGTCATAGCCACCATTTCTGGTTCGACATGTATGGTGCAGCAAAAATGCAGGATGATCTGCAGTTGATGAATGAAACAGTACACCAGGTAACGGGCCTCAGACTACGCCTGTTCCGCCCCCCTTATGGTGTCACAAATCCAAACCTGGCTAAGGCTGTGTCCCGAACCAACCTTTTACCCGTGGGATGGAATATCCGGTCTATGGATACAGTTGTTAAAGATCCGGCAAAACTGCTCCATAAAATGCTCAGGGCTGTTAAACCTGGTGCAATAATCCTGTTTCATGATACCAGCGAGACAACCTTTTTGATGCTGAAGGCATTTATAGAAGGTGCAAGAGAACGTGGTTACGAATTTGTGAGATTAGACATCCTTACAAACACAGATCCCTATGTATAAGTTATCCAGATTGTTATTGTGTTGTTTAATGCTGGGGGGGCTGGCCCACGCGCAACCGGCCGGCTATAAAATTATCACAGATAACACTTCATTTAAACAGCAGTTTTCTGCTGCAGCCAAAAAATTGAATTCAATCCAAAGTGATTTTATCCAGGAGAAAAACCTGGCAATGCTTTCGGAAAAAATCTCTTCGAGTGGGAAGTTCTGGTTCAAAAAGGAAAACCTGGTAAGAATGGAGTATACCAGCCCTTTCAGGTACCTTATGATCATCAATAAAAACAATGTGTTTATTAAAGATGATCAGAAAGAAAATAAAATATCTGCGAGGTCAAACAAAATGTTTCAGCAAATCAATCGCATCATCGTCGATTGTGTACAGGGAACTGCGCTGGATAACAAAGACTTCACAGTTAAAACGCTTGAAGGTAAGGACGGCTTCCTGATCTATCTTTCACCGGTGGCAAAGGCAATGAAGGATCTTTTTACTAATATTAACGTGGTGGTGGATAAAAAAGATTATACTATTTTACGGATGGAGATGGTAGAAGCGGGCGGAGATAATACAATTATAAGGTTTACGAACAAGCAAATAAATATACCTGTAGCTGATGCGCTTTTTGCTATTAAGTAGTTTTATTTTTACGATCAGTGCTACAGGTTGTTCATCAGCCTATAAGTCGCTATATCCTGCCTCCGGCGATGCATCCTGTATCGAAAAGTTTAAACCCCGGTTTAGTTCAGCTTTATACAACACCCAGGTAAACGTTGTCGGAAAACATCTCAGTGGTTTGTTGCTTTTCAAAACGATGCCCGACAGTAGTATGCGCATAGTATTTTCAAGTGAAATGGGTGTCAAGTTTTTTGATTTTGAATTTGCACCGGGTGGATCTTTCAAGGTTCACCAGGTTATGAAGCAGCTTGATAAAAAATCAGTCATCAAAACGCTTAAAAGCGATTTTGAATTGATACTTATGCAAAACCTTGACCCCGATAAAGTTGTCATTAAGTCGGACAGTGTCAACACGTGGTATGGATTTCCCGGCGCAACAGAAACCCGGTATTACATAACGAGCCGGGATTGTGACAGCCTTGTGCGGATTGAAAACGCTATGAAACGTAAACCGAAGGTTCAGATCGTAATGCTGGATTACCACAATGGAGTTCCTGATACCATTGGCATTACACACCGGAATTTCAATTTTGATATCGGGCTAAAATATATACAACGCTGATGTTAGTTGATGACTTTTACACGATCAGGTACTACGAGGCCGCAGATTCTTCACTGAAAGCTGTGCTGGAATTTAATCCTGCTCATGCCATATTCAAAGGGCATTTTCCCGGGGTGCCCGTGGTGCCGGGTGTTTGCATGATGCAGATTGTAAAAGAGATGTTTGAAAAACATAGTCAACAAACTGTAAGGCTTTCAAAGGTGGCGCTGATGAAGTTTCTGCGCCTGATAAATCCGCTGCAAAATCCAACAGTGCGAATTGAACTTCTCTATTCCTCTATTGATGCTGAAAGCTACCAGTTAACAGCAAGCTTATTGGATGATGGTGCAGTGTACTACAAGTTCAAGGGAGTCGCCACGGCTGCTTATGGTCCCCGCCGTTGAGAGACTTCGGATATGAAGGTTTTATGCACCAGGGATTCAGACATCAACGCTTAAGGGATTTTTTAGTCAGGCGGTTATTTGACCACCAGGGTGGTCTTCAGCCTGATATCCCTGGAAGATGCGCCCAACATTATCCGGAATTCTCCAGGTTCAACGATTCTTTTGAGATTTATATCCAGCATTGACAATGCTTCAGGACCTACATTGAAACTGATCGTTTTATTTTCTCCGGGTTTAAGATAAATTCTTTGGAAACCTTTGAGTTCCATAACCGGCCTTGCCAATGAAGCAAGTTCGTCCCTGATATATAATTGTACGACTTCATCGCCGGCGCGACTGCCTGTATTCTTCAGTGTGAAACTTACCTTCGTTGAATCTGTACCCGTGATGTTGTTCCTGCTTAATTGCAGGTTGCTGTATTCAAATTTTGTATAACTGAGTCCAAAACCAAACGGAAATAATGGCAAGCCGGTGAGATCATAATAATCGTCACCGCGGCCCGTTGGTTTGTGGTTGTATACAAGGGGCACCTGTCCCACTGCTGCAGGAAAGGTAATGGGTAATCGTCCTGCGGGATTATAATCACCAAATAAGACAGCAGCTATAGCATGTCCTCCTTCTTCACCGGGGTACCATACATCAATGATGCCGGGCACCTTATCAATCCAGGATGACATGGTGATAGCGCTTCCTCCTACAAGTACAACCACAACTGGCTTTCCGGTTGCAGCAACCTGGCGGATCAGTAATTCCTGTTTTCCAGGCAAGTCGAGGAAGGCGCGATCCTGGAATTCACCTTCATGAATGCCGGCAACAATCACTGCAACATCAGATTTTTTTGCAAGTTCAGTGGCCGCGTTTATTAGTTGCGTTTCATTTTGTGGAGTTCCATAATCGGTTACCAACCGGATGGTACCATTAGCCACCGGTTCGTAAAATTCAATTTTGATTGAAGCTGGTTTATCTTTTTCAAAAGAATACCTGACTGTCCGGGTATGGTAACCGTATTTATGCCAGTTGTCAATTACCAGTTTATTGTTTATATACAGCCTGAAGCCATCATTGCCTTCAAGGCCAAGCTGGTAATTCCCGGTGCGTGGGAAAGTTATGTTGCCGGTCCACCTTACTGAATAATTATCGGTCCTGATATTTTCAGCAGGGGCCATAAACGTCCACTTGAAATTAACTACCTGGTCAACCCGTTCAAGTACAGGCTTGCCCTCAAGAGATACATTGTCAAAATAAATTGCCTTTAATCCCTTTTGAATGCTGCCTTGTCCGGTAGTATGAGATAAAAAAGAATCCGCAACGGGTACAGGCTCAATATTATGTATTCCAGGACCCGGTGCATAGTTGATCACCGTCCCCTTTCCAAGTTTTTGTTTAAGACCTTCAAGGATGCTCACCTTGTTGTTTCCTGGTCCGCTGTATCCACCCAATCTTGCTTCGGTGGCATCAGTGCCAATCAGGGCAATTGACCTGACTGACCGGTTTAATGGTAAGATGTTTTTTTCATTCTTCAGCAATACGATAGACTCGAGTGCAGCTTTATTAGCTATGGCCTTATGATTTGTATTTGCGAGTAATTGCTGCGCTTCCGTTTCCGGTAAATAGGGATTCTCAAAAAGACCCAGTTCAAATTTTGCCCTGAGCACGCGGCCAACAGCTGAATCAATAATAGCCGGGTCAACGGAACCATCAAGAAAATGCGGATCGAATAGTTTATGATGCTCCTCGTTTGTCTGGAAGATAACATCAAGTCCATTCTTCACACTCTCGGCACCTGAGGAAGGATAATCTTTGGTTGTATAGTGTAAGACATTTGCTCCACCAACGGCGCCGGCATCAGAAATGACGAAACCTCTGAATTTCCAATCTTTTTTTAGTTTTTGATTGAGCAGCCAGTTATTGGCAGAAGCAGGCGAGCCGTCGAGAGAGTTGTAACTTGTCATTATGGATCGTGAACCACCGCGTTCTATACAGGCTTTAAAAGGTACCAGATATGTTTCTTCCAAGAGCCGTTCATTGAAATGGATGGGATAGCTGTCACGCCCACCATCACCCGAGTTGGCAAGGAAATGTTTTGGTGTTGTAATGATATTCTTTGACTCAAACGCTTTTACAAAAGCAACACCCATTTCAGCAGAAAGCATTGGATCCTCACCATAGGTTTCCTCGACCCTGCCCCAACGCACATCATTGGCGATATTAACTACCGGCGAAAGTATTTGCCTGATCCCCCTTGCCTTAGCTTCAGTTGCAATGGCAGAGGCTACTTCTGTCATTAAACCGGTATTGAAACTGGCCGCCAATCCTATTGCCTGTGGAAACGCAGTTCCCCCATCACGAACCACGCCGTGCAAAGCTTCATCGAAAGCTATAACGGGAATGCCTAGCCGGGTTTTTTCAACGAAATAACGTTGGGTTGAGTTTATCTTTTTCAGAAGTGATAAGGCAGATTCGCTTGTGTTGTATTTCAATATCTGGGTGGTGTTTAAGGTTCCACCTGACTCAGCACTGAATTGAAAACCAAAGATGCCATTCGTGAATTTTGATTCATTGGATGAATCAACCTGGCCCGGAATCATAAACAACTGCCAGAATTTCTCCTGGGCAGTCATTCTTTTTAAAAGATCGATGACCCTTTCATGGATGGGCAATGATGCATTTTTATACGGAACTACCTGTTGGGCAGACAGGCTAACATGTAAGAGAATACTGAGGAAGAATACACCGGCTTTTACTCGCATGCCTCAAAACTATTGCAGATCGGTGGGCTAAACAAAAATGGAAGGAACCGTAATACTATTGATATGTGGGTTACAGACATGAATCGTAAAAAAAAAGGCTGCCAAAAGACAGCCTCTTAATTACGTTTATCGAAAAAAATTAATCCTCATCTGCATGCAGGGTATCCTTATGGTCATCGGGATTATAGGTACCCTGTAACTCGGCAAGCTTCTTTTTGCCGTAAGCAAGCCTGGTGATTAAAACAAACAACACCGGCACAAGGAATATCGCAAAAAGTGTAGCAGCAAACATTCCTCCCAGCACCGTCCAGCCGATCGTTTCCCTTGCTACTGCGCCTGCACCCGAAGCAAAAACGAGTGGTGTAACACCAAGAATAAATGCCAGAGATGTCATGATGATCGGTCTCAATCGCAGTTTCACTGCTTCGATGGTAGCCGCGACCAGTTCCATACCCCAATCCACCCTCTCTTTAGCAAACTCCACGATCAGGATCGCATTTTTTGCCGCAAGTCCGATCAGGGTAATCAATCCGATCTGCGCATAAAGATTATTGTCCAGTCTCGGAATACATACCAGGGCAAGAATTGCCCCGAATGCAGCCAGCGGTATAGAAAGCAGGATAGAAAACGGAACCGACCAGCTTTCATATAATGCAGCCAGCAGCAGGAACACGAACAGGAGTGACAGGCCAAAAATCACAGTGGTACTATTACCCGATGCAATTTCTTCGCGGCTCAATCCGGAAAAGTCGTATCCATATCCTGCAGGCAAAACCTGGTCCGCAACCTCGCGTAAGGCCTGGATGGCTTCACCACTACTATACCCGGGAGCAGCATTTCCGTTGAACTCCGCGGAACGATAAAGATTGTAGTGGGAGATAAGCGCCGCATTTTCCGTCAGCTTTGCTGAGACTATTGTACTCAGTGGTATGGATTCGCCCGCCTGGTTTTTCACAAAGAAATTATTAATATCGGAAATGTCTTTACGGTAAGTGGTGTCCGCCTGCGTTACCACCCGGAAATTTCTACCATACCGGGTGAAGTCATTTATATAGGCGCTTCCCATATAACTGGAAATGGTATTGTAAACAGAACTCAGTGGAACGCCAAGCTTTTTCGCTTTTTCCCTGTCAACTGTTACATGATACCCCGGTGTCTTTGCATTAAAGAAGGTAAAAGCGCCCCTGATCTCCGGACGCTGGTTCACCGCTCCCATATACTTAAACACCACGGCCTCAAATGCCTTGATATCAGAAGCCCGCTCACGCTGTTCGAGTGTAAAGCTGAAACCACCGGTGTTGCCGAGACCCGGGATGGCGGGCGGTGGTATGATGATGATATTTGCTCCCTTGATAACAGAGAACTCTTTTTGTAACAAACCGATCACACCAAACAGCTGTTGCGACGCTTCTTTACGGTCTTCCCAGGGTTTTAGCTGGAGAAAGAAAGTACCACTGTTTGTTTTGAAACTGAAGTTGATCGCATTAAGACCAGATATAGATGTGCTGTTTTTTACAGCAGGAGCTTTCTCTTTGATTATGTCGATCATTTGTCCCAACACTTCCTGGGTACGAACACTTGATGCGCCCTCAGGAAGGTTCACGGAAATTATGAGGCGGCCCTCATCTTCGGTAGGAATAAAACCGGTTGGTTTTGAAGTAAACATCCCGATCGTTCCGACATAGATACAAGCCAGGATGATCATAGCCAGCGGAGCTTTCCGGATAAAGTATTTCACACCATTGGAATAGGATCTTGTGACCCTCGCAAACCAGGTATTAAATCTGTAAAAGAAACTATTCAGACCTCTTGATTCTTTCGTAAGATTCATTGGCCTCAATAACAGGGCACAAAGCGCAGGGGTAAGCGTTAAGGCGATGAATGCAGAGATCACCACTGATATTGCTATGGTTATCGCAAACTGCTGGTAAAGCCTTCCGACTATACCGGGAATAAATCCAACCGGTACAAACACGGCAGCAAGTATCAAAGCAATGGCAATAACCGGAGCTGTGATATCTTTCATCGCCCTTCTAGTTGCTTCTTTCGGTGATAATTTGTCGTGATCTATATAATGCTGTACCGCCTCAACCACCACGATAGCATCATCCACTACTATACCTATTGCCAGTACAAATCCAAAAAGTGTAAGTGTATTGATGGTGAATCCGAGCGGGGCAAAAAATATAAAAGTTCCGATGATAGAAACCGGGATTGCAAGAATCGGGATCAGGGTTGCTCTCCAGCTTTGAAGGAACAGGAACACCACAAGGGTCACCAGCACCAGGGCTTCAACCAGGGTATGAACAACCTCTTCGATGGATACATTTACTACTGTAATAGATTCAAACGACACCACATAATCTGTGTCTGGTGGGAATGATTTTTTGAGTTCATCCAGCGCCTTATAGATGCCCTGGCCGGTAGTCACCGCGTTTGATCCGGGTGTCTGGTAGATCAGCAGGATGTTTGCAGGTTTGCCATTAACCCGTACTGCACGGCCATAACTGAACTGGCCAAGTTCTATCCTCGCAACGTCTTTCAGATAAACAACTGTTCCATCAGCAGGGTTTGTTTTGATGATGATATTTGCAAATTCCCCTTCATTTTCCAGTCTTCCGTTAAGTGTTATCGGGAATTCGAAAGCCTGGGTACTATACTGCGGTGAACCACCAACGCTACCACCGGCAATCTGGACGTTTTGTTCGCGTATTGCAGCCCCCACATCATCAGCAGTCAGGCCGAGCTGGGAAAGTTTCTGTGGGTTCAGCCAGACGCGCATACTGAAATCCTGCCCAACCGACACCACATCTCCCACACCCGGAACACGTAAGAGGGCATCCCTGATATAAACATTCGCATAGTTGTCGAGGAACTTGATATCATGTGAACCCTGTGGTGAGAAGATACCGGCCACCATGAGGATAGTCGGGTTTCTCTTTCTAACGGTTAGGCCCAATCGCTGTACCTGTTCAGGTAATACCGGCTCGGCCACACTTACCCTGTTTTGCACATCAAGTGCGGCAATGTTTACATCGGTGCCGACTTCAAATGTGACGTTCAGAGACATACGGCCGTCACTGGTGCTGTTGGATTGCAAAAAAGCCATGCCAGGTGTACCGTTCACCTGGGTCTCAATGGGGGTGGCAACCGTCTGTTCAACCGTTTGTGCATCAGCACCGGTGAAGATACCTGCCACACTTACCACAGGGGGCGAGATGTCGGGATACTGGCTAACGGGTAGATTGATAATGGAAATTGTGCCGATCAAAAGAATAACGACTGAAATAACAATAGAGGTGACCGGTCGTCTTATAAATACATCTGAGATCATTATATCGTCTTGAGGTGAAAATTATTTTTGGTCAAATCTGCCGTACCTGTTGAAGCTGTTTACCTTTTTGTAGTATCACTCTGCGAGTTACCCGCTGCACCAGCGGCCGGTGAAGCCATAGATTCACCGGCATCTTTTTTCGCAGCGTCGGTCGAAGCAGGGGTAGCCGGTGGAATGCCGGCACTGGTTTGTGCCGGGGCGGCAGGAGAGGGATTTACCACCGCACCCTGGCGAAGGTTCTGCACACCGTCGCTCACAATTTTTTCCCCGGCCTTCAAACCATCACGTACCACGACCATGTCCTGGACACGGGTGCCTATCGTAACCCTTCGCTGACTAACCTTATTACTATCTCCAAGCACATACACATAGAACTCGCCCAACTGTTCAGTGAGCGACCTCGTTGGAATTACGAGTTGATTACCTTCATCAGTGTTAGAAACTCTTACGAGGGTGTTCATCCCTGCCCTGAGTTTGTTGCCCTGGTTAGGAAAACTGATCCTCACTTTCAAAGTGCCGGTTTGCGGATCAACGGCCCGATCGATAGCTGTTATTTTTCCGGGTAATGTATAAGTTGTCTGGTCGGGTAATATCAAACTGAAGGTAGAGTCTTTCTTAACCTGGGTTGCCTGTTGAAGTTTTACGAAGCGTTGAATTTCGCCTTCACTTATCGCAATGTCAACAGCAATCGGATCCGGCGCAGATATTGAGTTAATAAGCGTTGAACCGGCAGAAACCAATGAACCAAGTCGTACCGCTGCTATACCGATTGTTCCGTTCATAGGAGCCTTGATAACGGAACGCGCCAGGTCCGTAGCAGCGTTGGCAAGATTAGCTTCGGCAGCAGCAACCTGGGCGGCTGCGGTTGCCTTGTCTGCATTTGCATAATCAACCCTCTGCCTGGCAATCGCATCCTGCTCACTAAGCCTCGTGTAACGCTCCACATCTTTGGAAACTCTCTCAAGATTAGCTTTTGCAATCTGGACCTGGGCACTTAACTGACGATAGGTAGCTGCATACCTGCTCTGGTCGACCTCGTATAACTTTTGTCCTTTTCGTACTGACTGTCCGTCTTTCACGAATATACCGGTGATATAACCATTTACTTCTGCACGTAGTTCAACTTCTACAAGTGGCACAATGGTTCCGGGGTAACGATCGAGACCTCTTACTGATTCTGAAGTGACTTCATATACAGTAACAGGGACAGGTGGGGGTGCGGCCTGTTGCGGTGTTTTCGCATCTTTATTGCCGCATGAAATTAACAGTGCTGCAACGGATAAAACAGTGAATATCCCGGTAATCTTGCTATTCATAATTGTGTTGGGTTGTATTAGTTGATATTGATGTTTCCAAGCGCCTGTTCAACATCCAGTTTACTGGATAATACGCCTAACAGGGCATAGAGATAAGTTACCTGGGAGGTTCTCAGATCAGTTTCCGCTGTCATGAGCTCGAGATAACTCTTAATGCCTTCGTTGTATTGAAGTTTGATAGTATTATATACTTCTTCGGAAAGCTTCACATTTTCTTTCGCCGTGTGCCAGTCAGTAAGGCTGCTTTTGTAGGAAGAGAGGGCTTGCTGATATTGAGTGCTGATCTGGTTCTTTAGATTCACAACATCCATATCAAGCCTTTTGGACTCCAGCTGCTCTCTTCGCAGATTTTGCAACCTCCTGGTGCCCTGGAATATGGGAAGTTTAACAGAAAGACCCGCTATGGAATTGGGATAGGCCTGGGAGTAAAGCTTTTCGAATTCATTGTTCTGGTAAACAAAATTGTAATTTATAAAGCCGCTTACAGTTGGCAGAAATTCCCTCTTGTAATAATCGATATTGAGGCCTTGTAACTGCTTCTGTGTTTCCAGCTGACGGTATTCGATTCTTTTTTCATAACTCAGCGGCTGCAGTGTATCGATCAGCATCTCCCTTTCCATTGTTGCACTGTCATACGAAAGTTTGATAGGTGTTTCGGACGGATATCCCATCAATTGTTTAAGTAAGGCGTACCTGTATTTAAGCTGTTCATCACTTCGTCTCAGGTCCGCAAATGCGTTGCTTAAGGAAATAGTTGCTCGTTTAAAATCCGTTTTGTCGACCAGTCCACCTTCATACTGTGCTTTTGCGTCACGCAACTGCTTCTCAAGCCGGGCAATATTTTCGCGTAAAATTTTCGAAGTCTGGAGGTTTGTAAGTATTTCATAAAAAGCTTTACTCACATCAACAGTGGTATTGATCTTATTTACCTCGACGTTTTGTACTCCCTGCTGCCTTACATAGCGCTGTGCTCTCGTGGCGAGTAGCAGGCTATTGCTGAAAATCGTCTGATCGGCCTGGAACAGTGCGTTTGATGTATTCTTCAACCCGTTCCTGATGATTTGTGGAGGCTGTGTCGGATCAGTAAAGTTTGGCAACACAAATACAGGCAACTTCAGATAATGGTTGTAGTTACCTGTTGCATTGATCTGCGGATACCAACCAGACAAGCCTATCCTGATGTCACGTTCCGCTATTTCCTGGTCGATAAGAGCTTGTTGTACATAAGGCTGATTTTTCATCGCATATTGTATGCACTCCTCCAGGGTCAGGCTATCACCCATAGGCTGAACTGTTTGACCGAAGGAATAGATACTGCTGTTAATCATTAAAAGGGTGACAAAAAAAACAACTGGTCTTATTCGCATATAGATACTATAACATTATTGATAATTCGGTGACGACTGGTCAGGACGGTGGCAAAGGTGCGTACTGTCCGGATTCAGGCAAATACCCTAATCCGGTACTTTGATACCGTCCCATATAACAGTAGCAATTTTACATAAATCGGAATCGGAGTATTCATGTTTCCCCTGCGTATGAAATTTCGCAGTGGTCGTGATACATCCAAATACTATGGCAGCAATCAGGCTATGTTCCATCTGTTTCACAAAACCCATGTCCATTCCCAATTGAAAAAACGCATTGAAACGTTCCTTGAAGGGACTGACAGGTTCAGATGGCAACTTGGAATAGGGAGAACTATTATATTGTTCTATAAAGGTTAATGCGTCTTTGTTCTGGATAAAATACCGGCAAACATTTATCCACCCGATAAAAAACTGTTCCCGGTAATCCTTATCCGCGTAACCGGGGCTAAACATGGCTTCCGCCATTTCTTTCTTAATCTGCGCGCCAAGTTCCCGAATTATCGCATCCTTGCTTTCAAAATAATGATAAATGGTTCCGGCGGCTACTTCCGCATTCGCCGATATCTTGCTCATGGGTACACCATGAAAGCCATTTTCGCCTATCAGCTTGAGCGTGCTTTTAAGAATGGCCTGTTTCTTTGTTGAGATTTCTTCCGATTGAACGTTCATTCGGTCTGCAAGGTAACGGGATTTTTGATTGCGAGTTGAAGGAACCCGGATTAATATTTATTAATATCGCAATTTATGCTTATACGATAGGATACAATTTTAATGAAGTTTTGTTCATAAACAGGCGGGACATGATGTGGGCAAACCATAAAATGGTGTATTATTGACGCCTTGTCTAACGAAGATTTCGTCGCTGTTGCTATTTAAATAAACAATATATGTTTAAGGCCTTAATTAGTTTTCTAGCTTTTTTCGCGGTATTACGTGTGAGTGCCCAGGATATCATAAAAATTATAGAGGCCGATCATCAGTACATTCAGTATTATGGCAGGTTTGATAAAACCGACCCGAAAAAGCCAAGATTCTGGGCACCGGGTGCCTACATCACTACGAGGTTTTCCGGATCTGATTGCGAGATATTCATAAACGACCAGGTGTCTGAAGGCTCCCACAACTATATAGAGGTAAAGGTTGATAATATTGATCCGGTGAGGATTCAGTTAAGGGCCAGGGCAAACAGGATACAGATAGCGCGTGACCTGCCGGGTGGCGATCATACCGTGACGATCACAAAAAATACAGAAGCTTCGGTTGGCTACCTGGAGATGATTGGCTTCAAATGCAATAGCCTGTTGCCGCCGCCACCGGTTCCTTCAAGAAAGATAGAATTTATCGGAGACGACATAACAGCGGGGGCAGGAAGCGACTCGAGGTTTATGCCTTGTGACAGTGCTGAATGGTACGATCAGAGCAATGCCTATAACGCTTATGGGGCTATCGCCGCCCGCGACCTCAATGCCCAGTATTATCTTACAGCCGTTTCGGGAATCGGGATTACCAAACCAGCCGGGGACCCGGGGGGCAATATTATGCAGGTGGCTGATAAAATTGATCTGCATAAAAATGCTGTGGATTGGGATCCAAAAAAATATCAGCCGGATGTTGTCACTGTTATGATCGGGAACAATGATCCGCTTACTGACTCTTCATCTTTCGTTAATGCTTACGTTGCATTTCTTAAGAAGCTTCGTATGCAATGTCCTGCATCACAGATTGTGTGTTTGAGTATTTCGAGAGGAGATGCAAAATCTGCGAGACTCAGGAATATGGTTCCGGTAGTTGTGGCTGCTGCAAAAAAAAGCGGGGATCAGCGAGTTAAGCAATTGCTCATATCAGGTACCTATAATAAGGGTTGCAACAAACTGCCTTCCATGGAAGAACATCTTGAGATATCATCGCAGGTGACTGCTTATCTGAAACAAATAATGGCCTGGTAAATCAGATTTTCTCATTGATATAAACCTTAATTTCATCAGGGATCTCATCATTCATTACTCATCAATTATTGAAGCTTGCCATGCAAAAAAATACTAACACGCTAAGCCGCAGAAAATTTCTTAACCAGGCTGCTATCCTTTCTTCAATTGTTATAGTGCCACGTTTCGTACTTGGCGGCAAAGGATACACTGCACCGAGTGATAAAATTACACTGGGATTTATTGGCACCGGTCGCCAGGGCTCGGGCCTGCTGAACAATTTTCTGAAACTGGACGAAGCCTACGTTGTAGCTGCATCTGACGTTTATGCTTCCAAGCTGAACAACTTCACCACGAAAGCAAATAAATTTTACGGTGATAAAACCGGGCAGTCTTCTTATGACGGTTGCAAACCATACGAAGATTTCCGTGAACTTCTTGCCAGGAAAGATATAAACGCCGTTGTAATTGCCACTCCGGATCACTGGCATTCTGTACATGCCATACGGGCCGCGGAAGCAGGAAAAGATATCTATTGCGAAAAACCGTTATCGCTGACGATAAAAGAGGGGAGGGCAATGGTAAAGGCTGCCAGGAAACACGACAGGATATTTCAGACAGGTAGTATGCAAAGATCTGCTCCTGAATTCCGGCAGACAGCGGAGTTGATCCGCAACGGATACCTGGGTGATATCAAAACAATAAAAGTCAGCATCGGCGGTGGCCCGTTACCTTATGATCTGCCAAAGGAAGAGCTTCCGCAGGGATTGAATTGGGATCTCTGGCTTGGTCCGAATGAATATGTTCACTACAACAATCTGATAGCGCCCGCTCCCGGAGCTGACATCTGGGCAAAATGGCGTTATTATAAAGGATTGGGAGGTGGCGACCTTACCGACTGGGGCGCACACATGTTCGACATCGTTCAATGGTCGCTGGATATGGACGAAAGCGGACCAACTGAAATTATCCCGCCAAATGGCAATGATATAAAGTTCCTGACTTACCGGTATTCAAATGGTATTACGATGACCCACGAAAACTTTGGGAAAAATCATGCAATAAGATTTATCGGAACAGAAGGTGAGCTTGATGTGCAACGTACAAAACTGGAGACGTCGAAACCGGAATTAGCCACCAGGGTAATAGGTGACAATGAAAAAAGGGTTTATAAAAGTGAAAATCACTACCGGGATTTCACGAATGCTATCAAATCAAGAAAAAAACCAATCTGCGATATTGAAACGGGCCATCGTTCTGCTACCGTTTGCAATCTTGGTAACATAGCTTATGAATTAAAACGCCCGTTAACCTGGAACCCGAAAAAAGAAACCTTTAAAAATGATAAGGAAGCAAACGAAATGCTGGGCAGGAAATTGAAAAAAGAATGGGCGATCGCTATGTAAATTTCCAGTCAGGATACGTGGATGTATATGATGAAAAGATTCGGATTCATTGTCGTTTTTTCCTTTTACGTGGGTTGTCTTGCAGCAGGGGCTCAACAGAAACCTAATATCATCTGGATCTTATCAGAGGATATTTCGGTTGATCTTGCCTGTTATGGCACACCTCTGGTAAAGACGCCTAATCTTGATGCGATGGCTGAAGCTGGCATTCGATTTACGAATGCGTATGCCACTGCACCTGTTTGTTCGCCGAGTCGTTCGGCGATTATTACCGGGATGTTCCAGACAACTATCGGCGCGCATAATCACCGTAGCCACCGCGATGATGGATACAAACTGCCGCGGGGTATCAAGCCCATCACCGATTATCTTCGGCAGGCAGGTTACTTTACCGTGAACCTGACAACTGTGGCCGAGGGCGTGACCGAGCCGGCAAAGACAGATTTTAATTTTCAACCAGATCATCCTGTCTTTGACGGCAACGACTGGAATAAGAGAAAGACCGGTCAGCCATTTTTCGCTCAGCTGACTATAGATGAAACTCATCGCAGTAAGAAATGGGAAACCGTTGTGCCGGCTCATCAGCCTCGTATTGATCCCGATAAGATCAAACTGCCTTCTTATTACCCGGATCATCCGGTCATACGAAAGGACTGGGCAACATATCTTGAATCGATCCAGTTAATGGACAGCTATGTTGGTAAACTGTTCAAACGACTTGAAGAAGAAGGATTAGCCGGCAATACTATCGTGATTTTCACCGGTGATAACGGACGGTGTATGATCAGGGATAAGCAGTTCCTGTATGAAGGTGGCATTCATGTTCCATTTTTGATACGCTGGCCCGGTAAACTCAAACCAGGAACGGTAGATGAAAGACTGGTAAGCATGATTGATATCTCCGCGAGTATACTTGACTTTGCCGGGATAAAAATTCCATCTTATATGGAAGGCCGCCCGCTGTTCAACTCCAAGCCTGTTATACGTGATCATATTATAGCTGCGCGGGACCGGATGGATGAAACAGTTGATAAGATGCGAGCCGTCAGAACGAAAGAATATAAATACATCAGGAATTATTATCCTGAAAGGCCGTATATGCAGGCAAATAAGTATAAGGAAACGCAATACCCTGCCTGGAATATTATGAAGGAACTTTACTCCACGGGTAAGCTTACCAGCCAACAGGCTTTATTCTGTGCTCCCACCAAACCAAAGGAAGAGTTATATGCAATCGGGCGGGACCCGGAAGAACTCAATAATCTTGCCTCTGTTCAGGAATATCAGAAAGAGCTCGTTCACATGAGGCAACTGCTGGACGACTGGATCAAAAAATCCGGCGATCTGGGCCAAAAACCCGAGGAAAAAATATGGCTACCAGAAAACCAGAAACAATGAAAAAAATGCAATCATCAGTAATACATGGGTAACAATTCAATTCAACATATCTCGGGAAGTGTTTTTATTCGGGCAATATTGCTCCATATAATGATTGTAACCGGTTTATCCGCTACAGCACAGCAAAAGCCCAACATCGTACTTGTGTATACCGACGATCTCGGTTATGGTGACCTAAGCTGTTATGGCGCAAAAAATGTCAATACCCCCAACATAGACCGCATTGCAAAAAGAGGAACCCGGTTTACAAACGCACATTCAACCTCTGCTACCTGTACCCCGTCGAGATTTTCGTTGCTTACCGGAACCTATGCGTGGAGAAAAAAGGGAACGGGTATTGCCCCTGGCGACGCTGCATTGATAATTCCAACAGACAAAGTGACCTTGCCTTCAATGCTGCAAAGAGCCGGTTATACAACCGCGGTGGTTGGTAAATGGCATCTCGGTCTGGGTCCAACGGGAGGTCCCGATTGGAATAAAGAAATAAAGCCAGGGCCGATAGAGATCGGGTTTAATTATTCATTTATACTTCCTGCCACAGTAGACCGGGTGCCATGTGTGTATGTCGAAAACCATCACGTATTAAACCTGGATAGTTCGGATCCAATTACGGTCAGTTACAAAAACAAGATTGGTAACTGGCCAACAGGAAAAGAAAATCCTGAATTGCTAAAAATGTTCCCTTCTCACGGTCATGATCAAACGATAGTAAATGGTATCAGCCGGATCGGTTTTATGACAGGAGGAAAAAGCGCTTTGTGGTCGGACGAAGACATTTCTGACGTCATCACCTCGAGGTCCTTAAAATTTATAGACGAAAATAAAAACAAACCATTTTTCCTGTTGATCACAACTCATGATATTCATGTACCGAGGGTTCCGCATCCCCGTTTTGCCGGAAAGTCTATGATGGGACCCCGTGGTGATGTTATTCTCCAGCTGGATGATGCAATAGGAACAATTCTTGAAAAGCTTGACAGCTTGCAATTAACAAAAAATACAATATTCATTTTCACAAGTGATAACGGCCCGGTAGTGGACGATGGTTACCGTGATGATGCTGTTGAAAAACTCAATGGACACAAACCTGCAGGCCACCTTCGCGGGGGAAAGTACAGTTCCTTTGATGGTGGCACCAGGGTGCCATTTTTGATCAGCTGGCCGTCCAGGATAAAATCCGGGGGAACATCACATCTTTTGTTCAGTCATATAGATCTTATTGCCTCCCTGGCAAAGATCACCGGGGAAACACTTAAAAATGATGAGGCTCCTGATAGTTATGATTTATCAATGACATTAACCGGCGAAAAACGGGTGGCGCGTCCTTTCCTGGTGGAACACGCCAATAGTCTTTCGGTTATAAAGGGAAACTGGAAATATATTGAACCATCTTCCGGTCCTGCATTGAGCAAAGAGGTGAATATTGAAACCGGCAACAAACCGGTCCCCCAGCTATACAACCTCGCAAGTGATCCGGGAGAGAAAAATAATGTCGCGGCCTCCAGGCCGGAACTTGTTAAGGAATTATCAGTTTTACTCCAGGAGATCCGCGACCAGAAATTGAATCGTTAGTTTCGTGCTTGTTCTATTGTTCCTGAAATAATGTATATGAGATTTGGTCTGATTAGAGGATTACTTGCTTTGGTCTGTTTTGGTTATTCATTCAGCTTCATGTATGCCCAGGATGGCACGGGTAACCGGCTTCCGAACATTGTGCTGATCGTTGCCGATGATCTTGGTAACGGGGATCTGGGTTGTTATGGTCAGAAAAAAATCAAAACTCCAAACATCGACGCGCTTGCCTCGAATGGTATGAAGTTCTCCCGGTTTTATGCCGGTACTTCAGTTTGTGCTCCTTCACGGGCATCATTGCTTACTGGTTTGCATACCGGTCATACTGCCGTAAGGGGTAACAAGGAATTACAACCAGAAGGCCAGTTCCCACTGCCGTCCAATGCTTTTACGATTGCGGAGCTCCTCAAAAAATCAGGATATGTCACAGGTGATTTCGGTAAATGGGGTCTTGGCCCGGTAGGTTCAACCGGTGATCCGTTGAAACAGGGGTTTGACAGTTTTTTTGGCTACAACTGCCAGAGACAATCACATAACTATTATCCTGACCATCTGTGGGACCAGGACCGGCAGGTTAAGTTTGCAGGAAATAGCCTCAACAACTTCAACGTATATGCGCCTGATGTAATCCAGGAAAAGGCGCTTGAATTCATTGCCCGGAATGCGGCAAAACCGTTCTTCCTGTATCTTTCCTACACATTGCCCCATGCCGCGCTGCAGGTAAAAGACACTGCGACGTTTGACCGATACAAGGCAAACTTCCCCGTTGCGGTTAAGACTCCCTGGACCGGGGAAGGTTATGCGCCTCAGCCATATCCACGTGCTGCTTATGCCACCATGGTCACCACCCTGGACAGGTATGTTGGTGAAGTAGTGAATGAATTAAAAAGAAGGGGGCTTGATCAGCATACGATCATCATGTTTACCAGTGATAACGGCCCCCATCGTGAAGGCGGAAATGATCCTGACTTCTTCAACAGCAACATGGGGTTCCGTGGATATAAAAGAGATCTTTATGAAGGTGGTATTCGTACACCATTGATCGTGAGCTGGCTTCCTGTCATAAAAAAAGGTTCAACATCTCAGCATATCGGCGCATTCTGGGATATTTTACCAACTATCGCTGAATTAACGAATTATAAATTGAATGAGTACACTGATGGCGTTTCATTCTTACCCGAATTAATTGCCAGGAAACAGCCCGAACATGAATTTTTATACTGGGAGTTTCACGAAGGAGGTGGCCGGCAGGCCTTGCGCATGGATCAATGGAAAGGTGTGAGGCAAAACGTATTGAATGATCCGAACCCCCCGATAGAATTATACGATCTTAAAAGAGACCCGGCGGAAAAAACAAATCTTGCAAAAAAGTTTCCCGAAATTGTTAACCGGATGCGCGTGGTTATTGACCAGCAGCATGTCGAAAATGATGACTTTCCGCTTACAAAAAAGAAAGAATAATGAAACAGGTAATCTTTAAGTACCTCTGCCCGATGCTGCTTATTGCTTTTTCCATGACGGCAGCAGCACAGGCTGACAAGAAACAAAAGACCACTATAAGACCAATGAACGTTGTGTTCATACTTGCCGATGATCACAGGTACGACTTCATGGGTTTTATGAAAAAGGTGCCATGGCTGGAAACGCCGAACATGGACCGGATGGCGGCGGAGGGTGCTCATCTAAAAAACGCTTTCGTAACAACGGCTCTTTGTTCGCCCAGCAGGGCGTCCATCCTCACGGGTCAGTATGCACATACTCATACCGTGGTTGACAATAATGCACCTTTGCCTGACGGGCTGAAATTTTTCCCATCTTACCTCCAGAAAAAAGGTTACAAAACCGGCTTTTTTGGCAAATGGCACATGGGGAATACGGATGACCCGCCGCAACCAGGATTTGATCAGTGGGTTAGCTTTAAGGGACAGGGCATTTATTATGGCTGCACTTTCAACGTAAATGGAAAGCAGGAAAAGCAGGATGCAAGCGTATATACAACGGATAAACTGACCGATTACGCACTCTCATGGATGAAGTCGTTGAAAAAAGATCAACCATTCTTTACCTATCTCTCGCATAAAGGGGTGCATGCTATGTTTGAACCGGCTGAGCGGCATAAAAATAAGTATGCTGACCGCGAAATTGTTTCGCCTCCTTCCATGTATATCACCGCCTCGGACAGCAGCAAAAAATATGGCACTATCACTGAGCCTGCAACCACGGTTAATAAAGCCGACATGCCATCATGGGTAGAAAAGCAACGTTACAGCTGGCATGGGGTGGATTATATGTATCATGGTGAGTTTAAATTTGATAACTTTTACCGCCGTTATTGTGAAACATTGCTCGCGGTTGATGAAAGCATTGGTAAGGTCACCAAATGGCTGGAAGAAAATGGGCTTGCGGAAAATACCCTTGTCATCTATATGGGGGATAACGGGTTTTCGTTTGGTGAACATGGTCTCATTGATAAACGACATGCATATGAGGAGTCCATGCGCGTACCACTGCTGGCCTGGAGCCCATCGCTTATCAGAAAGCCCCTTGTTGTTGATCAGATGATACTGAACCTTGATATAGCTCCGACAATTCTTGAGCTTGCCGGGATTGCTAAACCAGCAAATATGCAGGGTAATTCTTTTCTTGGATTGCTGAAGGGACAAACTCCTTCGAAATGGCGGGACAAGATCTTTTACGAATACTATTGGGAATACTCGTTTCCACAGACTCCAACCATATTTTCGATACGGACGGACCGCTATAAATATATCTTCAACCAGGGTGTATGGGATGCAAACGAGCTATATGACCTGCAGAGTGATCCATATGAAATGAATAATCTCATCCGGCAGCAGGCTGTCCAGCAGACAGCGGCCAAACTTAAAAAAGAGTTATGGGACTGGCTGGAACAAACAGGTGGTCTTCAGATCCCCCTGAAGAAAATTTATGAGAAACGAAATGATCATATTTACCAGGGCTATTACTAACCTGATTTGATCGGGAACACCCCCCGGACCGCGGTAGGGTCAGCTTTATAAGTTCGGGCAGATGTTTGAATTATATTTAGTTACTCAACCTTCCGGAAGATTAAATTTGTAGTCATGAAAAAATGTCTCACGGGACTTGTCAGTGCGGGAATGATGCTTATCGGCTGTGGATCCGGACCCACCGGCAGTGATGAGGAATCTAAGCTTATAGCTGCGAAAGATAGCGCTGCGCTGTGTGCGACGCCATTGCCATCCCGGTTTGCATCAGCTTCTTCGGACACCACATTCCGGGGCGCAGATTCGGCGGCCAGGGAAGGCATGGTCTGGATTGAAGGAGGACAGTTTACGATGGGTGCTTCCGACAAACAAGGAAGGCAGGATGAATATCCGCAGCACCAGGTTAAGGTCGCGGGCTTCTGGATGGATGTTACCGAGGTAACCAATGCCCAGTTTGCCGCTTTTACGAAAGCAACCGGCTACATTACCACCGCTGAACAAAAACCTGACTGGGAGGAGATAAAAAAACAAGTACCGGCTGGCACGCCTAAACCACACGACAGCCTGCTGGTTCCTTCATCACTTGTGTTTGCCGCTTCATCTACGCCGATACCACTTCACGATGCGTCCCAATGGTGGCGATGGACCACAGGTGCAAACTGGAAACATCCGCAGGGACCCGGAAGTGATATTAAGGGTAAAGAAAACCATCCGGTTGTACATATTTCATGGGACGATGCGAATGCATATGCAAAGTGGGCCGGCAAGCGATTGCCTACTGAAGCCGAATGGGAATACGCTGCCCGGTCAGGAATGCAGGGCAAGATATATACCTGGGGTGATGAACCCGTTAACCAGGGAAAACAGAAAACTAATATCTGGCAGGGCAGATTTCCTGATGATAATAAAGCCCAGGATGGGTTCACCGGCTCAGCTCCTGTTAAATCGTTTATGCCTAACAGTTATGGACTTTATGATATTGCCGGCAACGTCTGGGAATGGTGTTCAGATTGGTATGATGAAACATATTATACTGCCGTTGCGGCAGGAACAACTGTTGATCCGAGGGGACCCGCGTCAAGTAACGATCCGCAGGAACCAGGTGTACCAAAAAGAGTGGTCCGTGGTGGCTCCTTTCTTTGCCATGATTCTTATTGCGCAAGCTATCGGGTATCTGCAAGGATGAAAACGTCCCCCGATACAGGGCTCGAACATACCGGGTTCAGATGCGTTGCAAACTAATCGCCACTTATAATTTTTACCCCGAAATGAATTGATACAATGATGGAATATACAGGTGGTTTAAGGTTAAGGTTTATTGTTTTTGCATGGTTGTTAGTAACGGTAAACACAGTCAATGCACAAAATACTTTTAAAAAGCCGGCATTGACCAGTCCTGATTCGTGGTCAATGATTATGATCCCTGATCCACAGAACTACGTCAAGTTCGGCCGCAATCAACCTATCCTGGAGTTGATGACGGCATGGATCCAGGAAAACATTGACACCCTCAACATAAAGGTGGCGGTTTGCACCGGTGACCTCGTTGAACAAAACGAGCTTATGGTGCCCGATCAACAAAACGGAAACCAAAATAGTATAGCGCAATGGAAATCTGTTTCAGGCGCATTTTCAAGACTTGATGGCCGGATTCCATATGTGGTTACTGCGGGTAACCATGATTATGGTTATGTGAACGCCGGTCCCGTCAGAAAGTCAAACCTGAATACCTATTTCCCGGTAAACAAAAATCTCAAAAATCAACAGGTTTTAAGGGATGTTGCAAATAATGCTGAAGGGATCCCAACGCTTGAAAATGCCGCATACGAGATCGTTTCCCCAAAAGGCCGACGGTTCCTGATTCTTTCATTAGAGTTTGCCCCCCGGGATACCATACTTTCCTGGGCCAGCAAGCTTATAGCCAGACCAATTTATAAGGATTACACTGTTGTGGTGTTGACCCATTCATACCTTAATGCTAAAAATGAGCGCCCCGAAAAGGAAAACTATAAGGTTGATGGTAACTTTTCGGCAGCCATCTGGAAAAAACTCATTGCGCCTTCAACAAACATACAGTTGGTTCTGTCAGGACATATATGCGAGCCGGATGACTTCAGGGCCCATGTTGGTTTCCGGACAGATAAAAATGCCGGGGGTAAAACCGTTAACCAGCTTGCCTTTAATGCACAGGCAATGGGAGGGGGCTGGAACGGCAACGGGGGTGACGGTTGGTTGAGGATCCTTGAATTTTTAGGGGATGACAAAACAGTGAAAGTCAAAACTTTTTCGCCATTCTTTGCGATCTCACCTACTACCCAACAATTCGCATGGCAACATGATACCTGGAATGAATTTACTTTTACATTCGACTAACCGCAACTCTTTTCCCGGAAAAATATTATTATGAATGATTTCAATGGACAGGTAGCGATCGTTACGGGGGCCGGCCAGGGCATTGGCTTTGAGATTTGCCGTCAGCTGGCTCAGCGCGGTGCCTCGGTAGTATTAAATGATTACGATGCAGAACTTGCAAATACTGCTGCTGCCAAAATAAGAGATGAAGGCGGAGAATGTTTGCCGCTGCCAGGCGATGCGTCTGATTTGTCTTTTATAAAAGATCTGGTTGCCTTTGCCAAAGCCAGGTACGGGAGACTCGATGTGACCATAGCGAACGCAGGGATAACCCTTTTCGGTGATTTCTACACCTACCAACCCGACGCTTTGCAACGAGTAATGAACCTGAACCTGGCAGGTAGTTTTTTTCTTACCCAGGCAGCGGCCATTCAAATGAGAGAACAGGGATCTGGAGGAAGCATCCTTTTAATGTCGTCGGTGACCGGGCATCAGGCTCACAAAGACCTGGCGGCATATGGAATGACCAAGGCCGCACTTGAAATGCTTGCAAAAACGCTGGTGGTTGAATTGTCACCGTACAAAATCTCTATAAACGCTATTGCACCCGGCGCTACCAAAACCGAGCGGACCATCGAAGACAAAGACTATGAGTCGACATGGTCACGTATTACTCCAATGGGCAGACCCGCTGATGTGAACGATATTGCTTCGGCTGCGCTTTTCCTGGTGTCGCGCGCTGCAAGACACATTACCGGGCAAAGCCTAATTGTAGATGGCGGTTGGACCTCAGTGAGTCCTTCACCGTACTGATCATTTTATCGCTGATCAAAAAAGGATATCAGCCTGGTTAGCTCCTGTTGATCAATCCCCGGCTAAATGTCGGTTTAGCGACAAGCCTTATCAAAGATGCAGTTATCATGATCCAATTATCATTATCACACACACTTATCATTATCACACACACCTATCAGTGAAGAACATCCATAAAAAATATGAGCTGATGAAAATGCTGTTCGCTGTTGCAATGTTTATTTTTACTGCTTGTGCCACTACTCGTATGTCAAAACCAATAGACAATTATCCGGTATTTCTGAAAGAGGGACATCGTGGCGCCAGGGGATACGTGCCTGAAAATACAATTGCTTCCATGAAAAAGGGAGTGGACCTGGGGGTAAATGTAATTGAGGTTGACGTTTATATCACCAGGGATGGCCAGGTCCTCATTGCGCATGATCCCTATGTTAACCGTTCGATTTCCACCATACCGGGACTAAACGAAATCAGTGCCGATAGTGCAAAAGCCTATACCTGGCACCAGATGAACTATACTGATATCCGCAGAATAGATGTCGGCAGCAAAGGCAATCCGGCATTTCCGCAGCAAGTGAAGCAACCTGCTTATATGCCGTTGCTGGGAGAATTGATTGATTCGATCGAATCCTATACCAGGGCCGGCAAAAAGCCGGTGATCTATAATATTGAGATCAAGGCCAATCCAAAATTTGACGGAATTTATCAGCCTGATGCGGCTACTATTATAAAATCTGTGATGGAAGTTGTAAAATCAAAAAACATTGGCAACAGATTCTACATTCAGTCATTTGATAAAAGGCAGATCCAGGAAACCCACAAATCTTATCCGGATGTTGTTACTGCTTACCTCGTTGATTCAAAAACAATGTCTGTGGATGAAAACCTGCGGGAGCTGGGATACACGCCTGAAATATATAGTCCACATTATAAACTGGTAACGGCTCAGACTGTTGCGGACTGCAGGAAGCACAAGATGAAACTGGTTCCATGGACAGTAAATACAAGAAATGAAATCGATGCATTGATTCTGCTGGGGGTGGACGGGATAATTACAGATTACCCGGATCTTATTCCTGCTGGTAAGTGATAGTCAGACTATGAACTGAAGATTAAATCGCCATTTCATACATCACCATAGTCACGCATTCAAGCTCCTCCTGAAAAAGGAACATTAACAGCTTGATCTTGTTCGGCAACACACCGAAATGTTTCTTAAAGCTGCTTGTAAAATGAGAAGTATACTTATACCCGGTTGATTTTGCTATTTCTGAGATCTTTTTTCCGCCAGCCATGATCAGCTCCCTGGCTTTATCCATCTTTGCTTGCTGAGTAAATGCATAGACGGTAGTACCAAACACCTTTTTGAAATGGTCTTTCAGATAACATTCGTTGGTTCCTACCTGGTGGGCGAGTTGAACAAGAGAATAATGCTTAGACAGATTTTCAAGTATTATCGACCTTGCCAGGTACATTTTTTCAACTTCAGCTGCCTTTAGCATATTCGAATGCCCGTTGGTTTTCGTCTCCTGGAACTGCTCCAGCTGATATCCCAGTAATTCAAGCACTTTTGCTTCAATGAATAGCCTCCTCTGCGATGATTCACTTCGCCCACCGGCAAGGTGCTGAAGAATAAGAAGGCAGTGCTGGTTGATATGCATATTGTGTTTGGACAGCCAGCATGGACTATGATTTTTTACGCGTTGCCGCATCTCTGAGAGTTCTCCATCGTTTAAATGAATCATTCTCAGAAAAAATTCTTCGCTTAATGATATAACGACAAGACGGGTACATTTTGTAACCTGCCAGTCCAGCCGTGTTTCGCCTGCAGGGGCATAAAACAAGTTATGATGGGATTTTTCGAGATTGTTATTTTCTGATCCGTGATGATGGCCGATCTTTCCCTCTAAACAAAAGATCATTTGAAAAGCAGCTTTCGCGGTCTGGACGGTGATCTTTCGGTTTGAAGTGATTTCAATATTTCCATCCCAGATGTGCAGCCCGTGTGCACCGAACATTTGAAAGTACCCACAGTCTGTGCCAACAAGAAAATTGCCTCCCCTTTCATAAGATTGCTGGTTTGAAAGACCGGCAAAGTCATGAAAGAAGTGCGATGCTTCTTTTGTCGTTTTTTCCGGCGAAAGGAGATGATCCTTCATTGTGACTGTTTCTTTATTCATATGTACGCTTATTTGAGGTGTCGGTCGGTTTATTCCCGGCATCTATCAGGATCATCTATCCTTAAAGATGAGGATAATCTGGCATTATTTTGCCTGTAATTCATTTTTTTCAAAAACCGTGAATTCAGGGCAGGCTTGTACCTTTCAGGCGCAGCCGATCATTCCCCGACAACAAAACGTTCGGTGACGCCGATTGTTTTGTCAAGGTCAGCAATTGTGAGGGCATTATTCAGGAACCAGCTTTCAAATGGTGAAGGAGGCAGATAGACACCATTGGAGAGCATAAAATGGAAATACCTTTTAAACTTTTCATTATCAGCTGCGGCCGCAGCTTCGAAATTAGTGACCGGTGCATTGCTGAAATGTACGCTGATCATAGAGCCGATCCGGTTGATAACATATGGCTTACCGGCGGCAGCAAAAACCTTGTCAAGCCCACGATGCAGGTAAGCTGTTTTATCAGCAAGTTCCTGGTAGATTGCAGGGTTTGACTTTAATTCATTCAGCATCGTAAAACCGGCAATCATGGCCAGGGGATTGCCACTGAGTGTTCCGGCCTGGTAAACGTTCCCCAACGGAGAAATTTTTTGCATGATTTCTTTTTTCCCCCCAAAGGCCCCTACCGGCAAACCACCACCTATCACTTTACCATAGGTAACCAGGTCAGCATCAACATGCAGGGTTTGCTGAGCGCCCCCTGCGGATAGTCGGAAACCTGTCATTACTTCGTCAAAAATAAAAACGATGCCTTCCCTGTCGCAGATTCTTCGCAGCGATTGCAGGAAGCCTTTTTCAGGCAGTATACAACCCATATTTCCCGCTACGGGTTCTATGATAATGGCTGCGATGGCACCGGGATTCTCCGACACAAGTTTCTCAACCCCATCCAGGTCGTTATAAGCACAGGTGAGCGTATCATTCGAAACACCGGCAGTAACTCCGGGCACTGTTTGTATATTGAAAGTGGCCAGGCCGCTGCCGGCCTTCACCAGGAATGGATCAGCATGCCCATGATAACAGCCTTCGAATTTGATAAACCTGTTACGACCTGTATAACCCCTGGCCAGCCGGAGTGCACTCATGCAGGCCTCTGTGCCGCTGTTCACCATTCTTACCAGGTCCACATTAGGTACCATTGATTTGATCAGCTCGGCCATCTCCACTTCCAGCGAAGTTGGTGCACCAAACGAAGTGGATAAAGTGGCCTTTTCCGCAATTGCCTTTACAACCGGTTCATAAGCATGGCCAAGAATCATCGGACCCCAGCTTGCTATGTAGTCTATATACTGATTGCCATCTGCGTCAAACAGGTATGCGCCTTTCGCTTTTTCAATAAATATCGGGTTTCCACCAACACTTTTAAAGGCACGTACCGGCGAATTAACTCCGCCGGGGATGGATTGCTGGGCACGTTCAAACAGGGTATTACTTTTTATGGTATTCATAATGAATTATTCGGTCGGTAGAAATCAAAAGGTACGGTTGAGAAGTTTGACAGCGTCACGTGCAAAATATGTTGCAATGAGATCCGCACCTGCTCGTTTTATAGAAGTAAGGGTTTCGATGACTGCCTTTTCTTCGTTTAACCATCCACGTTGTGAGGCGGCTTTGATCATCGCATATTCGCCACTCACCTGGTAGGCACTAACGGGCACGGCTACCTGTTCCTTAATTTCACGAATGATATCGAGATAGGCAAGGGCCGGTTTTATCATTACAATATCAGCTCCTTCTTCAACATCCATCAAGGCCTCTTTTATAGCTTCGCGGCGGTTTGCAGTATCCATCTGGTAAGTCTTTTTGTCCCCGAAACCCGGGGCACTATCGAGGGCATCACGAAAAGGTCCGTAAAAACAGGAAGCATATTTCGCACTATAGGCCATGATACCTGTCCGGGTGAAACCACTCTCTTCCAGGCCCTGTCGTATTGCCATGATACGACCATCCATCATATCGCTGGGGGCCATAAAATCTGCACCCGCTTCTGCGTGGCTCAAGCTCATTTTAACCAGCGCCTCAACGGTTGCATCATTTACAATCTCCCCGTTTTCAACTATTCCGTCATGGCCGTATGAGGAATACGGATCAAGCGCCACGTCGGTCATTACGATCATTTCAGGAACGGCATCTTTAATAGCTTTGATACTACGTTGCATCAGGCCGTTTTCGTTCCAGGCTTCCTGGCCCGTGTTATCTTTCAATGCATCTTCACATTTGATAAAAAGAAGAACGCTACGGATGCCGAGGTCAAACAATTCTTTTACTTCGAGTATTGCGAGGTCAAGCGACATCCTGAAATATCCAGGCATTGAAGCGATCTCAACACGGGTTGAATTTCCTTCGTCTATGAATAACGGCGCGATAAAATCGGAAGGGTGTAAAATGGTTTCGGCTACCAATGACCTGATAGCCGGTGATTGCCGCAGTATCCTGTTTCGTCTTATAAGTTGCATGATAAAAAAGTTTAGATCCAGTCCCTCGGGTGCAGACAAACCTGTACCAGTTTGTCTTCTGCGCTACCGGGTAATGGATGATAGTTATATTCGAATCTTACAGTAGGGGGCAGACTCATCAGTATACTTTCAATCCTGCCATTTGTTTTGAGGCCAAACAAGGTTCCACGATCATGAACAAGATTGAATTCAACATATCTTCCCCTCCTGATTTCCTGCCACTTTTTATTTTCCTCTGTAAACGGTGTGTTCTTTCTTTTTTGAACTAATGGAAGATAAGCGGTTAAAAAGTTTTCGCCACACGCTTTCCCAAAATTTACCCACGAGTTTACGTCCATCTCTCCTTCGCGCTGATAATCATAAAAGATTCCTCCGATGCCGCGGCGTTCAGCGTCCCTGTGCCAGTTCACGAAGTAATTATCACATTCAACTTTGAATGTCTGATAAAATGCGGCGTTGAATTTATCGCAGATATTTTTATGAGTCTTATGGAAATGAATTGCGTCTTCTTCAAAGAGATAATATGGAGTCAGGTCAGTTCCTCCGCCAAACCACCGGTCTGTGAGGATACCATCAAAGTTATACAATTCAAACATCCTGTAGTTGCAGTGTATTGTTGGAACGAATGGATTGAAAGGATGAATGACTATGCTGATTCCGCAGGCGAACCATTTATCTCCCTCGATTTTTAATTGGGTGCGCATGGCGGGAGTAACATCGCCATACACTACCGAGGTATTTACCCCGCCTTTTTCAAATACATTTCCATTTGCTATCACCCTTGTTTTACCTGATCCGCCCTCAGGGCGCGACCAGGCATCCTCTATAAATCTTTCCTTTCCATCTGCCAGTTCGAGTTGGGTACAAATCAGATCCTGGAGATCATGAATGTTTGCCACCCAGGCATCTCGTAAAGAGTGATCAATGATCGGGATAGTGTTCATAAATGAGTTTTTGTTATAACCCTCCAGCGGGTCAGTGACAATTTGTTAATCCGGTCAGTGACAACTTGTGATAGCTACCACCGGTAACTTTTTACCGTTTCTACGAACGCTTTGGCATGATCCACGGGTACGTTCGGGAGGATGCCATGACCAAGGTTTGCAATGTGTTTACCTTTTCCAAAAGCCGCCAGCATCGCCTTAACTTCTCTTTCTATCACCGGAATAGGCGACAACAATTTAGCCGGATCGAAGTTACCCTGCAACGCAACATTATTTCCGGCAAAGTTCCGGGCTAACGAAGGTTTTATGCACCAGTCGATGCCCAGCCCATTTGCGCCGGTGTCGGCCATTTCCTTCAATGAGTGCCATGCCCCTTTTGCAAATAGAATGAATGGAACTTCGCCTTTAAAAGCAGCCACGATCCTGCGCATATATTGTAGTGAAAAATTTTCGAAATCTTCCGGCCCGAGTAAGCCGCCCCAGCTATCGAATAATTGAAGTATATCAGCTCCCGCTTTTGCCTGCCCTTTCAGATAAGCAATCGTCGTTTCAGTGATCATGTTGAGCAAAGCATGGGCGAGCTGAGGTTGTGTATAACAAAACGCCTTGGCCTGGTCAAACGTTTTCGAACCTTTGCCTTCAACCATGTAACAAAGCAGTGTCCACGGTGAACCGGCAAAACCGATCAGCGGCACCCGTCCGGCCAATGCTTTTTTGGTCATGGTCAGTGCCTCAAAAACGTAGGAAAGTCTGTCATTAACATCAGGGATCTGCAATTTTTCGAGATCTGTTTGTGTTTTAATGGTCTGAGGTAAAAAGGGGCCTTTGCCTTCGACCATCTGTACTTCGAGACCCATCGCCTGAGGTACTACCAGGATATCCGAAAATATAATTGCTGCATCAACCCCTACCTGGTCGATTGGTTGTAAGGTGATCTCTGTTGCGAGTTCCGGGCGTTGACATCTTTCAAAAAAAGAATATTTATCCCTGAGTTTTATATAATCCGGCAGGTATCTTCCTGCTTGGCGCATCATCCAGACAGGGGTTCTGTCTACTTCTTCTCCACGGAGCACTTTCAGAACCAGGTCGTTTTTGATCATTTCCATGCTAATTAAACTTATACTTTTATAACGTATTTATGTATTTGTAAAAGAAGGTCCTTCCGGCTGAAGCCGATCAAAAAAGTACTCTTCATTTCGATTGCTGAACATCAGTACTCTTCATTTCGATTGCTGAACATCGGGTTGATTGCTGAATACCACGTTGATTGCTGACATGACGTTGATTGCTTAACGTCAGTTTGATTGCTGAACGTCAGGCTAATTCCTGAATATCAAGCCAGGTTGTTTGAGGCCATCAATCTTGTAATGATCTCTTTGCCGCCGTTATCAAGGATTTCTTTTCCCGCCTCAATCCCAAGCCCGCCGGCACTCTCAACGGTTACGGATTTTTCTATGGTTATCTTCTTCGAGCCATCAGCAGATAAAATATTGCCCCTGAACTGCGCTTCGCCATTCACCACTTCACATAGCCCTGCAATAGGGGTTGAACAACCACCCATTAGCTGCCTGAGAAAATCTCTTTCAACCTTTGTGCAGATTTCCGTTTCCTTATCATTGAATAATGCGCAGGCAGCAGCAGTGAAGTTATCTCCGGAACGGCAGACGACCATGATGGCTCCCTGCGCAGGTGCCGGCAACATCCAGTCCAGCTCGAGAGCGTTCTCAGGACGGATATTTATCCTGTCAACTCCTGCGGCGGCGAATATTGCCCCGTGCCATTCGCTTTCCTTCACCTTGGCTAACCTTGTATTGATATTGCCCCTGAGGTTTACGAGGGTGTGATTGGGGTATTTATTCAGCCACTGGGCACGCCGACGGATACTGCTTGTTGCAATGACGGCGGTGGTGTAACGATCATCCATAAACGAAGAGTCGGATCTCAGCACTAATAAGTCTTTCCATGAAGCCCTTGGCAGCACGGCCGCCTGCTGGATCCCATTCGGTAATTGGGTAGGAACATCTTTCATGGAATGGACTGCAACGTCGATCCTGTCGTTTAAGAGGGCAATGTCGAGCGTTCTTGTAAAAATGCCCTGCACACCCATTTCGTATAATGGAGTTTGAAGATCGATATCACCTTCACTTTTCACGAATACCAGTTCTGATTGATAACCATTCTCCGCGAGTAAGGCAGCAACTTGTTTAGCCTGCCAGGTAGCTAGTTCGCTTTGCCTGGTGCCTATCCTGATAGATCTGTTCATGCCTTAATTTTTGGGGCGGGAAATAAAATCGTGCACAGCTTCGATGTATTGGCAGCCGTGAAGATCCTGGCTACGCATCTTAAGAGCCATACTATTTATTACCTGCTGAATTTTTTCGTCAGAATGAATAATAGGCGAAGTTAAACTATGGAGCGATGAATAGGATGTATACAGTCTGCAGGAAGGAAGGGTTTCCAGCCTGAGCTTCACAGCGCGAAGCATAGGTACCCGGCGACGCACCTGGTACCATTCGAGAAATTCCCCGATATGTTTTTCGATGATTGCCACTGCTTTTGGCATCTCTGCCTGTCGTTTCTGCAGGGTTTCATCCTTTAAGCGCGACAGTTCATCGACATTGATAAGCGTGATACCCGGATGTTCGGATACATTTGGTTCAACGTTATAAGGAATCGAAAGATCAATGATCAGTTTGGACGCGCCTGGCGAGAGGTGGGAATAGAGTAAGGTTGGTGTCTGGGAGTTGGTAGCCACCAGGATGATATTGGCCTCACTCACCAGGTGCTGAAGATCGCTTAGTTTACCCGATTTCAGGCCGAGCTCACCCGCCAAATCGCTGGCGGTCGAATCTGTCCTGTTTACCAGGGTAACGTTTGTTGTTCCAAGATAATCAACAATGTTTTTGCACGTATTCCGGCCGATCTTACCCGTACCGATCAGCAAAATATTTTGCTGTGCAATGTCTTTAACTTTGTCCTTGATATATTGAACTGCCGCAAAGGAAACCGACACGGTTCCACTGCTAAGCTGGGTCTGATTTTTTATTGTTTTAGAAGCCTGCAAAACCGTATTGACAAGACGGTCGAGGAAATTACCTATAAATTTATGTTCGTGTTCCCGGGCAAATTTCACGGCCTGTTTTATCTGGCCAATAATTTCGTAGTCACCAAGGATCTGTGAATCCAGTCCTGCGCCGACCTCAAAAAGATGCTGAACGGCAGCCGTACCGGTTTTGATATATGCTAGGGAATTAAAGGTTTCAATTTCTCCTACCGTTTGTGTGCAGAGTAGCTGGATGAGTTCCTGGGCGGTTTCGCCAAATCCGTAGATTTCAGTTCTGTTACAAGTCGACAAAATAAATAATTCTCCAACGCCATAAAAAGGTGCCAGATCCAGGATGGAAGCATATTGTTCTTTACCAATAGCGAATTGACTCCTGATGGAAGCGTCAGTCTTTTTATAGTTGATCCCTGCTACATGAAACTTGAAAATCTGTCTTGTCGTGTTTCCGTTCATTAAAGTACTGCTGTTCAACTGCAAAAATACTAGGTGTCAGCCTCAATCCACATTTTCCAAGTCATTGTAATGTCATATTATTCACCTTAAATGCAAACAAAAAGAAACCGACTGCGTTTATTGAAGCACAAATGTAATTTCGCCAATCAATTTAAAATGATGACCAGAACGGGGATTATGCTTATGAACCTTGGATCGCCGGAATCCACGGAAGTAGAGGACGTACAGCGTTATTTGAACGAGTTTTTGATGGATCGCCGGGTAATAGATTATCCGTGGCTGTTCAGGAAAATACTGATAGAATGGATCATCACGCCCAGGCGAGCGCCAAAATCCGCTGAAGCATATAAATCTGTCTGGCTTCCGGAAGGGTCCCCGCTGATCGTTTTGTCACAGCAATTGCGGGATGCTCTCCAAAAAGTAATGGAGGAGCCGGTTGAGCTATCGATGCGTTATGGAAAACCACATCCGGCCACGGCGTTCGATAACCTGATGAAACGTAATCCCGCGCTTGAAGAAGTGATCGCTTTGCCGCTTTACCCGCACTATGCGATGTCTTCCTATGAAACGGCTGTGGAATATGCCAAAGAAGTGCACAAAAAGAACAAATATCCCTTCAAACTGAGATTCATTAAGCCATTTTATAACGACACCGATTATATTAACGCTATGGCGGAGAACATCCGGCCGTTTCTTGAAAAGGAATACGACCAGATCCTGTTCAGCTACCATAGCATTCCCAGGCGGCATATTACTAAAGGAGATATTACCGGCTCCCATTGTCTGAAGGTGGCTGACTGCTGCAATGTTGCTTCGCCGGCCCACAAACAGTGCTACCGCCACCAGTGTGTATCAACGACTAAAGCAGTTGTCGAAGCGCTGGGTATCCCTCCTGAGAAATATGATATTTCTTTCCAATCCAGGCTGGGCAGAGAAGAGTGGCTCAAGCCTTATACTGCTCTGCGCCTTGCTGAATTACCGGGCTTAGGGATAAAAAAGCTATTAGTGGTTTGCCCTTCTTTCGTGAGCGATTGTCTTGAAACACTAGAAGAAATGGCAGTGGAAGGCAAAGAGATCTTTTTGCATGCCGGGGGAGAAAGTTTTCAATTGATTCCCTGCCTGAATACTCATCCGCTGCTGATTGAAACGATCGCGGGCTGGATGAAGAGGTCAATATCCGGAAGCAAAGAAATGGTTCTTGCATAAAAGCGGGATAGCCGCCGGATGTGCCCGGATAGCCGGAAATAGTGAACGGATTGTTTATCTTTCTCATCTATGTACGAATACGTCAAAGCCCTGCATATCATTTTTATTGTTACCTGGTTCAGCGGCATGTTCTATATCGTCAGGCTTTTTATCTATAATACGGAGGCATCGGAAAAAACTGAACCTGAAAAAAGTATATTAAACAGGCAGTTTTCTATAATGATAAAGCGGCTCTGGTTCGGTATCACATGGCCTTCAGCAGTGTTAACGCTTGTATTCGGTTCCTGGATGTTATACCTGTTTGGATCCGTCCCCGGCTGGCTGGAAATTAAGATTGCATTTGTTGTTGGTCTTTATCTCTATCATCTCTCTCTTCATAATATCTACCGGCAACAGATGAAGGGAATTTATAAATATTCCAGTACTCAACTCCGGCTGTGGAACGAACTTGCTACCATTTTTCTGATTGCGATAGTGATGCTTGTAGAAGTAAAGCAGGCCATGAGTCTATGGTGGGGACTTGGGGGCCTGGTAACGTTCGCACTGCTGTTGATGAGCGCTGTGCGCATATATAAGCTGGTTAGAACGAACAAGAAGGCTCACTGACTAAAAAAGGCTCACTGACGCGAGAAGACTCACTGACGCGAGAAGACTCACTGACGGAAGAAGGCTCACGGACACGAGAGGCGTACTGACACGAGAAGGCTCACGGACGCAAGAAGGCCCACTGATGAAAGAAGGCTCACTGATGAAAGAAGGCTCACTGACACGAGAAGGCTCACGGATGCAAGAAGGCTCACTGATGCAAGAAGGCTCACGGATGCAAAGAGCCTGGTTTACAACCTTAGTCCCTCGCATCATTTATTTCAAGCCAGAAGCCATCCGGGTCCTGAAAATAGATCTGTTTAACGCCATCGACCCTTGTGGTTATTTTCCCGCTTTCTCCCTGCCAGTTTACGAATGGTACCTTCATCTTATTCAGCCTTGCCACAAATTCATCAACGGAAGGAACCGTAAAACACAGGTGGGTGTTTTTGTTGTGGCTGGAGATCTCTTTGGCAGATTCAATGATGTGAAGATGACTTTTAGGCCCTATCGCGAACCAGGTATGTTTGTTGTCGTGGAACGGTTCGGGTATAGTATCCAGTTGAACGACGTCCATGTAAAATGCCGTGCTTTTCTTGAGGTTCACCACTGAAAGCGCAATGTGATTAAGTGCAGCTTTTTTTGACTGCGCAGAGGTAGTATTGGCAAGGCCGGCAATACAGAAGGTGGCAAATAATGCAATCTTATGAATCCTTTTCATGGCTTTAAGATACAAAGGATTATAATCATACTCAAAGTTTAACCACGGCGAGGCATATTCCCCCAGATGGATGTGGAGATTACTCCACAATACGCCATCTTTGTATTTTCCGAAGGCTGAGCCATTTCCAAAAAATTGATTTCGTTGCTGATAAATGACGCCTGGAATGCCCATTTATGTAGCTATGTGTGGTATTTACATAATAAATAGCCACAATTATCAAAATTTTCAATCAGGACGCTGGTTGGAGCAAATTTTGTTTACGAGTATTTAACTGTAAGAACTTCGAAACCGTTCTCATCCAGGGAAGCAAATAAGTTGATCGACAAGCATGGAGCCGCAAAAAAAGAAAAACTGGGTTAAGATCATTCTTAAGTGGGTGGGAATAGTGATAGGTAGCATCATTCTCCTGCTTGTTGTGCTGTGGTTCGTGCTCCAGACCAAATGGGCCCAGAATATTATCAGGAAGGAAATAGTAAATTTTCTTGAAAAGAAACTTGATACCAGGGTCAGCATCGCCCGCTTATCCATAAATTACCTCTACCATCTTGAACTGGATGGGGTTTATGTGGAGGATCGTGCAAAGGAACCGCTTGTGTATATCGGAAAGCTGGAAGCAGGATACAAACTTCTCGATCTCCTTGATAACACCCTCACTATCTCAAGCCTCCAGGTAGACAGTCTCAAATTAAATGTGCACAATTCGGAAACCGACAGCCTCTTTAACTACGACTTTATCAGCAAGGCATTTGCGTCAGCAGATACTACAAAGATGGTGGATACGCTGTCTTCCGGGACAGCGATGAAGTTTAACCTGGGTGACATCGCCTTATCGAAGGCAAACATTCATTATAATGACGCTTACAACGGCCAGGACTTTACCTTAACTTTTACCAGTATTGACATTGGCATCGACAAGTTTAATCTTGATTCGATGGACTTCCGTCTCGGTCATCTATATACCCAGAACCTTGCAGCGGGTATCAGGTTCACGCCCTCACAACATACTACTGCAAAGGATACCATGCCATCAGCTGGTCCCATGCCTCTTATCAGGGCCGACAGCATATTGCTTACGGGCACCCGTATCATTTATAAAGATGATAACAGTGCTATTGACCTCAACACCATTGCAGGCAAACTGGGGATCTCTGATTTCAGAATAGATCTTAATACAAATAACGCCAATATCAATAGCCTCAGCCTGGCTGATCATTCCACCGTCTTCACAACAAATTCGAAAAGACCCGATAAAGAGGAAGTGGCCGAGATAAAAGATTCTCTCGAATCCGATCCGTTCAAATTCACTGTCGAAAACCTGGCGCTTGAAAATAATACGGTTCAGTATGATGATGTTGCCAGGCCAGTGGTTCGCGGACCACAGATGGACTTTTCGCATATGAAACTTAATAACCTGAACACATCCATAAAACAACTGGCTTCTGACGGCACCGGTTATAAAGCGGATATCGAGTCTTTAACGTTTAATGAAAAAAGCGGTTTCCGGCTAAAGCAGTTCAGTACTAACGTGGTTTATGGTGAACAGGAAGTGATCCTCGATGAGATTGTTATCCAGACCAACCGGACTTTGATAAACGGATCATTGAGGGCAGCATATGAATCATTGGAAGCGGCGGGGAAGAATCCCGGAGATGTTGGCTTAGATGCCGCTTTCACAAATACAACACTTGTGCTGAATGACCTCCTGTATTTTCAGCCTTCCCTTGCTGCTAATAAATATGTTCAGCCTTTATTGAACAAAAATATCCAGTTGAATACGAGTGTAAAAGGCAAAGTGAATAACCTTGATGTAGAACAACTCGTAATCCGTCAGGGGTCCACAGCATTAAATGCTTCAGCAAAGGTTACTGGGCTGCCTGACGCAAAAAAGATGAAGATCGATCTCCGGCTTAATAACTTCAGTGGCACACGTTCGGGCCTCTTAAGTTTATTACCTAAAGATCTGATTCCATCAACAGTGCATATTCCGGAAAGCTTCACGATCAGTGGAACCTATGATGGAACTCCGGATAATATGCGTGCGAATATTAAAGTATTTACCAGTAGTGGAAATGCAACCGTTGCGGGTAAAATTAAAAACGCCTCTGATAGTTTAAGAGCCGTTTACGATGCACACATCACCTCGACGAACCTTCAATTGAACAAGTTTTTGAACGATACGTCGCTGGGTATGGCATCGGTTGATTTCAAGGTCAGGGGTCGCGGTTACGCAGTAAAAACAGCAGATATAACCCTGGATGGTACGGTGAATAAGCTGCAGGCTAAGGGCTATACCTATAATAATGTAAAATTGAAGGGTAAGCTTGCAAATAACAAGGTGGAGGCAAATCTTAATTCACCGGATTCAAACCTGCTGGCCGATCTCGCAGTAAGTTATAACATGGATCCGGCAAATCCCCAGTTGAAGGTTAACTCAAATGATATGAGGATTAACTTTCAGAAATTAGGTTTTTCGAGCGAGCATCTCATCGTAAAAGCAAAGATGGATGTGGATCTTGTAAATGCTGATCCTGATCAGCTCGATGGAAATGTATTTATAACGGGGTTGCAGATTGCACATAAAGACAGAATTTACCCGCTCGATTCGTTGAAAGTGATAGCAGGCAGGGTAGGGGATAGTGCAGATATAACCGTTGAGACACCGATGCTCGTTGCCAACATGCGGGGGCAATACAAAGTGTCGACTGTGGGTCAATCGATACAGGCCGTGATGGCGCATTACATGAGCGACAGTTCTTTTTCCGATACAAGTGTGCCAGCAAATCAGTTCCGGCTCACAGGGACCTTAACCAGTCATCCGATCATAAGATCATTTGTGCCTGACATGCGCAGGTTCACTCCTCTGAATTTTGCGGTTAATATGAACTCCGAAAACTACCTGTTGCAGGTGGTTGCAGGTATGAAGACATTACGCTATGCAGATTACATTATTGACTCTTTCAACCTTGCCGCTAATTCGCAAAACGACAGCCTTATTTATGGCATAAGGGTGAAGCAGGTGATTCATCCAACGACGCCGTTGTATAAAACAACAATATATGGCGGTCTCCGCAAAGGCAAGGTAGGCTGGAATGTGGATCTTGACGACAAGCAGGATGAAGATAAATATTTCTTAGGGGGTACCTATAACACGACACAGGGTGTTTCCGAACTAAGGCTACTTCCTGAATTGCTGATCAATAAAACAACCTGGACAACAAATGAAAATAATATTGTTCAGTTAGATAGCAATGGTATTAAGTCTGCAAACCTTGCGATCATGAACGGCAATAGCGGGTTGAAACTGAACGGTACCGGTGCCGGCGGCGGCTATCCGATCAGCCTGCAGTTTATGAACTTTTCGATTGCAACAATTGCTGCTATGGTCCAGAGTGACACCCTCGTGGCCGATGGCCTGATCAATGGCAATATTGCTTTGAAGCAGGCTTCGCCGTTTTCATTCGTAGCCGATCTTTCCATTGACAGTATAAAAGCGTTCAGTCAGCAGATTGGCACGCTCAAGCTGGATGCCAGCAACAGCTCACCGGATGTGTTTAATGTGAATGCAGCGCTCACCGGGGATAGCGTTGACCTTACTGTAAAGGGAGATTATACAACTACGGGTGATGATAACCTGAATTTTGTCATCGATATTCCCGGGTTTTCCCTGGCCGCAGCTCAGCCTTTTGTCAGAGATATAATCTCGAATTTGTCGGGAATGGCAAATGGAAACATAACGCTGAGGGGAAGTGCTTCTAAGCCCATTGTACGCGGTTCACTTTCGCTACAGAAGGCGTCACTGGTTTATAACGATTATGGAACTTCGTTACGTATTCCTGATGAAACAATTGTATTTAACGAACAGGGAATCAAACTCGATAAATTTACTATTACAGATTCACTTGGTCATGAAGCAATCATCGATGGTAATGTCTTCACTACTGATTATAAGGAATACCGTTTTGATCTCAGTTTAAATGCCAGGGAATTCAGGGCTGTTGACAACCGTCTCAGGCCTGAACAGATGATATATGGTCCGGCGTCCATTAACGCTCGTTTGACAGTAAAGGGCGACATGAACCTGCCCGTGATCGAGGGCCGCGTCAGGGTCGTAGATAATTCATCCATTACATTTGTGCTTCCTTCTAAAGATCCCCAGGTTGAAACCAGGCGTGGTATTATCCAGTTTGTGGATTTTTCTAACCCGGTTGATTCCTCTCTGCTTGCTAATATTAACCCGGAAGATACGCTTGCTGAAGATGTGATCAAAGGGCTTTCCTTAAGTATAAGTGCTGAAATTACCCCTGAAACATCACTAACCATTGTGCTTGATGAGGACAACGGGGATAGTCTTAGAGTTAACGGTGCAGCAACAATAAATATGACCATTGACCCCAGCGGGAAGACAAGCATGACTGGCAGGTACACGGTAAGTGAGGGGGCTTATATATTATCATTAAACCAGTTTATCAAGCGGAAATTTGATATTGTCAAAGACGGTACAATCACCTGGACCGGTGATCCCACCTCGGCAACAGTTGACTTGTCAGCGCTATACACTGCTACAACCACCGCCGAACCCCTCTTGTCAGCAACAACCAGCGTTCCTCCGGGTGCCCTGAGGCAGAAGCTGCCGTTTTTGGTTTACCTGAATCTTGATGGTGAGATGCTCAAGCCTATCATTGGGTTTAAGATTGATATGCCAGAACGGGAAAGGAACATTTTTGATGGAGTGGTCTATAACAGGATCAAACTCATAAATAATGATGAATCAGAATTGAACAAACAGGTAATGGGCCTGCTGATATTAAACAACTTCATCGGCAACAATCCTTTCAGTAGTCTTTCCTCAGGCACGAGTGCTGAAACAATGGCAATAGGTGCAGCAGGTAAGATTCTGGCTCAGCAACTAAACAATCTTGCCGGAGAGCTAATCAAAGGCGTAGATGTCAATTTTGATTTTGAACAAAGAGAAGATTATACCAGCGGAACTCAGCAAAACTCCACCAACCTCAATGTGGGCGTGTCTAAGAGCCTGTTTAATGATCGCACAACGGTAACGGTCGGAACGGGTATACCTGTTGAAGGATCGACAGAAAACTCCTCTGGTCTTACGGGTAACGTTGCTATTGATTATAAAATCACACGGGATGGCAGGTACAGGCTAAAAATATACCGACGCAATGATAATCAAAGCATAATTGATGGTGATGTGCTCGAAACCGGTGTCGGATTCACCCTGGTGATGGACTACAATGAGTTCAAGGAAATATTTCAGAAAAGCAGGCGTGACCGGCGATACCGGAACCAAGTTGCGAGACCGCCTTCACAACCAACGAAATGAAGAGAAGATATCAACTGATATTAATTGTAATCACTGGATTGATTTTGGGCGCGTGCAGTAATCTTAAAAAGTTGCCTGCCGGGGAAAAATTGTATACCGGTGCAGCAATCGTATTTGATGAGCCGGTTAAGGACAAAAAGGAAATAAAGGGTGAACTGGAAAAATTGCTCAGGCCCGTGCCCAACAGCAAGATCCTTGGAATGCGGATCCGGCTTTCGCTTTATAACATGGGCAAGCCTACAAAAAAGAAAGGGTTGAATCACCTCTTAAGAAACAAGTGGGGAGAACCTCCTGTTCTGTACAGTCGTGTTAAACCGGAGAATACATCAACGATTCTCAATAATTATATGTGGAACCATGGTTTCTTTAAATCTGTAACAGAGGCGGAATCTATTTTAACCGAGAAGACCGCCAAAGTAAAATATCATGTGCGTGCGGGGCACAGGTACGAGATAGATACGGTTGGTTTCCCTGAAGACAGTTCTGCACTCGGAATGCTCATAAAGGCACAACAAAAAGGTACTTTATTAAAGCGCGGAAAATATTTCAACCTCGACGATATCAAAGACGAACGAAGCAGGATAGATAGTGAACTTAAGAATCATGGATATTTTTATTTCAATCCGGATTACCTGATTGTGCAGGTTGACAGTACTCTTAAAGGTAATGTGAATCTGTTTGTAAAAGTTAAAGAACGCAGTCCGAGATCAGCCCTGGTTCCATACGACATCAAGAATATTTACATTTACGCTAACTATCGCACAACGGTTGATACTTTGCTTGCGTGGAAAGAGCTGGTCAATTATCCCAATTACAAAGTAATTGATACGCAAAAGCTGTTCAAACCCAAATTATTTCAGAATATCGTCACACTGAACCAGGATAGCATCTACTCAAGAGAAGCGCACAACGTTTCATTGAAGAGGTTGGTTGACCTGGGTACCTTTAAGTACATCCGTGCTTCCTTTGAAAAGCTGCGCGATTCAACGCCTAAGCTGAACGCTTCATTTTATCTCACTCCAACTGAAAAACGTTCATTGCAGTTTCAACTGAACGGCACTTCCAAGTCGAACAACTTTGTCGGATCGCAGATCCAGATCAATATGAAAAACCGCAATTTTTTGCGGGGTGCTGAATTGCTCGATATTTCTCTTGCAGGTGGTTTCGAAAAACAGGTTGGTGGTCAACAATACGGAACAAATGGTACGACGCTTACCGGTGATATTAACTTATTTGTACCGCGCTTCATAGTGCCTTTCAGAATAATAAATCCCCGTACTGAATACGTCCCGCGCACAAGGTTCAATCTTGGCTTCGAATTTTTGAACCGGAAAGATCTGTACCGGCTGGATGCAGTACGTGGTGGGTTGGGCTATGTGTGGCGCGAGTCAAGAAAAATCGAACACGACCTGTCTTTATTGGGCTTTACCTACACGCAGCCATCGAATATTACACCGAGGTTTGATTCTATACTAAAACAAGACTATAGCCTTCAACAGGCATTCGAGAAACAGTTCATTATTGGTAGCAATTATACTTTTACTTATAATGAATCGACGACCACACAAAAATGGAACGCAACAAATATCAGGTTCAATGTTGACGTTGCAGGCAATATACTTGGTCTGGCAACAGGTGCATTTAAGCAGGGGTCTCAAACAAAAACGTTGCTCGGGATACCATTTGCCCAATACCTGCGCTTCAGTACGGAAGCCAGTAACTATTGGAAACTTACCGGTCGCGGTTTAACCTGGGCCAACCGGGTATCATTAGGTTACGGTTATGCCTATGGTAACTCGCAATTCATGCCTTATGTCAAACAATTTTTCATCGGTGGTAGCAACAGTATAAGGGCTTTCAGAGCAAGAACCCTTGGACCGGGTAGTTATTATTCTGAAATAAGTCAGAGCTATGCGAGTGAAGCCGGGGAAGTGAAAGCCGAGATCAACACTGAGATGAGAATGAAGCTGTTTAGTATTGTGAATGCGGCTGCATTTATAGATGCCGGTAACATTTGGTTGAGGAAAGAAAATCCGCAGAAACCAGGTAGTGGTCTTTCAGGATTTTGGAAGGATTTCGCTGTTGGGACGGGCGTTGGTCTACGTTTCGATGCTTCTATTATCATTGTCAGATTTGATCTTGCGTTCCCATTGCGCAAGCCCTGGTTGCCAGAGGACGAAAGATGGGTAATTGACAAGATATCCTTTGGAAGTAACGAATGGAGGAAAGATAATCTCATCCTCAACATAGCTATCGGTTATCCTTTTTAAATTATTGCTACTGCGTTATCCCATCTAAAATGTGGCTGCTGGTATTTATTCAAAAAGGTTGGTATTGAGTTATTCAATTTAAACAGAGCTGTTGTGTTATCCATTCTAAACAGAGGTATGGGTTATCGTCTTTAAATTATAGTGTCTGGTTATTCATTCAAGAATGCTCTGTCCGGTTAACCATTCACATCAGGTCAAGACGAATTCAGGTTCATCCATACGTTACCGTTTTTTTAATTTTTTAAGACCAGCTTCTATATATGGCTTGTTCATGTACCTGGCACCAATCATCACGCCCTCGATGTTTTTGGTCTGATCAATATCTTCCAGCGGGTTTCCGCTAAGTAATACGAGGTCCGAGGGTGCACCAGCCTTGATAGTACCCTGCAGCGGTTCGTTATAAAACTGTCCGACATTTACCGTGCCCGTTTTGATTGCTTCAAAAGGTGTCAGGCCAGCATCAACAAGGTATCTTAACTCGTGATGAACACTGAAGCCAGGTACATTGAAAACCTGTGGGCCGTCGGAACCCAGCAGGAGTCCCGCTCCGCCCCGGTTACATGCCGCAATAATCTGCCTTCTTATTTTGAGAAACTCATTTACCTGCTCCGGGTTATAGGCAGGATTGCCAACCAGGTTCTTTTTTGATTTCACCCAGTCGCTCACCGTTTGCTCATCCATGTAAACCATTTCAGGGGCATTGGCGAGCATATCGGCTTCTGCACCGGGAGCAATCCACCGTTCAGCTAAAGCCTGTGTGGGCACCACCCAGATCCTTCGGTTCTTCAGACCCGTTATCAATGTTTTTATCCGGCTGGTATCTGCCCTGTAACCAATAAAAGTTCCAAACAGGCCGGTCCTGTTTTCAGGAATAGTATCAAGTCCCGGTACCAGGCTCTCTACAAATCCATCCATATGATCTATGGTAGCATATCCCGCGTCAATAGCTTTCCAAACACCAACTGCAAATGGCACGTGTCCAGCAAAGGGAATATTTTCTTCCTTCGCCGTCCGTGCAACCGCATTGAAGTTTTCAAGGGTGAGACCCGGATGAATCTTTAAAAAATCATAACCGGCTTTTTTTTGTTCTTTCACCCGTGCAGTAGCCTCCTCTTTTGTTTTTACTGTCGAGCCGTTAAATGATGGTCCCGAGGTATAAAAGTGTGGGCCAGGAATTTCACCGCTTCTGATCTTAGCGCGCAGTTCAAGATGGCGGGGATGACCAAGCATACCCCGGATTGTGGTGACTCCATTTAAAGCGAATAACATTAGTACGTTTTTCATTGGCTCAATGTCATCAACAGGCGGAACATGCGCATGCATCTCTGCAAGCCCTGGCATCAGGTATTTATCCTTACCATCAATTATTAAAGCATTCTTCGCCACCCTGGCTTTGGATCCGTCTGAAACGGAGACGATTTTGCCGTTCCTGGTTACCACCGTCTGATTGGTGATCACCCGGTCGCTGTCCATGGCAATCACATTAACGTTTTTGAATACCAGGTCCCTGCTTCGGGAGTCCATGAGTTGTTGACCATGGGCAATCTGCCCAAGGACAACAACCAATACGAATAACGCGGAGTTTGTAAATACTTTGAAGGGCCTTTTCATATATGCTAATTTGTTGGGACACAGTAAATGACGAACCTGCCGGGAGAACTTGTACCTGCTAAATTTACAATAATTTTATAGTGCCCGACAAACTAAGGTGTCCCTGAGGCACAACCCCGGGCGTGTGATTTTCATGTGATTTTTATTATCGGTAACACTTGATTGAAAAACATTATGAAGATTGCACGATGAAATATCGAAAACTAGGCAAGTCTGAGCTTGCAGTCAGCGAGATTTCTTTTGGCTGCATGTCGTTACCAGACGATCATTCTCTCGTCCGCGAATTAATGTCAAAGGCCGTAGCCGGAGGGATAAATCTCTTTGATACAGCAGACCTTTATAACCAGGGTGCCAACGAGCTCATAGTAGGAAAGGCCTTGAAACCCTACAGAAAAGCGGTATTTATAGCTACAAAGGTCGGCAATCAGTGGCGGCCTGATCATTCTGGCTGGGACTGGAACCCTTCAAAAAAGTATATCATAAGCCAGGTGGAAAACAGTCTTCAAAGACTGGATACTGATTATATCGATCTCTACCAGTTGCATGGAGGCACTATCGGGGACCCCATTGATGAAACAATCTCTGCATTCGAACAACTGAAAAGCCAGGGGAAGATCAGGTATTATGGAATTTCATCGATCCGTCCTAATGTTATCCGCGAATATGTTCAACGCTCGTCCATTGTTTCGGTAATGATGCAATATAGCCTGTTGGATCGCCGCCCCGAAGAGTTTTGCCTGCCTTTACTGGAGGCATCAGGAATCGGTGTCCTGGCCCGTGGCAGTATTGCGAAGGGGCTGCTCGGTGGCAAACCGGCTGATAAGTTTTTGAATTATGATAAAGCTGACGTGTACAACCTGGCGACCGCAATCCGGAGTCTCAGCAGCGAGCAAAGGAGTGAAATGCAAACCTCTGTAAGATATGTTCTTCAAAATCATGCGGTTACATCTGCGGTGATAGGCATCAGGACCATGAGCCAGCTTGATGAGGCGCTTGCGGTTACGGATACCTTGCCCCTCACATCCCAGGAGCTGGCGTACCTCGGCCAGATACTCCACCAGAATTTTTATGAAGAGCACCGATAGGGGCCCGGCAACTACTAACAGCGGATCAAAATAAATTAATCATTTAAATAGGGGTTCCTTCCGCCGAAGATGTCTTATATCAAAATCCAAATTTGGCCGAAGCCCTCAAATACAGCACAGGATATCAAAACCTAAGAATGGAAGTTAAAGACAGTAGAGGGCTGTACACCCTGGGCGAAACCGGGGAACAAGCATTTGAACAGGTTTTTAAAGCCAACTTTAAAAACCTGCATGCTTACGCCTGCACCATAATAAGGGATGATATCATGGCGGAGGAGATCGTTCAAAATGTATTTTGCCGGCTTTGGGAGAAAAAATCAAGGGTCGAGATCCAGGTGTCGCTCACGGCCTATCTCTACAGGTCAGTTTACCATGAAAGTCTTAACTATCTGAAACACCTGAAAGTGCGGGCGGCGTATAGCAGTTACGCCCAATCACAGATGAGAAATGCTACTGATCATGCTGAAAAAAAGATCTTATTAGGTGACCTGGAATCCAGGTTGAACCAGGCGCTGAGTGAACTACCCGAACAATGCCGTACGATATTCCAGATGAGCCGTTTCGAAGAGTTGAAGTACCAGGAAATTGCGGATAGAATGGGCTTATCGATAAAAACTATCGAAAACCAAATGGGGAAAGCCCTGAAGCTGCTAAGGCTGAAACTCGTAGACTTTTTGCCTGCAGCTATCTTAAGTTTTCTTAACCTATAAACAGACTTCATTGAAAGAATTTTTACAAAATATGGACGATGAGATGCTGGTGAAGTTCCTGCTTGACGAGGTTACCGAGGACGAGCGCGTAAAGGTAAAGGGCTGGATCAGCCTGGAGCCGGCAAATGAAAAATACTTTAATCATTTTGAATTAATCTGGCAACAAAGCAAGGTCCTCGCAGCATCCACGGCGATGGATGAAAACGCCGCCTGGGAAAGATTTAAAAAAAGGGTCGAAAAAAATAGTGCACCTGCGATTGTAGTTCCATTTAAGAAAAAGTTCAACTGGCTGCGTGTTGCCGCTGCCTTTATTATCACTATTTCAGTGGCCACTGTTTTCTACCTGGCAACCAATACAAAAAACAATCAACTGGAACTAGCCAGCAATGATGTGATCCTAAGTGACACTTTACCTGATAACTCTGTGGTCACGTTAAACAAAAACTCCACCCTCAGTTACCACCAGCAATCTGGTATTAAACCATATCGCAAAGCCATACTAAAGGGTGAAGGCTTCTTTAATGTGAAACCAGATAAGTCAAAACCATTTTTTGTTGAGGTAGATGGTATAGAGGTAAAAGTTGTGGGTACCTCTTTTAATATCAAGAGTTTGGCTGATGTAACCGAGATCATCGTTGAAAGCGGGGTTGTATCTGTTTCAAAAGAAAACAAAATGGTGACGCTTCAAAAGGGTGAAAAGTTGACGATTCCCCGTACCGGTAGCATACCCGACAAAAAACAAAATGATGATCAGTTATATAACTATTACAGGAGCCGCGAATTTGTTTGTGATAAAACACCGTTATGGAAATTAGTACAGGTGCTGAACGAAGCATATGATACAACCATCATCATTGAAAATGAATCGGCTAAAAAAGAACTGCTGACCACCACTTTTTATAATGAACCGATTGAAAACATAGTTTCCGTTATCGCAGAAACCTTTGAGCTTACTGTATCCAAAAAAGGTAACCAGATAATTTTAAGATAAGTTTCGAGCTATACTTTAAATATAAAATCACGATAAAAATCCCTAACATCCCAGCAACCACCAATGAAGCGATCAATCAGCATATGTATTGTGTTAGTTCTGTTGACTACACTGCTGTCAGCCCCGGCGTCCGGCCAGTCCAATCTTAATAAAACTATTGCACTGACAGTTTCAAAACAGCCTGTTGACCAGGTACTGGAGATCTTAAGCAATAAAGGAGATTTCTACTTTTCCTATAACAGTAATATAGTGCCCCGTGATACATTGATCACCCTTTCGGAAAATAACAAAACGGTAAAGCAAATATTGGAAATGATCTTTAAGGCAGGATTCGAGTTCCGGGAAAGTGGGAATTATATTATCATCAGGCGCACCCCGATCAAGCTCACACTTGTAACGACAAAGGCAGTGAGCGAGAATAAGATTTATACGGTAAGTGGTTATATCGTGGATGATCAGACCGGTGAAAAGGTGAGTTATGCCAGTATCTACGAAAAAGAACGCCTTGCCTCAGCGATGTCCAATGAAGAAGGTTATTTCAAAATTAAGCTGAAGAGCAGGTACAAAACTGCTTCTCTTACTGTTAGCAAAGAGTTCTATGAAGATACTACCGTTATTATAGAACCAAGATTTAACCAGCAGATCACTATCACCATTATGCCTGTCGAAATTACGGAGCAATCAGTGATCATCAGTCCTAAGAATTATGAAGCACCGGATTCTATCGTGATCGCTGTTCGTACCAATGACAGTATTCAATGGTTGTACACTTATAAAAAAGCAGACTCAGTAAGGGTAGAAAAAACAAAAGTGGGAGACTGGCTCATCAGTTCTAAACTGAAGTTCCAGACGATTAATCTCAGCCGCTTTTTTACTGCACGACCGTATCAGGTTTCTATTGCACCGGGGCTGAGTACAAACGGCAAACTGAATAGCCAGGTTATCAATAACGTTTCGTTTAACGTGTTCGGCGGGTACTCAGGTGGAGTAAATGGATTTGAGCTGGGCGGCTTATTTAATATCAACAAGAAAGATGTAAGATATGTGCAGGTGGCAGGGATCTTTAACGTTGGAGGCGGAGATATGGACGGCGTGCAGGTGGCAGGTATTCACAACTCCGCCATGGGTTTTGGTAATGGTTTGCAGGTGGCCGGTATCAACAATATGATTGGCAGAAGCTTCACCGGGTTACAGATCAGTGGCATATATAATCATGCAGGTGGTCGCCTGAATGGCATGCAGGTGAGCGGAATTGCCAACTACAGCAATAAAACAATGAGAGGAATGCAACTCACAAGTATTGCTAACATCACGCCTGCAGAAACAAAAGGGGTGCAGGTAAGTGCGGTATTCAATTATACGCGTAAACTCACCGGTCTGCAGGTTGGTCTGATAAACGTATGTGATACATCAGAAGGGTATAGTCTTGGGCTCATCAATATCGTCAGGACAGGGTATCATAAACTGGTATTTTCCAGCAACGATGTTATCACGGCCAACTTCGCATTCAAAACAGGTAACAGGAAACTCTACAGCATTTTACTGGGCGGCATGAATACGGACAACAAACAGTTGATCTATTCATTTGGTTATGGCCTGGGAACTGAAAGATACATTGGCAAGTGGTTCAGCATTAGTCCTGAGATCACCTCCCAGTACCTCTATCTTGGGTCATGGGAACATCTCAACCTTTTAAATAAAGCAAACCTTAATCTTAACGTTCGTTTTGGTAAACACTTTTCCATCTTCGCGGGACCTGCATTCAATGTTTATTATTCGAACCAGCCTTCTTCTGTCCCTGATTTCAAATTTGAAGTCGGCCCCTCTAAAACATACAAATACGGGGAGTACGTCACAGGCTGGTTCGGATGGAATGCGGGAATCAGCTTGTTTTAATTTTTTAAACCCGCATAGGGGTGAAGGAAAAGAAAGTTGTCATTATGAAAAAATAAAACATTGTATGAAAAAAATCAACCTGGCACTTTTATTATCTATTCTTTGTGTCATAAGCCTTAGTTCCTGTCGAAAAGTTTCTGGTGAAGGTCCGGCTGTCGTCGAAACCAGGTCGACTGAAAATTTTACAGGTATAGAGATGGGCGTTCCGGCAGACCTGTATTACACCCAGGGTAATACTTTTAAGATTGAGATCACGGGTCAACGAAATATCCTTGATGTGATTGACACTTATGTGTTGGAAAACATATTGCGCGTAAAAGTAAAACACAACGTAAACCTGAAATCGCACGATCCTCTGACCATAAAAATAACTGCACCCCCGGTTAGCCTTCTTGAAATTGAGGGTTCGGGAAATATCAAGGTACTCGAGCCTTTTGAACCCGCAGCCACGACGTTATCGGTAAACGGATCAGGGAACATAGTTGTTGCAAAATTAGTGTCTGAACAGGTGCAGGCAAAAATCAGTGGTTCCGGCAATATCCAGGTTCATGAAGGCAGTGTTGCCAGTGAAAGTCTGTCGATCAACGGGAGCGGTCTCATTGACCTGTCTGCTTTATCAGCGGGTCACGCAAGCACTAACACAAGCGGCTCGGGCACGATGCGGGTAAATGTGACTTCGACACTCGATTGCAGGATCTCCGGTAGTGGCGTGGTTATGTACAAAGGCAATCCCCGTGTCAGCACCAACATCTCCGGTTCAGGTCGGGTGATTCCATTGTAGCCTGAAATTCACAATTCTGGCCTCCCATTCATCGGATAAGGATTATTATTGCAGATTAATAACAGCATTTATGCTATCATTAATCAAATGGGATAAACAATGGTTCGCGTTGGAGAATACAATGAGCTGGAAGTAATAAGGATCGTCGACTTTGGAGTATACCTGGATGACGAAAATGAAGGGATATTACTGCCCCGGCGGTTTGTGCCGGAAGGCGTTCAGGCAGGTGATAAGTTGCGCGTGTTTATTTACCATGATTCTGAAGACAGGATGATTGCAACAACCCTTGAGCCAAAAGGGGTAGTGGGTGATATCGTTAAACTTAGGGCAGTTGATGTTACACAACAAGGCGCCTTCCTTGACTGGGGACTAATGAAAGATATTTTTGTTCCGAAGTCTCAGCAGTTGCTTCGCATGATACCGGGCGGTGAATACCTGGTGAAAATCTATATTGATGAAAGAACGGGTCGCATTGCCGCTACTGAAAAGATTGATCAGTTCCTGAGCAACGACACGCTCACCGTTAAAGAAATGGATGTTGTGAACCTTGTCATCTACAGGCGTACCGATATCGGGTATCTTGTCATCATCAATAACAAACATACCGGTGTTCTTCATTTCAATGAGGTGTTTCGTGTTATCGAAACCGGGGATAAGCTTGAGGGCTTTATAAAAAAGATAGGGCCTGATAACAGGATCGATGTGGTTGCCGGCAGGCCCGGCTACCAGAGAGTGGAAGACGAGACCGGTAAAATCCTGAGGTTGCTGAAGGAAAATAATGGCTATCTGCCATACCATGACAAATCAGACCCGGATGATATTTATTCATTTTTCTCGATGAGTAAGAAAACGTTTAAAATGACCACCGGCAAGTTATTCAAGGAACGAAAAATTATATTTACAAAAACCGGTATTAAACTGGTTGATGAAAACGAATTAACATAAAATCTGCCCTCCGCCAAAAACGGGGGGCTTTTGGTAATTTGCAGCTTATGACAAAAGGTTTTGTATTCGATCTCAACGGCACGATCATCGATGATATGCATTTTCATAACCAGGCATGGTTTGATATTCTTACAAAGGATTTGAAAGCTGACCTGACCTGGGAGCAGGTAAAAAAGGAAATGTACGGCAAAAACAGCGAGCTGCTGGTAAGGGTGTTTGGCCCTGATAAATTTACAGGCGATGAGATGGACAGGTATTCTTTTGAAAAAGAGAAAAGGTATCAGCAGGCTTATAAACCCTCACTGGAACTGATTGCCGGGCTTGACAATTTCCTCGAAAAAGCTGCAGCCCGGAATATCCCCATGTCGATAGGATCAGCTGCCATTATGTTCAACATTGATTTTATCCTCGACAATCTTGACCTGCGGAAATTCTTCGGTGCAATAGTTAGTGCCGATGACGTTAAAAACAGCAAACCTGATCCTGAAACATTCCTTAACTGTGCGAGGTTAATGAAGGTGCCACCCGCCGGCTGTATCGTATTTGAAGATGCTCCCAAAGGTGTTGAGGCAGCCCTAAACGCCGGAATGAAAGCGGTAGTTATCATGAGCGCTCATGAAAAAGAAGAATTTGCTGACTACGATAACGTGTTATGTTTCATCAGGGATTACAATGATCCGCAGCTTGAACAATTATTTTAAGTGGCAGATAAATGTACGATATACACTTAAATTAAAAATTTCGGTATATTGGAGGTTCATCCGAAAGCCTGCCATATTTTATGCCTGACCATTTTGTTATCGGGGTCGATTACGGTACAGATTCCGTGAGAACCATAATACTCAATGCTGATAATGGAACAATCGTTGCGTCTGCAGTTTTTAAATACCCGAGATGGCGGGATGGGTTATACTGTAACCCCGCAATTAACCAGTTCAGGCAACATCCACTGGATTATGTGGAAGGAATAGAGTCAACCATTCTTAGTTGCTTAAGGGAGGCGGGTGAAACCGTCATAAAAAATATCGTCGCGATCTCGATTGATACTACCGGTTCGACTCCTGTAGCCGTTAATAAGGAAGGCAGGCCACTTGCACTCACGCCAGGTTTTGAAAATAATCCAAACGCAATGTTTGTGTTATGGAAAGATCATTGTGCAACGCCGGAGGCTGCCCAGATCAACGCTCACGCAAAAAATTATCCGACAAATTATCTGCGCTATGTGGGTGGAATCTATTCTTCGGAATGGTTCTGGGCTAAACTATTACATATTCTACGCAAAGATGACTCGGTTCGGCATGCCTGTTATTCGTGGGTTGAACACTGCGACTGGATACCATACCTGTTAACCGGCGGCAACGACATTAATAAAATGAAAAGAGGGGTTTGTGCTGCGGGGCATAAGGCACTTTGGGCACCTGAATTCGGAGGCCTTCCCCCGAATGATTTTTTTGCCTCCCTGGACCCTCTGCTCGACGGGTTTACCTGCAGGTTGTATACTGATACTTATACGGCTGACCAGCCTGCCGGCAACCTGTCGGAAGAATGGGCAAACCGACTCGGTTTATCAACGGCTGTTGTAGTAGGGGTGGGTGCCTTCGATGCTCATATGGGTGCCGTCGGCGGCCAGATTTCTCCATACCAGTTAAGCAAGGTAATGGGAACTTCTACCTGTGATATGCTCGTGGCTCCCGCTGCCGACATAGATAATAAGCTGGTAAGGGGCATTTGTGGACAGGTTAATGGGTCGGTAATCCCTGGGATGACCGGGCTTGAAGCCGGCCAATCTGCTTTTGGCGATACCTATGCATGGTTCCGCGATCTACTTAGCTGGCCATTTGATTCCCTTCTGACGAAATCTAAGTTGGTTGACCCGGACACGGCCAGGCTGCTTAAAGAAGAGCTGAGGTCAGGCATGATCGCGCACCTGAGTGAACAGGCCGAAGCATTAATTATTCATGAAGATTCGGAACTCGCGCTTGACTGGTTCAACGGTCGCAGAACGCCGGACGCTAACCAGGAACTAAAGGCCGTTATAACGGGGCTGAACCTCGCATCCGATGCACCAAGAATTTTCTATGCGCTGGCTGAAGGCACTTGTTTTGGTGCAAAAATGATTGTTGATCGCTTCAACGAACAAGGTGTGCCGGTGAAGGGATTGATTGGCCTGGGTGGAGTTGCCAGGAAGTCGCCTTTCATCATGCAACTGATGGCTAATGTGATGAATATGCCAATTCGCATTCACCGATCCGAACAGGCTTGTGCTACGGGCGCTGCTATGTTTGCTGCCACTGTAGCAGGCAGATATAAAAAAGTGGAAGATGCAATGCTGGCAATGGGTAGTGGCTTCGAAACCGAATACAAACCCCAGGCATCAAAAACTTCTTTACTGGAGCAACGCTTTGCCAGGTTTACCAGACTGTCAAAACTGATCGAAGAAAATTAATAGGAACAAACTATACGAAGCCACAACAATAAATGTACTGATGATGGAATTTAAAGATCTGAGAGAACAGGCTTATGCTGCTAATATGCAATTACCGGTGCTAAACCTGGTAGTGTTTACTTTTGGAAACGTAAGTGCCGCCGATCAGTCACAAGGAGTTTTTGCGATCAAGCCAAGCGGAGTTCCTTACGATCAGTTAACACCGGCGAGCATGGTGATTGTTGACTTCGATGGCAAAGTAGTAGACGGCTCGTTGCGACCCTCATCAGATACACTCACACACGCCGTGTTATACAAAAACTGGCCGGCGATAAGCGGTATTTGTCATACACATTCTTTATACGCTACCAGCTGGGCACAAACATTAAGAGATATACCGGTCTATGGAACCACACATGCTGATCATCTTTCGGTAGATCTGCCTTGTGCTCCGCCGATGGACGATCGTAATATCAAAGGAAATTACGAGTACGAAACGGGCTACCAGATTATCAATCACCTTCAATCGCTGGAATTTGATTACCGGGAAGTAGAGATGATTCTCATCGGAAATCATGCCCCCTTCACCTGGGGCAAAACTTCGCAGAAAGCTGTTTATAACAGCGCAGTGCTGGAGCAGATCGCACAACTGGCATATATAACCGAAAAAATAAACCCAGGCGCTCAGCGCATGAAGGAGTCACTGATCAGGAAACATTATGAACGAAAGCATGGTCCTGATTCATATTACGGACAGGTTACTAATTAAATAAATGGACAGATATGGATCTAAAACAATTTGAATTGTGGTTTATTACCGGCAGCCAGCACTTATATGGAGAGGAAACTCTAAATAAAGTTAGTGAACATGCTGATATAATTGCAAGGTCGCTTAACGTTCACATAAGCATTCCCGTTAGTATAGTGTTTAAGCCCGTAGTTAAAACTCCCGACGAGATCTACCATCTGTGCCAGGAAGTTAACAATGCAAAAAACTGCATCGGCATCATTGCCTGGATGCACACCTTTTCCCCGGCTAAAATGTGGATAGGCGGACTAAAGGTTTTGAGCAAACCCATGCTTCATCTTCATACACAGTTTAACCGCGATATTCCCTGGGGCGATATCGATATGGACTTTATGAATCTGAATCAAAGTGCACATGGCGACCGCGAGTTTGGATTTATTATGACAAGGATGCGACTTAACCGGCGCGTAGTTACCGGTCATTGGGAAGATAGCGATGTAATTAACCAGGTGAATAGCTGGAGCAGGGCTGCTGCCGGTTGGAACGACTGGCAGGGGGCCCGCTTTGCAAGGTTCGGAGATAATATGCGGCAGGTGGCGGTGACCGAGGGTGACAAAGTGGAGGCGGAACTGAAATTTGGATATTCAGTAAATGGGTACGGGATCGGGGACCTCGTGAAAGTGATATCAGCTGTCAGCGATAATGAGGTTGCTAACCTTCTCAAAGATTACGAGGATAAATATGAACTGACCTCAACCCTTAAAAAAGATGGTGAACGCTATGAGTCATTGAAAGAAGCAGCACGTATTGAAGCGGGTCTCAGGTATTTTCTGCATGAAGGTAACTTCAAGGGATTTACGGACACTTTCGAAGATTTGCATGGGCTCTCGCAACTGCCGGGTATAGCGGTGCAGCGCCTGATGGCCGAGGGTTACGGTTTTGGGGGAGAGGGTGATTGGAAAACCGCGGCCCTGGTGCGGGCGATGAAAGTGATGGGAGCAGGGCTGGATGGTGGCAATTCGTTTATGGAGGATTATACCTATCATTTTGATCCGGCTAACAGGATGGTGCTTGGGTCTCATATGCTCGAGATCTGCGAATCAATTGCCAAAGGAAAGGCCTCCTGCCAGATTCATCCGCTCGGGATCGGCGGTAAATCCGACCCGGTGCGATTGGTGTTTGATGTGGCTGCGGGCCCTGCCATTAATGCCTGTATGATTGACATGGGTAATCGTTTTCGTTTACTGGTGAATGATGTGGAAGCCGTAACTGCGCCCGAGTCGCTGCCCAAACTTCCCGTAGCGAGAGTAATGTGGAAGCCAATGCCGGATATGAAAACTGGTTGTACAGCCTGGATCTATGCAGGTGGTGCACATCATACCTGCTATAGCCAGAATTTAACCAGTACGCATATGCGCGACTTTGCAGATATGGCCGGCATTGAGTGCGTGGTAATTGATAAAGAAACTAATCTGAATGCGTTTAGAAATGAATTGAGATGGAATGAAGTCTATTTTAAGATAGGGTCAGGGTATTGATCATATTGATTTGATTTTAATAGCTCATTAATATTAATTATTTTATATTCAACCTGTTTTTCAACGATCGCCGGAAACTAAAGATCTATTAGTAAAATATTGCCAGTCCAATCAAAGTGCCCATGAGTATCATCCAATACAAAGACTATGACAGGCTGCTGCTGGCAGTTGACTGTATTATATTCGGGTTTGACGGCCAACGGATCAGAAGTTTGCTGATCAAGCGGGGTTTTGAGCCCGAGATTGGTAAATGGTCGCTTATGGGTGGCTTCGTTAAAAATAACGAAAGTGTTGACGAGGCGGCAAAGCGGGTACTTAAGCAACTGACAGGACTGGATAATATCTACATGGAGCAATTACATTGTTACGGTGACCCTGCCCGTGACCCCGGGGGCCGGGTGGTCTCTGTTGCATACTTTGCGCTGATCAGCATAAATAATAACGACAAATTACTTAAAGAGCACCAGGCGGAATGGTTTTCATTCGATAATTTCCCTCCCCTGATTTTTGACCATGCAGAAATGGTCAGAAATGCAAAAAGCCGGTTACAGCAAAAGGTTGCCAACCATCCGATCGGTTTTGCACTGCTCCCTGCAAAGTTCACCTTACCACAGCTGCAATCTTTATATGAAGCGATTTATGAAAACCCTGTAGACAAAAGAAATTTTACCAGAAAGATCCTATCACTTGATATCCTCGAAAAACTTGATGAAAAAGAAAAATCAACTTCAAAAAAAGGTGCTTTTCTTTATGTGTTTGACAAAGAAAAATATACCAAACTTGAAAACGAAGGACTAAAATTTATTTAGTCACTTTTCCTTAAAAAGTCGGACACCAGGACTGTCTTTTATTCCCGTTATAGTCTGTGTAAAATCCATGATTGAGCAGGGCAAATTCGAATGCACCACGGGAGTTGTTGTATTGTTTCAGGGAAGATGAAGTGGCATCATAAGAAAATACAAGCCTGACATTTTTCCACGAGAAACCCACCATGGGTATTACTGCATCCCCGGGTCTGTAGTAAAGTCCACCGACCAGTTGTATTTCCCCATCTCCGGAAAGATTGTACTGGAGATTCAAGCCCCCAACCACTTCAGAGGAACTCGCCTGGTTTGTATAGTAAGCCATCGGGTTAAGTATAACCATATCGCTCATCTTGATACTTGCATTCACAAAGGCGGTATATCTTGGTGCTATCCTGCTGTCAAAATTAAGACTGTCGAAGCTTGACGGATCAGTTGAAAAAAAGGATTCGCGTGGCCTGTTGATATGATGGGCAGAAACACCGGCATTGATATACAAATTTTCCGTTGGGAAAAATGCATAGTTTAACCCAACCTGCATATCAAAATAGTTAACAGCGTTTGAATTAAAGGTGACGCTTGTAGGGAGATTTTTGTCAAAAAACTTACCATCGAACTGATCAGGGAACATAAGATCTGTTGTATTGATCCTTTTATTGGCCCAGCCTACATTGAAGCCAACTGAAAGCAGGTGTGCTTCCCCCAGCATCTGGTGATAAGCTACTGACCCATACACTTTGGTAGAAGTAAGGCTGCCAGATCCGGCCACATCACGAAGTATGACGCCGCCCAATCCAAGCCATCCGCTTTCAATCCGGTCGCGGAATACCTGTGCATCACCCCAGACACTCATAGTTTTATATGGTACACTCATGATACTGGACCATTGATTCCGGTAATTGGCCCCTAATCTGTAATCTGCATCAGGAATAAAACCGGTATTCGCAGGATTCGTAGTGAGTGGTGAGTTGAACCACTGCGAAAAATGGAGGTCCTGTGCCTGGGCTTGATAAGTCAGCATCGAGCCAAAGCAGACCGTGATAACGGTTATGGTTAGCCCAATCTTACGCCGGGCTCCTGGTTTTGATGGGGTAACATCCCCTCGGGATGCTACTATTGCAGTGCGCTTGTTCCTGTTCTTCCAACCCTGGATTGTCAGCATCGTCATGTAAGTTACTGTTAAGAATAAATTCTCCGGCAGTTGGTTTTGGTTTGGCTTTGTGTGTTATTACACACAATCGTTGATTTATTGTGCTTAGGCTATCCTATCAAAACTCAATCTTTTCAATATCTATCTTATCAAAGTAATATCCCCTGTTTTTCTCGTTCTCGTGCCATCACTGAATTCTACATCAAGTACATAAGCATATACTTCCATCGGCTGGGGTTTGCCATTGAATGTGCCATCCCAACCAAATCTCTGATCATTGCTTTCAAAGACCATTTGTCCCCACCTGTTGTAAATCCTGAACATCATCCGGTTTATCCCGAAACCTTCCGGCTTTACCGTACTGTTTTTTCCAAACCGGCCTGGAGTAAAAGCGTTTGGTACATCAAGCAAAGGAACCACCTCGGCCTGAACCGGTTTGCAGATTGTATCTGTGCATCCGTATTGATTAAAAGTAACCAGGCATGCGTTAAATGTGCCGGTTGAATTATACTGATGCGATACTGTGCTCAACGTGGTGGTAACCGTTGAGTCGCCGTCACCGAATAACCACTTGTATCGGACCCCGCCGATTGAAAGATTTGTAAAGACCACCGGTTTGTTTACTTCGGGCGGACTTGGCGCATAATTAAAATCAGCAGTGGGTTTCGTCGTCACATTGATCGTGTGCACAATGGAGTCTACGAGGTTACAGGTGTTGGGATCCCTGGCGATAAGCTTCACGGTATACGTTCCAACATTAGGATACAGATGGACGGGATTAGTGGCGGTTGAGGTTGTTCCATCCCCGAAATCCCAGAAGAATGTTTGACCGGCTAAAGAGTTATTAACGAACACTGCATTAAACGGCGCGCACGCAGGTGAAGGGACGGTGAACTGTGCCTTCACAAGCGGTGAGACCCGAAGGGTATCAATCAGCGAGTCTGGTGCATTGCAGTAATTGGTGTCAACAAGTATCAGCCTGGCATAGTAAGTTCCTGCTGCGGGATACCTGTGGTCCACCGATGCTGCGCCTGCTGAGACCCGCGGAGACCCATCACCGAAGTCCCAGATAAAACTATTGGGTCCAAATGGTTTGCCCGGGGGAGCGGTTGACCGGTTTTCAAAGCGGTAATTCAGGTCCTCACAAGGTGGCAACTTCGCTATGTTCATGGCAATATTCGCCCGGTCAGTTCTTACACGAATGGTCGTGTACCCGGTATCGCGAATATTACAGGACGAAGAATCGATCGCGATAAGTCTTACTAAAAAGTTCCCGACAGATCCAAAAACGTGATTTACCTCGAAGCTGTCTGTAGTAACATCCGGTGAACCATCTCCAAAACTCCAGATATATCGTTTCGCATTCCGGACCGTATCGCGGAGAGTAACCGCGAACGGCACGCAACCGGTTGAATCAGGATCATTTCCCACAAAGGCCTTTGGTCCTGCTGCTACTCCTGAGAAATTGAAGGAAATCTTCAGTGCACCAAGATTGCATCCATTCCTTCCCGCCCCGTTTACCGGGCCGATCACCCCGGGAGTGACGGGGTAGGGCTTGGTAATCTGGCCGGGACCATTCTGGAAGCAGTTGGCACAGATAGCCTGGTAAATCACACCCTGCTGGTCATAACGGCTGGTTCCGCCATCCACATGTTCACCTTCGGCACCATCCTGCCCGAAAAAAGTACCATATAAAACCTCGGTAGCATTTTTCTTAAGTACAATAAAATAGAAGTCGCGGTTGTCTGTAACTGATTTTATTGCATCCGGTGTAACCGGCATACCCGCTACTCCTGCAGTCAGATAGGGGTCATTACCTGTTTGTATCCATCCTCCCCATCCGGAAATGTATATGTTTTCACACCTGTCTACCAGGAATGCCACCGGCGACATGTTTGGCTTGCGGTTGCCCGTTCCGAAGACTGTTGAATAAATATAGGCTGAAAGATCTGGTTGCAGTTTGGACACAAACTGGCTTGAATTCGCTGTAAACGCAGTGGCATTAATTACCGGCCACGTACCCCCGGTGATCCCCATAACGTATGGAAAACCGAGTTTGTCAAATTTGATCCCATAAACAACATCCGGGGTGTTTGTGCCAAGATAAGTGGTCTTGGTAATAGATGATCCATCATTGGCGATAACGCTCACGAATCCATCACAATCCCCGCCCTGGAATGTTCCGGTCAGACTGCCGGCTTTATTTCCCGGGAAGTTCGGGCTTGCAGTGGCTCCCCCCACATATATCTCGTTGGTAGTAGGTCTTATCTCAAGAACGAAAGCGCCATCATTTGCGGTTCCACCGATGTATGATGCCCAGGTGATGGCATTACAGTTTGGATTTAGTTTGATAACAACACCGTCCTGTGCGCCACCCAATGTTCCCTGGAAAACACCCGGTGTTACCGGAAATTTGAGTGATTTGGTTTGAGCCGCGATATAGATGTTTCCCTGGGCATCCATTACCACTTCGCTCCTGGAATCATCACCATAAAATCTTAACAGGGAACTCTGACCGACGGCGGCGCCATTTCCTACATCGTTGATGTTGACTCCATCATCTTCTGCTCCGCCAATGATCATTGACCCGATCAGGGAAGCTCCGTTCGAGGTGAATTTGGAAACCACGATATCTGCTCCTCCGCCGGTTCCGGCCTTAGGAACCGTTTTCGGATACGTATCGCCGGAATAACTTCTGCCCATCACCACCAGGTTACCGGCCGGGTCAGAAATGAGGCTGTGCGGGTACTCGTTTCCGGTACCCCCGAGATAGGTCGCGTATAAACGCTGTGTACCAGTGGCGCTGAATTTTGTGATCCCGATGTCTACACCATTGTTTCCTGTGCCTCCGCCGAAGTTTACCTGGTAGGCGCCGGTAGTAACAGGATACCCGGTGCCTGTAACCCTGCCCCCGGCATATAACGATCCGTCGGGACCCGGCGTGGCAGTAAAGCCATATTCATCAGCCCGGCTTCCGGTGAACGATGAAAATATGAGAGTGGGATCAATGATCAGCGTGGTTTTAGTATCATGATTTTTTACCCTGAAGCGCACCATATTACCTGTGAGCTCATAATTACAGTCTACCGGTTTCCTGCCTCTTACATTGTCAAACTGGTAACTGTAGGGTGATAATTCTCTTACTTCTCCGACTGAAGTTTTGATGATCAGTTCCCTGTTCCGGATCGAAAGTTTGTCAGCTCCCTGGAATTTCATCACAATGTCATTCACAGAACCACCGGGATGGATGATGAAATCATATTTGAGCTGGCTGTTTTCGGAATAATACCGGACATCAATATTCGGATAAACATTTTTGTATACTACAGCCTGGAAAATCCTGACATGAGATTTCCATTTGGTGGAATCACTCCCTATAAAATAGTTGTTATAGGTCGGTAACACTTTGTCCGGGACGATCATGGGATTTGTGTTTCCTCCGACAAACTCGACGCTGTATGCGTGTGACCTTACAGATTTCAGGGTATTAGCGGGCGGCTGGGGAAACTTAGTGGCGTTGCTGTCAGGTTCCCATGGTTTCTGGGTGCCCCGGCTTGTAGAAGCCACGCTACTGTGCCGGTCCATCACCTGCCTGAGATCGTCTTCATTATGAAGCACTACCATAAATCCGTTATTGTTCAGATAGAATGTCCCAGCAGAAAGCGGCCCCTTGAATTTTACGCGGGAATCCCATTGGCCTTTGTTCTCAATAAAATCAAATGTTGTCATTTCTGACTGCGCCGTAATGGTCAGGGTGGTTATCAGCAGGAAAAAAGACAAAAATATTCTTCGGTAAGTCAATATATATTTTTTACAAAGTACTCAAATGGTAAGGGTAGATTTTATGTATGTATTGAATTTAATTAAAATTTAAATAGGGTCAGGAAAAAGCCTGCACACCGTTACCAATCATTGCACAATTTATTTACGTGTGCATTGCCTGTGTGGTTGGCAGTCATATGAGTTAGCAGCAGTTTTACGTTTTCTTTGTGATTTGAGGTGGATAACATTCAGTTTCCGGGCATTTGCACTTCTGGCTTTTATGATTATCTTAGCAGTAAGTTTATCCGGCGTTATCAAGCCTTCCTCTATCCCCTGAAACAGACCGAGCTCATCCATTATCCAACCCGGTTTTTTACTTGTTGTTATCCATCCCTTTGAATAATTGGTTCCAAGATTAAGTCCCCTGAAATACCCATTCTATTACTTAATCTCAAAGGCAATGAAACCAATAATACTGGCTGTGGATGACAGCAAAGCTATAAGATTCCTGCTTCAGTCAATTTTTGGCAAAAGATACCAGGTTGTTACCGCTTCCGATGCATCGTCTGCGATGTACTGGCTGTCAAAGAAAAAAATGCCACAATTGATCATCACGGAATCCCAGCTTCCTGATGTAGATAATTGGGAATTCGTTGCAAATCTGAAGAACAGTTTCTTATATCAACCTATACCTGCGATAGTGTTGTCCTCGCAAGACACAGAAGAAACCGAATCCAAATGTAAAACCTACGGAATAGATTATTTTTTTTCCAAGCCATTCAATCCTGTGGAACTAATCGAATTAGTTGATGAATTACTGAGCAAAGAAAAAATATATTAGTTACCCCTGATCGTTGCATCTCAAATCTACCCTTATGGTTCGTACTGAAAACAAGGTTTCAACAAAAAAAGTTTACGCTTACCGGCGGATAACGGCTTCGCCAGAAAAAACGCCGGTTCCCGCTGGTCTGACTTATTTGTATATCGGCAATAGATTCAAAGCATCGCTGGCCCTCCACGAAGGGTTTGAAACCAGTTATTTTCTTTTTTCATTTGATGAAGCACTAAAACTGCTTAAGCGGCTTGCAAAGGCCGGTCATTTACCTTCCGTGATACTTATTGACGGGGCTAATGACATAATCGCAACCCGGAAATTCCTTAGCAGGATAAGTGAAGATGAAGCTTATAGAGGCCTTACCATACTTGGAGAGGTAAAAAATTGTCGCCAGGATATGATTGCCCAGCTTTCCCAGGAACCACGTATTACCGACCTGGTGAAGATTGATACGAAAAACGGACTTTTCGAAAAGGCCGTGTTTTATAACAAGATCAGCAAAGAAGATCCTCGCGCGGAAAAGGCACTTCATCAGGGATTAAGCTGGAACCTGGTAAAGTCATACGGCTTAGTACGGGTGTTCGACCTGTTTTTTTCTTCGGTTTGTATCGCATTGCTTTCTCCCCTTATGCTTCTGCTTGCAATACTTGTTAAACTGGATGGCGGATCAACCATTTTTGAATTCAGTGCTGAGCGTGGTTTGCGTTACCGCAGTTTCCGATATATCAGGTTCCGCACCGAATTAAACTACAACCAACAGCATTTCCCTGACTTATGCCATATAAACCAGTATATGCTCTCTGAGGACCAGGGTGCATCTTACCAGGTAAAAGGAAACCAGATGAGTAAGGTCGGTTCATTCCTCCGGGCAACGAACCTTGACGAATTGCCTGCTCTTTTCAATATCCTGGCAGGTGATATCTCATTTATCAGGCACCGTTAACCCGGTAGATGGTAATTTTTCAGCTATTTTTGCGGCAAAAACCGCATCAGTAACCTTTCCAAGATATTAGCAAACCCTATTGAATATTTGAAGGGTGTAGGTCCTCATAAGGCCGAGTTACTCAAAAAAGAACTTGGCATATACACATTCCGGGATCTCCTCGAACATTTCCCATACCGGCATATCGACAAAACCGCTGTGATTCTTATCAGGGACATCCAACCTGAAAACGACTATGTGCAGATCAGGGGGCGGTTGCTGAGTATCGTAATCATGGGCGAAAACAGGGCAAAGCGGCTCGTGGCACAGGTGAGGGATGAATCTGGCATCATGGAACTGGTATGGTTCCAGGGTATTAACGGCATTGAAAAGATGCTGGTAACCGGTCAGCTTTACATGATTTTCGGAAGAGTGAGTTTTTTCCAGGGTAAACCCCAGATCACTCATCCGGAAATAGAAGCAAGTACTGAACCTTCAGCCACCGGCAAAAACTTCCTTGAACCGGTTTATCCAAGCACAGAGAAATTAAAGGTCAGGGGTCTCGGGGGAAGACAAATTGCCAAACTGGTTTATGCTCTTTTTACCATGATCAGTGAAAAGGATGTGCCCGAAAACATTCCTGCCCCGGTTTTAGAGGAACTCCAGCTCATTCCAAGGTTCCGGGCGTTCTCCAATATACATTTCCCTCCCGATGCAATTGCCCATGAGGAAGCGCTGAACAGGTTAAAGTTTGAGGAGTTCTTTATAGCCCAGGTAAGGTTAGGGATGATCAGGTCCCAGCGCCACCGTTCCTCCAGGGGAGTTGTGTTTGAAAAAGTGGGATCGCTGTTTAATACATTCTACGAAAAAAACCTTCCCTTCGAACTAACAGGCGCACAAAAAAGGGTTATTAAGGAGATCAGGAAGGATACTGCTGCCGGCAAACAAATGAACCGGCTTTTACAGGGTGATGTCGGAAGCGGCAAAACCATCGTGGCGCTGGCAGTGATGCTTATCGCGGCAGATAATGGCTTTCAAAGCTGCCTGGTGGCTCCGACCGAAATTCTATCGCAACAACATTTTGCAAATCTTCAGCGCCTGCTGAAAGATCTCCCGGTTGAATGCCGCCTGTTAACCGGATCAACAAAATCCGCAGCACGGAAGCAGCTACACAAGGACCTTGCAGATGGCACTGTCTCCATTCTCGTAGGCACACATGCCGTGATAGAAGATGCGGTAAAATTTTCCAATCTCGGACTGGCCGTTATTGATGAGCAACATCGTTTCGGGGTGGCGCAGAGAGCCAAACTCTGGGCAAAGTCCGTAATTCCGCCCCATGTACTGGTTATGACGGCGACTCCGATTCCGCGAACACTTGCGATGACTGCATACGGGGATCTTGATTATAGTGTGATCGACGAACTACCCCCCGGCCGGAAACCGATAATCACTGTACACCGTTACGAAACCGTGCGTTCACAGGTAATGAGTTTTATACGCGCGGAAATTGCCCTTGGGAGGCAGGCCTATATTGTATTTCCGCTGATCGAGGAGTCCGAAAAGATGGACTATGAAAATCTTATGAAAGGCTATGAAAATGTAAAAGCTTATTTCCCTGAGCCGAAGTTTTATATCAGCATGGTACATGGCCGCCAGCCTAATGAGGTTAAGGAAACCAACATGAAGCGTTTCAAGGAGGGCGACACTCAAATCCTGGTTTCCACAACCGTGATAGAAGTTGGGGTTGATGTACCCAATGCGAGCGTTATGGTTATCGAAAGCGCCGAGAAGTTCGGACTTTCCCAGTTACATCAGCTGAGGGGCAGGGTAGGCAGGGGAAGCGATAAAAGTTATTGTATACTGCTTACGGGCACGAAGCTCAGCAATGAAGCGAGGGAAAGACTGAAAACAATGGCCTCAACTTCAGACGGTTTTAAGATCGCTGAAAAGGATCTTGAACTCCGTGGCCCGGGTGATATCAGCGGTACCAGGCAGAGTGGCCTGATGAATTTTAAATTGGTCAACATTACCCAGGACAAGCATTTGCTTGATCTTTCAAAAGACATATCTGAGCGTTTGCTGACGGATGACCCGGTGCTGGGCAAAACAGAAAATAGCGGTCTCAGGGAATATCTTCAATCAGTGTCAGGAAAAACGGCCTGGAGTAAAATTTCCTAATTATGAAAATTGCCCCGAAGCCTGATTGGATAATTATCACCATGGTCTGGAGCAAAATTTTGAATTGGTAAAACCTCTGACGCAAAATTTCCTGATTGTTAAAACTGCCTGTTACAAACTCCCGAATCAAAAGAAACGTATTTTTGGAATAATCATAAATCATCCACATGGAAGCGATTAAGAAAATTGCGATGGTGACCATTCTGCTCTGTGTTTTTGCGGGAGCTTCGAAAGCGCAGTATGATGAACCCGTAGAAAAACAAGGCTTTGATAAAAGTCGTTTGTTTGGCGGGGGTAGTTTCGCGCTGAGTTTCGGTAACATAACAATCATCAATATTTCGCCCCAGGTTGGTTATCGTTTCAACCGTTATCTTGCTGCAGGTGTTGGGGTCAACGGGCAGTACTCGTCTTTCAAAACTGTCAATGGTTATGATGGTTCAACGGTTTCAAGGGAGGAATACGGAGTGGCAGGTCTGAATGTTTTCGGTAGATTTTACCCTATTGAACAGGTTATCCTGCAAGTTCAGCCAGAGGGCAACTATGTGTGGGGTAAAGTAAAATACTACGATCCCACCCAGGAATTTAAACTCGATGGTAAGGTAGTTCCATCGATATTACTCGGTGCCGGGGGGGCAATACCTATGGGCGGCGCCGGGGCTATGATCATTATGGGGCACTACGACATATTGCAGAACGAACGTACCCCTTACGGTAACAAAGTCTTTTTCAGTATCGGTTATAATATAGGATTCTGACACATTTTTCTGTGTTCAATTCGTAGAATAGTTGATCATTTCATTATGGCAGGTGTCCTGGCAATTGCAGTTACCTGCCATGCTATTCAATCCTGTTGAAGATCTCGATTGGCGAATTGCAGAAGATTATCCTTTCTTCGGGTAACTCATACAGAAAGCCCTCTCTCCTCGCATGATGAAGATGATGCATCAGGTGATTATAATATCCGTCTGAATTGAGAATGTATATTTTTTTATCGTGAATCTTCAGTTGGTTCCAGGTTAACATTTCGAAAAGTTCATCCATAGTTCCAAAGCCTCCCGGCATTACAATAGCCACATCACAAAGTTCATACATCATCTTTTTTCGGGTATGCATATCCGGTACAACCGTTAGTTCACTTAATCCATCGTGCTGTTGTTCCCATTCAATCAAAACCTTTGGAATTACGCCTGTAGCCCGGCCCCCGTTTTCCAGCACCGAATCTGCTATTATCCCCATCAGTCCTTTTTTACCTCCGCCATAAACCAGCTTCAGGTTTAAAACTGCGATCAGTTTGCCAAGTTCGGCAGCATGCTGACTGTAAATTGGATTGACCCCGTTTTTCGACCCGCAGAATACTGCTACCGCATCTATGTTCATTGGCTAAATGTAGAAACTAATCACTGAAAATTCAAATGGACGCAGTGCAGCAAAAGCAACAAATGAATTTGCTTTTCGTTTTGACTTTTTACTCCTTAACTTGCTGAATCGTATTTTAAAAGTTATCTATGTCTGCTACCTTGCTGTTTTCATTTGTAATAGGCTATTTCCTCATCCTGCTTGTGGTTGCTTATTTTACCTCCAGAAACTCAAATAACGATTCATTTTTTATTGGTAACAAAAATTCAAACTGGATGCTTGTGGCATTCGGAATGATCGGTACTTCGTTGTCGGGAGTGACATTTGTGTCTGTGCCCGGGACAGTTGGAATTTCCGGTTTCGCTTATTTCCAGGTGGTGATTGGTTATGTTATCGGCTATGTGCTCATCGCTTTTGTGCTGTTACCACTTTATTACCGTCTTAATCTCACCTCTATTTATCATTACCTGCAGCAACGATTTGGTATCGTTTCCTATAAAACGGGGGCCTTGTTTTTCATCATCTCGAGAACACTTGGTGCAACAGCGAGATTGTATCTTGTTATAAACGTGCTTCAGATATTTATCCTGGATAAGCTAAACATTCCTTTTGGTGCTACCACCTTTATCATCCTGCTGATGATATTATTGTACACGTTTGAAGGCGGTGTTAAGACAATTGTATTTACGGATACCCTGCAGACCTCATTCATGCTTCTCGGTCTGATTGTTACCATCATTTACATCATGCAGAACATGGGTGGATCTTTTGGATCTGTGATGGGTGAGTTGAATGAGAAAGGGCTTTCCAGGATATTCAATACTGACATAAACAGCTCTGCATTTTTTGTAAAACATATTCTTGGAGGTGCTGCAATTACTGTGGCCATGACAGGACTTGACCAGGAGATGATGCAGAAAAATATCAGTGTAAAAAACCTTAAGGATTCCCAAAAGAACATGATGACTTTTACTGTAATCATGGCTATTGTGATCTTCCTGTTCCTGTTGTTGGGTGGTCTGCTTTATCTGTATGCGGCGCGGCAAAACATCAACGTTCCGGCTGATGATCTGTTTCCGACCATTGCGCTATATCACCTCCCAACCTGGGTCTCCATTATCTTTATCATAGGTTTAATTTCTGCCTTGTTCCCAAGTGCTGACGGGGCATTAACGGCTCTCACATCATCATTTTGTATTGACATTCTCGGTCTGAAACGTAAGGAGGACTGGGACGAGAAAAAACGGAAACGGATCCGGCTTACGGTTCATTTCCTTTTCGCATTTGTATTTTTTCTGCTGGTCCTTGGGTTCAAATATATGGACAACAAATCCATCATTGACGTGATCCTGAAGGTTGCGGGCTTTACATACGGACCATTGCTTGGCTTGTTTGCATTCGGCATTCTGACGAAACGGATTATTAATGATAAATATGCCCTGGTGGTTTGCCTGATTGCTCCACTGTTGATTCTTGGCATTGATTTCGTGAACAATGTTGACTGGTATGTTAAACAACTAAATCTTTCGGGCAACTGGCTTGCCAGTGTTAAAAACTTCTCTGCATCCTTCTTCGGGTCTTTCAGGATAGGATACGAGCTCCTGATATATAACGGCATACTCACTTATCTTGGCTTGTTATTGATTTCAAAAAAACCCGAAAAAGTGTAAACTAAATTAATATGTTCTCCGTTTAATAAATAATGCCATCTGCGTGATGGCATTGCTTGTCTTACAGCAACTATGAACACAGCTGTTCAACATGAGGTTGATAGATTGCCAGGCTGGCGGGAAACAGCCTGCAGAAGCAAAATATCAATGGTTGCTGTACCCTAAATCAATGAAATAATGAAAGAATCAATCAGGATGTCAAAACAACGCCGCTGGTCAGAGTCCAAGGGACACTCCAGCTGGCAGATCTTTAAAATAATGGCAGAGTTTGTGGACGGCTTTGAAGCTTTGGCCAAGCTGGGTCCATGTATTTCGATATTTGGTTCGGCCCGTACACAGCCCGGACATGCGCACTATGAACTTGCGGTGGATATATCCAAAAGGCTGGCAGAAGAAGGATTTGGTATTATTTCCGGTGGCGGTCCAGGGATAATGGAGGCCGCAAACAAGGGCGCCCAGCTAGGAGGAGGCAAATCGGTGGGATTAAATATTGAGCTGCCATTCGAGCAACACTCCAATCCTTTTATTGACCGTGACGCCAACCTCAACTTCGAATATTTCTTTGTAAGGAAAACAATGTTTACCAAATATTCCCAGGGTTTTATAATGATGCCCGGGGGTTTTGGTACAATGGACGAATTTTTTGAAGTGGCAACCCTCATACAAACGGGCAAAATGCTCCAGGTGCCACTGATACTTGTGGGAAATGATTATTGGCGGGGATTGGTCACCTGGATGCAGGAAGTGATGATGGAAAGAGTTGGATATGTATCACCTGAAGATATTAACCTGCTGCAAATTGCAGATACCGCAGAAGAGGTAGCTCAGCACGTTTTGAACTTTTACTCCAAAAATCCGCTACAACCGAATTTCTAATCCCGGTTTTTTTCATCCGTTTTGCTTAACTTAAACTAACTCTGACATTATCAGGTGACTGAAACTAGAGGAGGGGAGGTTCAGAAGGTCCATGTATAGGACCCTTATTGTTGGTTTTCCGGATTACAATAGTTATAGCCCCTTGGTCATTGGTGAAGGGTTGGGAATCTTTGAAGGTGAAGGATCATTTTTTCCCGGCTCCCGCCAATTGGCCAGGGGCTTTTTTTTGATTGTGCAGCGAATGCAGAATGAGCAAGTTTCATAGCTTGTGTATATTTGCAAAAAGTCATCATTGGATATAATCAACCCGCTTGCACAGGTTTATGCAGAAAGGTACTCTGCCAATGAAGATGCCCTGTTGAAACAAATAGCCGAGGAAACCGCCCGGACTCATTCAGAGGCTCATATGCTGAGTGGTCATCTGCAGGGTAAGTTTCTTGAATTATTAAGCAGGATGCTCCAACCTTCACGTATCCTCGAAGTGGGCACTTTTACAGGATACAGTGCTATCTGCCTTGCAAAAGGATTGTTAAATGATGGCAGGCTGCATACTATTGAGCTCAGGGAAGACGATTCTGCCATTGCTTTAGCTAATTTTGAACGGGCAAATCTTTCAGATAAGATAATTTTACACCAGGGGAATGCGTTAACCATCATTCCAACGCTCAATGAGGCCTGGGATCTGGTGTTTATTGACGCCGATAAGCCCAACTATATCGCATATTATGATTTAATACTTCCGTCGGTTAAACCGGGCGGAATCATCCTGGCGGATAACGTTTTGTTTCACGGACAGGTTTTGGAAAAGCCGGTTAAGGGGAAGAATGCAAAGGCTATCCAGGAATTTAATGATTATCTTGATCAGGATAAAAGGGTAGAGAACGTTTTGTTGACCATCAGGGATGGACTTTTGCTGATAAGAAAAAAGGGATAAGTACAATGATGTTAAAAAGACTATTACCGCTGCTTTTACTATTTGTTTGCTCCGTAGCAACATCTCAGCCTGCCGGAGTAATCCAGGAGTACATCAATGCATACAAGGAACTGGCCATGGAAGAAATGAAAAGAACCGGGGTGCCGGCGTCTATCAAGCTCGCCCAGGGGATCCATGAAACCATGGCTGGGACAAGTGTCCTGGTTCTTAAATCAAATAATCACTTCGGTATCAAATGCAAATCCGTGTGGACCGGTAACAAGGTCTATCATGATGATGATGCACGCGGTGAATGCTTTCGCAGTTATGCATCACCTATTGATTCTTACAGGGATCATTCAGATTTTCTGAAAAGTGGCCAGCGCTACTCGTTTTTGTTTGAAATGGATCCGGCTGATTATAAAGGTTGGGCCTATGGACTAAAAAAAGCGGGTTATGCAACCAACATTAAATATTCTCAAATTATTATAAAGCTCATCGAGGACTATAATCTCCAGGAATATTCATTGATTGCAATGGGCAAGATCCAACAGGATGCCAACCTCGCAGCAACAGCAAAACCGAAGTCAATCTTAGCAAGCGCAGCAGCTAACGTTCCGCAGGAAAATGTTGCTCCGAAACCTTCTTATCCCCGTGGTCAGTTTATGATAAATAATACCAGGGTTGTTTTTGCTGAAGGCGGAACAGCTTTGTTGAGCATCGCCCAGCAGTATGATGTTCCTTTGGCAAGGCTACTCGAGTTCAATGATATTAAGTCTGATGTTCTCGGTAAAGATCAGCTTGTTTACCTTCAACGGAAACGTAAGACAGGTGCCAATGAAGTTCATATCGTACAACCCGGAGAAACGCTGTATGATGTGTGCCAGGTAGAAGGACTAAGACTTGAAAGTCTTGTCGAATACAACCATCTGAAAGTTTATGATGAACCCGTAGTTGGTGAGAAATTAAATCTGAGGTCAGTTGCACCGTCCCGTCCAAGGGTGAATGACAATGCTGTCAAGTAATAAATAAATAACCCCTGATGTCTGTAATACGGGTACACGATAAAAACTTTGAACCATACTTATCCGCTGACGATATCGCCCAGGCAATCAAAAAAATTGCAGCATCTTTAAATAGTGAGTACGAAGGAAGGCGACCTTTGTTTATCGCAATCCTGAACGGGTCATTTATCTTTGCCTCAGATCTGTTTAAGGAACTGACAATAGAAGCTGAGATCTGTTTTATTAAGCTCGCATCATACAAGGGTACAAAGTCAACAGGTCACGTTATTACGGCAATCGGGTTAGACATCGATCTGATTGGCCGGGATGTAGTGATCATCGAAGACATAGTAGACACCGGAAAAACCCTGAGCCAGTTCCTTCCCCAGCTTCAGCACCAGCAGCCCGCTTCCATGAAAATTGTGGCACTTCTTCACAAACCCGAAGCTACCTTGTTCCCCCTGAAGATCGATTACCTCGGCTTTACCATACCGGATAAATTTGTTGTTGGTTATGGGCTCGATTATGACGGCCTCGGAAGAAACATTCCGGAGATATATAAGCTGATGGAAAGTTGACGAGATTGAAAACAACCACCCTTTATATCCCATTGAAAACCCTTGCCATTATATTTTTCTTACTGTTTTCTTCCATTTCCCTGAAAGCTCAAAACTATCTCCGCGGCGAAATCAGGGATGAGAAGGGGGCCACTTTGTCCAATGCGAGGATACTTGTCCGTTCAACCGGATATGTCTATTTCTCGGGAAGCAGTGGCTCATTTGGTATCATTTTGCCTAAACCAACCGACTCCATCACTATCAGTTTAACGGGCTATCAGCCGTTGTCGGTGAAGGCTGAGTCATCCAAATACCAGGTCTATGTACTGAAATCGCTATACCTGGCCGTAAGTAATCCCGTGAATCATCTTTCCTCGCTCACAAAAAATCTCAAGCCAACAGACCGGGGTAACTGGACCCTCAAGGGTGAAACGTATACTATTTTGGTCGAAAACGAACCGGTATCGGCCAGGAAATATCCTGAAACAGGATTTGCTATCCATTCAGATAAAGCTTCCTACAGTAATATCCGCCGGTTTCTCAATATGAATACACTTGTTCCCCCGGATGCGGTTCGTACGGAAGAGATGATGAACTATTTCAATTTCGGCTACAGTCAGCCGGAAAAAGACAGCGCATTTTGCTTCCGTTCTTTTGTGTCTGAGTGTGCCTGGAACGTAGATAATGAACTCTTCATGCTCCAGGTAAGTGCCAGGAAAATTGATCCTGAAAAAATACCACCAAGTAACCTGGTGTTTCTAATCGATGTCTCGGGTTCAATGGATATGCCGAACAGGCTGCCTTTATTAAAGTCGGCTTTCAAATTACTTATTGAAAATCTGCGGGCTAAAGATACGGTGTCAATAGTTGTTTATGGCAGTGCGACCGGTGTGTGGCTAAAACCAACCTCAGGTATTGAAAAGGAAAAGATCCGGAAAGCCATAGAAGACTTATATCCCGGGGGCGCCACAGCGGGCGAAGCAGGTATCCTTGCTGCCTACCGGGTTGCAAAGAGCCAGTTTATAAAAAACGGCAATAATCGTGTGATCCTGGCGACCGACGGCGATTTCAATGTGGGCCAGTCTTCGGAAGATGAGCTGGAAAAACTGATCACCAAGCACCAGGAATCCGGTATTTATCTCACCTGTCTTGGGGTTGGTATGGGTAATTACAAGGATTCGAAACTCGAGGTGCTGGCAAAAAAGGGTAATGGCAATTTTTCATACCTCGACAATGAAAGGGAAGCCGAAAAAATCCTGGTGAAGGAATTCACACAAACTATGTACACGGTAGCAGACGATGCATACCTCAATATCCGGTTCAATCCGGAAGCTGTCAGGGACTACCGCCTGATAGGCTATGATAACAAAATGAAAGCCCTGGCTGATTCTTCGAGTCACCTGGAAGGAGGGGAGATCGGATCTGGTCATTCCCTGCTGGCGATGTTCGAGATTTCCCCGGCAAGGCTGCTCCAGGATAAATTCAGCCGCTCAGGAGAACTGGCCAATGTAGTGCTGAGTTATCGTAACCCGGAAGATTCCCTTGTGAGACAAACTTCATATAAAGCCGCTAATACCTTTTATGAGTTTAGCGAACTACCGGAATGCTACCGTTTCGCGGCTTCCGTCACGATGTTTGGTGCATTGTTGAAAAATTCAAAGTATTACCGGCAGGTTGGCTGGAACGACGTTATTATCCTGGCAAATAACTCCTATAACCGCAAGGATGCGGTTCAAAAGGAGTTTATCACCATGGTAGAGAAGGCAAAAAAAATCTACAGTAAATACAAGAAGCGGAGCAGGGAATAGACTATGTAAACATTTCCCGCACCTTATCGAAAAAGCTTTTTTCAGACTTGTCGGGATGTGGTTTAAAATTGTCAGAGCCATTCATCTTGTCCAGCATGGATTTTTCTTCTGCTGAAACCTGCTGAGGCGTCCAGATGTTCACATGTATTAGTTGATCTCCTTTTTCATATGAATTGATAGCCGGGAAACCTTTGCCTTTTAGTCTGAAAATCTTGCCACTCTGTGTACCGGGTGGTATCTTGATTTTTGCGCGACCGTCTATGGTTGGAACCTCGAGATTCGTTCCAAAAACGGCATCAGGGAAAGTGATATATAGTTCGTAAGCCACGTTAAGCCCATCACGATGCAGCTCCTTATGCGCTTCTTCTTCGATCAGCACTATAAGGTCGCCGGGTGAACCACCTCTCTCGCCGGCATTACCCTTGCCTGCTACACTCAGTTGCATGCCTTCCTGAACTCCGGCCGGGATATCTATGGATACAGTCTCCTCGCCATAAACCCTTCCTTCACCTTTGCACGACGTACATTTTGAAGTAATCGTACTTCCTTCCCCATTACAGGTAGGACAAGTGGTAACAGTTTGCATCTGGCCAAGGAAGGTGTTGGTGACTCTTCTCACCTGGCCACTTCCCCCGCAGGTACCGCAATTCTGCACACTGTTTTTGTCCTTTGCACCAGAGCCGCTACAGGTGGTGCAGCTCACATGCTTTTTAACTTTTATCTGTTTGGTAACACCTTTTGAGATCTCCTCAAAATTCAGTTTGATCTTCACCCTGAGATTACTACCCCTTGTGCCCCTCGTACGCTGACCACCCCGGCCCCCGCGACCACCGCCATTTCCTCCGAAGAAATTACCGAAGATGTCATCTCCGAAAATATCCCCGAACTGGCTGAATATATCATCCATGTTACCAGAACCCTGTCCCCTTGAAGCGCCGCTTACCCCCGCATGTCCGAAACGGTCATATTGGGCTCTCTTGTCCGCATCACTAAGCACTTCGTAAGCTTCGGCCGCTTCTTTAAATTTCTCCTCTGCTGCCTTATCGCCTGGATTCCGGTCCGGGTGAAATTGCATGGCCACCTTACGGTAGGCTTTCTTGATTTCATCCGCAGATGATGATTTGGTTACACTAAGAATTTCGTAGTAATCTCTTTTATTAGACATTTATTTTATTTGATAGTCAGACTGCATTATTTACCTACCACAACCTTCGCAAACCGGATGATTTTGTCGCCCAGGTAATAGCCTTTATCCATTTCATCAACCACCTTACCTTTCAGGTCTTCCGAAGGAGCCGGGATTTCAGTAATTGCTTCGTGTTCATCAGGATTAAACTCGGATCCTATGCTCTGCATGGGTTTCAGCCCTTTTGAGGTGAGTGTGTTTTTCAGTTTATTGAAAACCAACTTTACGCCCTGCTTCACCGAAGCTACGTCAGTGCTGGTTTCCATTTGTTTTTCGGCACGTTCACAATCATCCAATACAGGCAGTAGCGATACCATCAATTCACGGTTAGCGGTTTGTATCAACTCAAGCCGCTCTTTTGCGCTACGTTTCCGGAAGTTATCAAATTCTGCGGCCTGCCGGATATACTTCTCTTTCAGCTCCTGGATTTCCGCCCTTAGCTTATCAGTTTCACTTTCCTGCAAGGGCTCACTAAGATGGCTTGATCCGTCCTGGTTTTCATCCGCATTAATATTCATCGTTGATGAATTGCTGTCCATGTCCTGTTGTTCTCTTGGATCTGTCATATTTATATTATTATACAAATGATTCCTTTTCTTGAAAAATTGTCGGCAAAGGTAGCAATGTCAAGAATATTGCCAAGCGGTATTAACAGGTCAAATTGTCCTTAATTGACCGGATCGGCTGACTGGAAGTAATACCTGACAGGTCAAACCGGCAACATGGTGGCCACACAGTACCGTGATTTTTAATGGAGAATTAATTTCTGGTGTTGAAAAAAATTTGCATTGCCGGAGATGGAAAAAATGATGCAGCTTGGTATCGTAAAAATTTAAAAACCATTAGACTATATATGCAATATAACGACATATTAGCTTCTATGCCATCCATTTGATGTGCCACCGTTAAAAAATGAAAGTTTTTTTTGCAATAACCCCTATTTTAATGTTAAATTTATCGAGCCATTAATAAGCCAAACCAAACGCTAGCGATTATGATTAAGACTTGCCACCTTACCAACACCGGCGTCAGCCCCGGTCTGCCCAGATTTCCATTTTTTACATTGAACATCTCATAATAAAAGCAAATACCTGCTTAGTTAATTCTATGCAGGTATTCTCGCATAGAGTTTACGAAAACGTTTTCTTAACCCAAACAACCCATACGACACATCACTTCGATGTAAAGAGTGCAACAACACGAATTAAACGAATCAAACGCCTTTTTTTAAATTTCTCTCCTGCTAAAACAAATGAAAAAAACAAAATTAACCGCTATGATTTTCAAAACAGCTGCATTACGATCGGTGTGGACTGCCTTGCTACTGCTGCTCGGCACCTTCGCCTTTTCTCAACAAAAATCGGTATCCGGCAAAATTACGGATGGAGCTGGAGCTCCCGTGTCGGGAGTTACCGTAAGCATCAAGGGAACTACCACAGCAACCCAGACTGATGCTGAAGGTAATTTCACCATTACCGTTCCCAATAACAACGCCGTCCTGGTCATTTCTTCCGTCGGATTTAAGGAACAGGAAAGGACAGTGGGAGATCAGGCAACAATCAATATAAATTTAGCTTCAGCTACTTCAGACCTTAATGAAGTGGTTGTATTAGGTTATACAAGCGCCAAGAAAAAAGACATTATTGGTGCTGTATCGGTGGTCAGCTCGGAAGATCTGAAAATCACCCCTGCTGCTAACCTTGCCGTACAATTGCAGGGTAGGGCCGCGGGTGTCACCGTTACATCTTCTGGTCAGCCAGGTGCCGGCGCGGTAGTGAGAATCCGTGGATTCGCTTCTGCAGGTAACAACAATCCATTGTATGTAATTGATGGAGTACCTACTGATGATGGATCTAAACTCAACCCAAATGATATCGAATCATTGCAGGTGTTGAAAGATGCATCTTCGGCTTCTATCTATGGTTCAAGAGCTTCGAATGGTGTGGTAATCATTACAACAAAACAAGGAAAGGCGGGAAGGACAAGTGTTGGATACGATGGATATGTAGGGGTTCAGAAAGTCACTGACAAGATGATGCCCGACATGATTAATACTACCCAATACATGGAGTACCTGCAGAGAACTTCTGCAGATGGATACAGACACCCCGTGTTTGGAACAAAAGGTTCATTTGCCATTCCTGATTTTTATATCACCAGCGGACCATTCAAAGGTGGTGTATCTGCAAGTGATCCAAGGGCAAATCCTGATTTATACAATGTTGGCGCTGGTCCTTTGTATCAAATTTCAAAAACAAGCCTGGGTACAGACTGGTTCAAGGAAGTAACCCAAAACGCTCTTCAGCAAAATCACCAGGTTTCTGCCAGCGGGGGTAGTGAGAAATCAACATATTCACTCGGATTAAACTATTTTGACCAGGAAGGAACTTTTGTAGAAACTTTCTACAAAAGGTACAGCGTACGGGTTAACACGTCTTTTAAACCTGTTAGTTTCCTTCGTATAGGAGAAAATTTTCAGTTTAGTTATGAAGATCGTCGTGGCGGTGATAACCGCGGTGAAGGTGATGCATGGGCAAGTTCTTTCCGTATGGTACCATATGTACCCGTTTATGACATCAAAGGTGGTTTCGGCGGTAACGGTGTAGGTGAATCAGGAAACGGAAGTAACCCTGTTGCTAACCTTAAGCGCCAGGGAGACAATACCAATAGATTCACCAGGGCTTTTGGTAATGTGTTTGCAGAAATCCCATTCGTGAACTGGCTTAGTTTCCGTTCATCATTTGGTATTGATGCAGGAACCCAGTTTGTAAAGAATATTTCACGCCAAACATATGAGCGTTCTGAAAACCAGGGTAATACACAGCTTACTGAAGAAGCATGGTATTATACTAACTGGACCTGGACAAACACATTGAATTTTCAGAAAGTGTTCGGAGATCATGATTTAAAGGTGATCGCCGGTACTGAAGCAGTTAAAAATAATTCAAGGGGTACAAGAGCATTTGGTCAGAACTTCGATCTCGCATCCCCTGATTTTATCACGCTTAATACAGCGAATGCCGGAAGTTTGAGTGACAGGACCATAACAACATATAACCTTGGTCGCTCTTCATTGTTCTCTTATTTCACAAGATTGGATTATGCTTTCAAAGGCAAATACCTGTTAACAGGTACTTTTCGTCGTGATGGTAGTTCAAGGTTTGGACCTAACGTTCGCTATGCAAACTTTCCTTCCTTCGGTTTAGCATGGAGAGTTTCGGATGAAACTTTCATGAAAGACATTTCATGGATAACTGACCTGAAACTACGTGGTGGATGGGGACAGATGGGAAGCCAGTCAAACGTTGGCGCGGACAACCAGTTCTTTACTTACATCTCTAATCCTCCCCGTACAAACTATGATATCAATGGTGCTAACACTTCATCTGCACAGGGTTACAGGCAAGACCGCGAAGGAAACCCAAATACTAAGTGGGAAACTACTGAAACCCTCAATCTTGGGGTGGATGCAACTTTGTTCAACGGAGCGATTGATTTCAGTTTCGATGTTTATCAGAAAGATACCAAAGACCTCCTGGTTGCAGGTGTGTTAAATGGCCTTGAACCCCAGATCACAAAGCCCGATATCAACATCGGTACCATGAGAAATACAGGATTTGATCTTGGTTTGAATTATAACGGAAACCAGGGTCAGGAATTCAATTATTCAGTTGGTGTTACTTTCTCACATTACAAAAACGAACTGACAAAATTGAATGATGAAAATGCTCCGAGAATTATCGGTCTTGAAAGGTTGAGCAACGTGGTAAGATCAGAACTCGGACAGCCTCTTTCATCATTCCATGGATATGTACTTGATGGATTCTTTAATTCTGCTGCTGATATCGCTGCTGGTCCTGCAATGAACGGAGCAGTTGTAGGAAGCTGGAGATACAAAGATCTTAACGGTGATAAAAAAATCACAGATCTTGACAGAACCTTTATCGGTAATCCACACCCGGATTTCCAATTGGGACTTAATCTGAAATTCAACTATAAAGCCTTCGATTTTACAGCATTCTTTTTCTGGAACCAGGGCAATGAAATCTTCAACTATACAAAGTACTATACGGACATGCGCGTGTTTATCGGTGGTGTTAGTACAAGAGTGTTGAATGATAGCTGGACCCCTACAAATACAAATGCCAAACTTCCACAGTTAGGTGTAGGTGCTACCAACGGATTTACCGGATTTACAACAAGTACTTCAAATTCATACTACGTTGAAGATGGTTCATATTTCCGTGCTAAGACAATCCAGCTTGGTTATACACTTCCTACCAAAATCAGCACTAAAGCAAAACTAAGCAATGTGCGTTTTTATGGCCAGGTTCAGAACCTGTTCACGATTACCAACTATACTGGTGCTGATCCAGACATTCAACTTATTTCAAGAGATCCAAATGGTGCAAGGGATTATTACATGGGCGTTGACCTTGGCGGTTTCCCTAATCCCCAGCAGTTCATCTTTGGTTTAACTGCAAATTTTTAATTACATAGTAAAATAAAAATATGAAGACGAAAGTTTTATTATTAATCACTGCAATCGCCGGCACGACACTAGGTTCCGGTTGCAAGGAGGAATTCCTGGAGCTCCCGCCACAGGGTGTTTATGACCTTGCAAGTTTATCCAATAAAAAGGGTGTTGATGGATTGCTGATCAACGCTTATGCGACATTGGATGGTCGCCAGGATCAGCAAAACGGAGGCGCTTCCAACTGGCTTTGGGGCAGTATCCGCGGGGGTGATGCATATAAGGGAACCGAGGCTTCAGATATGGTGGATGCCAACCCGGTAATGCGTTTTGAGATCCTCCCGAGTAACGGGCAGCTCACAAACAAATGGACAGGTATCTGGGATGGAGTTGGTGCTGCTAACGCGGTACTGACTGTTCTCCCTATGGCAAAGGATATTTCTGCTGCAGATGCCAAACAAATTCAGCACGAAGCGAGGTTCATAAGGGGCTTTATGCACTTTGAAGCAAAAAAAGGCTTTAACAACGTTCCATACATTGATGAGAAAGTCACTGACTTCAAAGTTCCCAACACAGACGCTGGTGGTGCTTATATTAACATCTGGCCGCAAATTGAAGCGGATTTCAAAGCAGCTTACGACAACCTGGATGAAAAACGTCCGAACAAGGGACGGGTTAACAAATGGGCTGCTGCTGCCTACCTGGCAAAAGCGTATATGTTCCAGAATAAGTTTACAGAAGCTAAAGCATTGTTTGATGCTATTATCCTGAACGGTAAGAACAGCGAGGGTGTTCCATATACCCTGATGCCAAACTACCATGCTAACTTCCGCGTTACTTCAGAAAACAATGCGGAAACCGTGTTCTCTATCCAGGCTTCTTACGGAGATGGTGCAAACACAAATGGTAACTATGACAACACGCTTAATTATCCCCACGGAGGTAGTGCTTTGACTGACAAGCCAGGTGCATGTTGCGGATTTTTTCAGCCGTCTCAGAACCTTGTGAATTCATTCAAAACAAGTGCTGGTCTCCCGGAACTGGATACTTACAACAATACTGATGTTACCAGTGATGAAAATGTTACTTCAGCTCAGCCATTTACGCCTTATTCTGGTCCTCTAGATCCACGTCTTGACTGGACAGTTGGCAGAAGGGGTATTCCATATTATGACTGGGGTCTGCACCCGGGCAGGGACTGGATCCGTGTAGTTTCCTATGGCGGTCCATATTCTCCCAAGAAAAATACTTATTACAAAGCCGATATCGGAACCTTAGCTGGTACTGTGGGTTGGGGTTTCGCGAACAACGCACTGAACTTTACTCCTATGCGTTTTGCTGACGTGTTGCTGATGGCTGCGGAAGCTGAGATCGAGGTAGGAAGTTTAACGACTGCACTTACTTATATCAACAGGGTAAGGACCAGGGCGGCTAACTCCCCGGTACTGAATGGTGGAGCACCTGCTGCAAATTATGAAGTGTCAAATTATACCACTCTTGGTGACAAGGTAAATGCCCGTAAGATCGTGCGTTTCGAAAGAAAGCTCGAACTTGGCATGGAAGGCCACAGGTTCTTTGACCTTGTTAGATGGGGAATCGCAGACGTTGTACTTAACAATGAGTATTTTGCAAAAGAAAATGCCCGCAGGGCAAGTGCACTCGCAGGTTCTGTCTTTACCAAAGGCAAACATGAGTACCTTCCTATTCCTGAATTTGCTATTACCAGGAGTATAAAAGATGGTAAGGAAACACTTAAACAGAATCCTGGCTATTAAACAGAGTCCTGGTTTCTAATCATACATTATTGCAATAATTGAGTAAACCACCTTAATAGGTGGTTTACTTTTTTAGTACCTTGGCCCACCAGGCTGCCTGCCAGCGCCCTGGGAGATCCATTGCTTCCCTTACATAATTTTTCCTTCTTATTTCTTTTTGACTTATGACCCGGGTTATTTTGTTTTTCACCACTGTTGTCCTATTAATTTCATGCAGATCAAAAACTGGTTTTGAGCTAATCAATTCAGGAGAGTCAGGCATAAAGTTTAGCAACCTTGTTACAGAGAGTGATTCCATGAATATCCTTGATGTCGAAAACATTTATAACGGTGGTGGGGTAGGAGTCGGCGACTTCAACAATGATGGACTTACCGATCTATACTTCACCGGCAACATGGTGCCGGGCAAAATGTATATTAATAAGGGTGATTTTCGTTTCAATGATGTAACTGAGGCAGCCAATACTGGCGGTGATGGCCGTTGGGCAAGAGGTGCCAGTGTAGTTGATATAAACAACGATGGGCGCCTTGATCTTTATCTGTCGGCTTCTTTATCTCCGGACCCGCGCAAAAGAGAGAATATTCTGTATGTCAATAAAGGCAATAATGCCGACGGAATTCCCATGTTTGAAAATAAGGCTGTTGAATACGGATTAGCGGATACTTCTCATTCAACCATGGCCGCATTTTTTGACTATGATAATGATGGTGACCTCGACATGTATCTCCTGGTCAATGAAATTGTAAAACATGAATCACCAAATACATTCAGACCACAACTGAAGAACCGCGAGCACCGGAACACTGATAAACTTTTCCGGAATGAGTGGAATGACACCCTTAAGCATGGTGTGTTCAGAGATGTTTCCCTTGAGTCGGGTGTCACGATAGAAGGCTACGGTCATGGAGTAAACATCGTGGATATAAACCGCGATGGATGGAAAGATGTTTATGTGACCAACGACTTCCTGTCTCTCAACCTGCTTTATATCAATCAGAAAAATGGAAAGTTCAAAAACGAAATTGATGCCTATTTCAAGCATACTGCTGAGAATGCCATGGGCCAGGATGTCATCGACATAAACAACGATGGCCTGGCTGATGTTATCGAACTCGACATGAATCCCGAGGATAATTACCGGAAAAAGATGATGATGAACCCGATAGGGTATCAGCGTTATACCAACAACGATTATTTCGGGTATCAATATCAGTACGTGAGGAACGTGTTACAAATTAACCAGGGACCGGTAGCGGGTGAAAGCGATACAACAGGCCGACCGGCGTTTACGGACATTAGTTTCTATGCTGGTATAGCGGAGACAGACTGGAGCTGGGCTCCTATTGTTGCAGATTTTGATAATGATGGTTTCAGGGACATTATCATTACGAATGGTTTTCCCAAAGATGTGACAGATCATGATTTTATGGCCTTCAGAAATCAGGCCTCAGCACTGTCAGCGAAAAAAGATATCCTTGATCAGATTCCCGAGGTAAAAATTTCCAATTACGCATATCGGAACCAGGGTGATCTGACTTTCGGGAATGTTACCAAAGATTGGGGCATGTTAACTCCCGGTTTCTCAAACGGGGGTGTTTATGTTGACCTGGACAATGATGGGGATCTTGATCTTGTTATCAACAATATCAACGACGAGGCTTTTCTATACAGAAACAATTTTCGGGAAAACAACCCCAAGGGAAGCAATTTCCTGGACATCAAATTCCAGGGAGACCCCAAAAATGTGAATGGCGTTGGAGCCTTGGCGGAGATTTATATTGGATCAAACCACAAACAAGTGTACGAAAACACACCTTACCGTGGTTATCTTTCATCGGTGATCAATTTCGCGCATTTTGGTATCGGGGAAAATACAGCTGTTGATTCAGTGGTGATCAAATGGCCAAACGGGAGAATGCAGATTATAAAAGATCAGGCCGCTAACAAAACATTACTGGTGAAAGAAGCGGATGCGAAGCTGATGTTCACTCCTGGCTCAGATCTTCAGGATGTGCAGCCATTGTTTACAGAAGTAACGGAGCGGGCAGGTATTGATTATATTCATGAAGACAAGGATTTTGTTGATTTTAATATTCAAAATCTTTTACCGCATAAGCTCTCACAATATGGTCCTGCTCTCGCAGTTGGCGATTTAGACGGTAATGGCCTGGACGATATTATTAGCGGGGGCTCATTTTTTTACTATCCACAAATCTTTCTGCAGCAGGCAGACGGTAAGTTCAACCGTAAAAGCATTCCTGATGGTGTGAACCAGCAATCGTCAACTGCTAACCCAAATGGTGTGGACCAGCAATCGTCAACTGCTAACCCAAATGGTGTGGACCAGAAACCGTCGATAGCAGGTACAAATGTCGTCAACCAGCAATCGTCACACGTTGCTCCAAAAAATGCGGAAGACATGGGTGTTCTTTTGTTTGATGCTGATGGTGACAACGACCTGGATATATATATATCAAGGGGAGGTTTTGAGGCAGCTGCAAACTCACCTTCGTATCGGGATGTATTTTATCTAAACGATGGTAAAGGCAACTTCGTTGAAAACGCCACCGCTTTCCCCCAGAATCTTACCAGTAAATCCTGCGCCAGGGCTGCAGATTTTGATAGGGACGGCGACATTGATTTGTTTCTTGCGGGCAGGGTTGAACCGGGAAAATACCCGGTACCAGTTTCAAGTTTTCTCTACCGTAACGATTCAAAAAACGGTGCCGTTAAGTTTACTGATATCTCCAATACAGCTGCACCCAAACTTTCAGGGATCGGACTGGTTTGTGATGCACTTTTTACTGACTTCGATAATGATGGATGGCAGGATCTCATATTACTTGGCGAGTGGATGCGGGTAACTTTCTTAAAAAGTAACAAGGGTAAATTCGAGGATGTTTCCGCTAACACCGGGGCAGCTGCAGACTATGGTTGGTGGAACTCGATAACGCCTGGCGACTTCGATAATGATGGCGATATGGATTATGTTGTTGGAAATTTCGGAACAAACTCATTTTACAAACCAAGCGATCGTTTCCCGGTAAATATTGTTGCAAAAGACTTTGACGGGAATGGCAGTTTTGATGCAATTACCTCATTTTTTCTGCCCCAGTCTGCGCTGGACCCGGAGAGAAGAGAAGTACCGGTTCACCTTCGTGATGATATGATAAAGCAGATTGTAAAAACCAGGGCAAGATTTAATACTTATAAAGATTATGCTGAGGCAACAATGCAGACTTTGTTAGCCCCGGAACAGCTGGAAGGTGCACTGAAACTCCACGTGACAGATCTGCGTTCGTACTATCTGCAAAATGACGGGAAAGGAAAATTCAGGCAAAAGCCACTGCCGCCCGCGGCGCAGATCTCAGTCCTCAATGGAATGGTCGCTGAAGATTTTGATAATGATGGCAACCTTGATCTTGTTGCTACGGGTAATGATTTTGGCACCGAACTGGCCATGGGGAGATACGATGCCTTAAATGGGATTTTTTTAAAGGGAGACGGACTTGGCAATTTTACACCTTTATCCATTCAGCAGAGTGGCATCTATTTTCCAGGCAATGGAAAGGCACTGGTCAAATTGAGAAGTACCCAGGGTCGATACCTCCTGGCAGCGAGTGAAAACCAGGGACCATTGAAGGTCCTGGAGTTGAACAATAAAGGAAAACTAATACCAGCACTTGCGACAGATGTCACCGCTCTGATCAAATTGAAAAATGGAAAGACAAGGAAGTGCGAGTTCAGTTACGGATCTTCGTTTTTATCGCAATCTGCAAGATTTCTATTGACTGATTCAAATGTGCAGAGTATTGAGATCAGTGATAGTAAGGGCAGTGTCAGACCCATACCTGTTGAATAGACTGGAATTCCGAAAAGCAAAATGATCTCAAAACAAAAATCATCCCCGGAGCTGCAGAGCCAATATCAGGAAACAGATCACAACTGGCCCATTCCAAAGCTGGCCAGGGTCGGGACATTGATCCTGTGCTGTATATTTTCAGCCGTGGTGTCGATCACCTCGTGCAAAGATTATCAGCGTAATAAATCTTACAAAAATATCCCAGAGGCAAATATCAGGGCAGGTGAAAAGCTTGCCCGGATACACTGTCAATCCTGTCATGATTTCCCAGATCCTTCGCTGTTGGATGTCACCAGCTGGGAAGAGGGGGTCCTGCCCCAGATGGGACCTAGATTAGGCATATTCAAACATAATTTCAAATATTATCCTTCCTTCAAAAATGATCCGAACCTGGATGGCGGGTATTACCCGTCACAGCCACTGATCGATGCCCGGCAGTGGCAACAGATATTGGATTATTACCTCGCAACCTCGCCCGATACGTTGCCACCACAGGACAGGCAGAGCATAATTAACAAGAAGTTACCTGGTTTTTCTGTTCTGCAGTCTCCGATAAAATTGGACACACCTGCTTTGTCATTTATAAAAATTAATGAGGATAAGGGTCCGAAATTAACATTCAACGACATCATCAAACAACGGCTCTTCCTTGTTACTGATCCTGTATCAGCACCCCGGTCTCTGCCCTCTCCAGGTAATCTCGTTGATATGGTTGTTGAGAGGGATAAATTTGTGTTCTGTGATATCGGCCAGTTGAATCCGACCAATGCTTCACTTGGCTCCCTATCTATTGGTGCGGGTGATACTCTCAGAAGCGACAGTGCTCATTTAATGAAGGTGGCAACAAACCTGGCCCGGCCGGTAGCACTTACTTCCGGCGACCTGAACTCAGACGGAAGACCAGATTATGTTGTCTGCGAATTCGGCAACCTTACCGGCGCACTTACCTGGCTGGAAGACAAGGGCAATGGGAAGTTTGCCCGCCATGTCTTAAAACCTCTGCCCGGCGCCATCAAGGCCTATATCGTTGACCATAACAAAGATGGACTGCCCGATATCTGGGCGCTTTTTTCACAGGGAAGTGAAGGTGTTATTGTTTACACCAACCTCGGGAATGGTCGTTTCAAGGAGGAAAAAGTATTGAGTTTTCCTTCGGTTTATGGTTCATCTTATTTCGAACTGGCTGATTTCAATAAAGATGGTCATCCGGATATAGTGTATACCTGCGGGGACAATGCTGATTTTTCCATGGTTCTTAAGCCCTATCATGGTGTATACATTTTTGAGAATGATGGTAAAAACAAGTTCCGTCAGGAATACTTCTTTCCTATTCATGGCTGTTTCAAGGCTATCGCCAGGGATTTTGATAATGATGGCGACCAGGATCTCGCCACTATCGCTTTTTTTGCAGACTTTGCCAATCAACCTGAAGAAGGCTTTGTTTATCTCCAAAACAAGGGGAACTACGGTTTCGAGGCATATACTTTCCCGGAAAGCGAATTTGGCCGGTGGCTCACCATGGATGCCGGCGACGTAGACGGGGACGGCAAAACAGATATTGTTTTAGGTAATTTCTCAATCAGGCCCACGGAGATACAAGCGAAAAACGATTGGAAAAAGGGCCCGGCATTCATCCTGCTCCGAAACATAAACCGGGATTAACAGTAAACACCCGGCTTTGCTTGATCGATTCCATTAATTTTGCAGGTTATGGCCAATGTGTTCTTAAACAAAAAGATCAGCCAGCGTGTGCCCAACGGACATCCCTGGATATTTAATAATGAAGTCAGGGAGATAGATTTGGAGTCGAAGGCGGGTGATATCGTAGACGTCTACACTCATGATAAAAAATTTGTTGGGAAGGGTTATCTCAACCCAAAGTCCCAGATAGTTATCCGCTTACTTACGCGTGATAAAAATACAGGAATTGACGAAGCATTTTTTCATGATCGTATTCTCAGCGCCTGGCAATACCGCCGCCAGCTTGGATATTTAGAAAACTGCAGACTCATTTTCGGCGAAGCCGATGATCTTCCTCAGCTTATCATCGATAAATTCAACGATTACTTTGTGATTCAGACCCTGGCGCTTGGTATAGACGTCTGGAAACCCGCTATAGTAAAGGCCATTGAGACGATATTTTCTCCAAAAGGTATTTATGAACGGAACGATGTACCTGTCCGTGAACTTGAGGGATTGCCTCAACAAAAAGGATTTCTTTCAGCTCCATTCGATACAAGGATCCAAATCATAGAAAACGGACTCAAATTTTGGGTCGACATAGACAAGGGCCAGAAAACAGGATATTTTCTTGATCAGCAGGACAACCGGAGAGCTATTCAACACATTGTAAAAGGAGCCGAGGTCCTGGGCGTTTTCACATACACGGGCACTTTTGAAATTCATGCCGCCCACTATGGCGCGAAATCCGTGCTAGGGCTCGATATTTCTGAAAATGCGGTTGAGCAGGCAAATGCCAACGCGGCCCTTAACGGGTACGAGAATATCTGCAAGTTCGAAGTGGCTAATGCTTTCGACGTTCTGAAGAACTGGTCCAAAGAAGGCAGACAATACGATGTGGTGATGCTGGATCCTCCTTCATTTACCAAATCGAGGGAAAACATACAAAAAGCTATTGCCGGGTATAAGGAAATCAATCTCCGGGGAATGAAGCTTGTGAAGCCTGGCGGATTCCTGGTTACTTCCAGCTGTACAAACCTGGTGCCTCCTGACCTGTTTGCGGACATAATGCAAATGGCGGCAAAAGATGCGAAACGAAAATTAAGACAGGTTTGCTTCCAGGCACAATCTGCCGATCATCCAATTGTAAGGGACCTCGAAAACACCCACTACCTGAAGTTTATGATCATGCAGGTGCTGTGAGGAGTCAGGAAAGGTGAAGAAATTACTTGGTAACCTGGAACTTCCCGGAATCAACAAGCTTACCAAACTGATCTTTCAGCTGAAAGATGTAGATACCACGATAAAAATCACTGAGATTGACAGTGGTCTTTTGATCCACTTTTGCCAGTTCAAATACCTTTTTCCCGGTAAGACTGTAGATCTGGAAATTGTAATTTTTATCAGCGTTTTTCTGGAAGTCAAAATTAATAATGGAGGTAGCCGGGTTCGGATAAAACTTAACTATCCTGGCCGCAGGCTCCTGGGCAGGAGTTTGCCTCGAACGCTCCTGGCTGTTCGCCTGCAATGAAACAATAAGAGTAATGCACAGGATGTAAAAAATCTTCATGCAAGATGATATTTTACGATTATGTGCCAAGATATTTCCATTAATCCAAATGTACAAATGATTTGAGATATTAATGCAAATACTAAGGGAAATATCTTAGCTCATGCAAGTCATATTTGATTTGATTAACTTTTGTAAACTATTAATTATCAAGTGAAGTCTGAATCTCGCGGAGATCTAATCACCTCGCCCGGAAAATCAATCGAGGTTTTTAAGCGTGGCGTTGATTTTGTCAAAATCGGGCACTTTGCCAGGGTTTTCCAAGACTTCTGCATAACGGACTATTCCTGCCTTGTCAATAAGGAATGCAGCTCTTTTTGAAACACCCCGCATGTCCATTCCAAATGTTTCATGGATCGCATTGTATTTCGTGGAGACCTCTTTATTAAAATCACTGAGCAGATCAAAGTTCAGATGTTGTTCCTCCCTGAACTTGCGAAGGGCATAGTGAGAATCGACGCTTATTCCAAAAACTACAGCATTTGCGGAATTATAAGCTGCGATGTTATCCCTTACACCACAAAGCTCAGCGGTGCATACGCTCGAAAACGCAAGCGGGAAAAAAAGAAGTAACACATTTTTGCCTTTTTGATCTTCAAGGCTCACTTTCTGCTTTTCGGTGTTGTACAAAGCGAAATCAGGTGCCTGCTCTCCTGTTGAAATTGCCATAGTTGAGTAATGATGAATTGATGAATGTTGTTTGTAAAAAGTAATTCCCTGCCTGGTTGTATTAAAACTTTGGACAAAGCATTTTGTACTGGCTGCTGTTGTCTCTTTTTACAAAACCAATATATGACACAGAAAGTTCGATTCCACCCCTGCCCATGCTGGCTGTTTTGAGTGGAGAGATGTTTATGTCGTAGCTGATGGCTATAGAAAGGGGATGCTTGTCTATCTTTATGACGGGGATGATCGCGTCCTTCCATCGCAGAAATCCGCCTGCATGTACCGTATAAATGGGGTTATCAGGACTATCACCGAGTTTGTAAGAATAAAGTGCCCCCGCGATAGTTTCCACATGACTGCCCTGCATACTATGGTCAGCCTGAAGATTGAAATAAGAATAATCGTCGACATTCAACTTTACACCTGCTGAAAACACATACTTCGCATTTAACTCGATCTCAGGATCCCTGTAAAAAGAATTTTTGGGCCGGTTCAGATGATGATATGCCCCGCCGAAAAACAGGCTGTTCACCTGGCCCGCACCAAAAGTAGTATTGAAACTGAGTCCGGCGCTGGCATCCCAGGTAGTGAAATTTGGAGCAATAAACATTTCGCCTGTTGGCAGGGTAGGATCAAAACCACCGGGGCCGTATTGATTATCCGTGGTCATTTTCGACATGTCAACGTTTTTCCTGATCATGCCCCCCATCACCCCGAATGATAAATACATTACTTTCTGATCGCTGAGGGATTTATGGTAGTTCAGTGCAGGTAAAACCTGTGTCGTGGTGAGGCCTACGGTGCCCGCCTTGTCAAATAACAGTTGAATGCCTGTTGTAATAAAATCATCACCTTTCCCGACTGGCATTTTATATTCTGCATTTAGTGAACCGGTCCGGTACGCATTGGTGAAACTGTTCCATTGGTCCCGGTAAACGCCCTGAACCCGGTAGTCTCCGGTGAAGATTCCAGCCAGTGATGGATTACGTAGTAACGGAGCTTCAAAGAATTGTGAAAAGTGAAGATCCTGGGCCACGGATTGCAGGGCCATAACAAGCATGCAAAGTGAAATTGCACCCATCCGTGGAAAAAATCTGTATGTCCTGAAATTACTCACTGTTCAATTTATTTTGTCTGTCGCTTACCTGGATTTACCTGATCAATGTCACGTTTCCTTTGAAAGTATTGATCTCCGAATTCTCACACACCACTTCCATTGTATAAATATAAGTATCCTGCGGTGCCTTTTGTCCCTTGAAGGTTCCATCCCATCCGGAAGACGCAGCATTGGCGCTGAAATTTGTTTTCTCAAAAACTGTTTCACCCCAACGATTGAAAACGCGCAATGACTTAACCGTGAATACACCTGTCCCGCGCGGATAGAATACATCATTTGTGCCATCATTGTTAGGAGAGAAAGTATTGGGGATATACAGATTCCGGTCTGCACACACTACAAAAATCGTAACATCAGCAGTGGCAACACATCCATACCGGTCTGTAGCCGTTACCTTGTATTTAGTTGTTTTTGCCGGGTTCGCATATGGAGTCGGGCAGTCGTCGCAATCGAGGCGCTGTGACGGTGACCATTGATAGTCCCTGATATCTCCGGTGTAGTCGGCGGGAATGTAAACTCCACCACCCGAAATAATCTGCATGTCGTTGCCAATATTTGCCGTCGGGGCCGGCGCAACATAAATCCGCTTCGAGGTATCACTGGCACAACCGAACTGAACTTTTGATTTCATGTTGACAACATAACTGCCGACGGTATTATAAGTGGCTGAAGGATTCTGTAAAGCTGAAGTCTGTCCATTCCCAAAAGTCCATTGCCAGTTGATAGCCGTAGTATCGGCCACAGCAAGCATTCCCCTGAACAACAATGGCGTATTTATACAAACCGTGTCGGGAGTGCCTATAGTTGCGACGGGGGTACGGTATGCACGGATAGTATCTGTAAGAGAATCGGTACATCCCTGTTCTGTAACCACTTTTAAAGTCACCAGATTTACCCCAGGCTGGGAGTAGAAATGGGAGGGAGACAACGCTGTTGATGTGGCTCCGTCGCCGAAGGTCCAGTTATAAGAAACAACCGGATCGTTGAATATCGTAAAATTGGTAAAAGCTACGTTAGCAGTATCACAGAATTCGGTTTTATCTGCTCCGAACAATGGTTTCGCCCCAATTACACGGATTGGCTGATAATTCGCCAGGCTGAACTGGCAACCAGAGCTGTCCGTTAAAAATATTGAGGGGTAGAAAAAAGCAGGTCCACGATAGAAATGTGAGAATGCCGTATCCTGTGATGTGTTGGTGAGTCCATCCCCATAATAGAAAACATACCTTGAATATGGTGGAGGTTTCAGGTCGAATGTGGCGGTCAGTGTGTTGCAGGCCTCCAGCGGTGTATAATTGAGCCTGGTACTGTTTGGATCACTCAACGTAACACGATGAGTGGCGGAATCAACACAGCCGCCATAACCCACGGCCACTAACGTAGCGGTATACACGTTGTAGCCATTATAAAAGTGTCTTGGATTTGGCACCGTTGATTGAGAAGTTCCGTCGCCGAAATCCCAATAATAAGATGCATAATCTTTCGCTTCAAGTGTGAACCTGGTTTCCAATGGTGGACAAAGGCTTGTTGTATCAACAGCGGTAAAGGCAGCCTTTGGAGAACGGATTTTTATATAAGAAGCCTTACTCACTGAATCTGAACAACCAAACTCGTCTGTAATTTTCAAAGAAACAGAATAACTGGCATCACCGCCCGCATAAGCCTGGGTGGGATTTGGAGCTGTAGAAGTATTGCCATTACCGAAGTTCCAGAAATACTTCAGGTTCCTTCCTGATGATGTGTCAACGAACTGCAGGTTAACTGCGGGACAATAAATGGAGTCAGCAATGAAACCCACTTTTGGTGCCGTAACGATAACAGTATCAGTAATCGTTTTGGAATCTTTACATCCGCGGTTGTCCGTGACCGTTAGCTTAACAGAATATACTCCTACATTCTTGTACCGGTGATTGAATGGGGGTGCGGTATAATCCTGAACGGTTCCGTCGCCATATTCCCAGGTCCATTTTACAACAGGTGCAGCAGTGACAGTTTTATCGGTGAAGGTTATAAGCGTATTGGGACATGTACCTTTTGCATTTGGGGCGAAATCCGGTTCAGGTCCCACCACACGCACATAATTGGTGAGCACGAGTGTGTCCCGGCAGAAATTGCTATCGATAATAACCAGCCGGATATTGTATGAGCCACTGTCAGACAAGCGGTATTTCAGTGTCGGCAATGTGTCCATAATGGGCAGGTCATTACCTACCGTCCATTCATAAAATTTAATATTATTGGCATTTACCGGATTAGCCGTAAGGATAAATTCTTCATCCTTGCAAACATTCGTTTTTGAGCTGGTAAATGCTGCCTGCTCATCAAGCAACAAAACAGAACCCACATATGTGAAGGTACATTTCGGACCATTGGTAACTGTGAGTGTTACCGGGTGTGAACCAAATGAACCAAATGTAAAAGTTGGATTTTTAGCATTGGAGGTGCCCGCGCCGTTTCCAAAATTCCAGCTATAGGAAACGTTTCCAAGCGCCGGATCTATGATAGAGCTATCCCTGAAATTTACCTGCAGCTTATTGTTGCAATCTACCGTATAAGAAAACCGGGCTACGGGTGGAGTGATCCGAAGGTATCTTGTTTTGATAACATTGGTTGGGCACCGGTTACGGAAAGCTGTCAGGGTCACGGTCACATACCCGGTATCCACAAAAACATGGGATGGGTTGCGTTCAATCGAAGTTGTACCATCACCAAAATCCCAGAACCATTCATCCGCGCCATTTGACAATTCTGTGAATTGTACAGCTTCCGATGCGCAGACATCAAATTTATCGGCCACGAAATCAACAGTAACCGGTGAGCCGGTCTTTACTCCATCTATAAAGGTGGTATCTTTTACACAACCGGAATTGGTGACTATCCTGAGCTTGACATTGAATTTACCCGCAGTGGAATACACATGTGAAGGGTTGGCCACCGTACTAGTGGATCCATCGCCGAAATCCCAAAGCCAGCTTGCCACACCATCAACCGCTTTCACACTGTGAACAGGGCTGAAGGTATATGGTATACAGCCGCCGGCCGGGATATTCGAAACGCCGATAGTGGGTTCAACCACCTGTACAAATACCGGCTTCGTAACCGTGTTCTGGCATCCTCCACCGAAGGTAGCAGTCAACGTAATATCGTATTGACCCAATCGGTTATAAGTGTGTTTAGGGTTTTTTTCTGTTGAGTTGGTACCATCACCAAAATCCCAGAACCAGGCGGTGGAATTCTGTGTGAGATCCTTGAAGTCAACCGTAAACGGAGCCTTACAACTGGCATGATTCACGGACGAAAAATCTACCAAAGGTTTCGGACCGATTGTAATGGTCTTCGTCACAGAATCTGTACAGTTCGCGTAACGGTTAACCAGCTTCACGGTATACACTCCCGCGCTATCAAAGGTGTAAGATGGCGACCGCGAACTTGAAACGCCACCATCACCAAATTCCCAACGGCTTGAAACGGGGGCGGGGGAAGAAGTGTTTGTGAAATTGACTGCTACGTTCAGACACGCGGTATCCGGCGCGCTGAACTGTGTGGAATTGTTTTTAAGCGGGATCAGTTTCTCCAGCGTGTCGGAGCAGCCATAATCGCTAATTGTTATCAATGATACACGGTAAGTGCCGGTATCATTGTAAACGGTGGAGGGGGTCGGACTAACAGATGACGCCTTGTTTCCCATGTCCCAGATATAACTGAGGTTGCCGGGCCCCGAACTTTCATTGGTAAACGAAACATTAAATGGTGCCTGGCATGTGTTTGCCGGAACAGCATTGAAACTCGCAACAACACCGGGAACAATCCTGATATAACGTAAACGGTTCGTCGTGGCCTTACATCCCTGGTTGCTGGTTATCTGTAAGGTAACATCATAGTATCCCGGGGTAGCGTAAGTGTAGGATGGATTCTGTGCGGTGGAAGTTCCTCCATCTCCGAAGTTCCATAACCAGCCTGTGATGGTGCCACCGGGAGCAGCACTGTTATCGGTAAAATTTATTGTATTTGGTGCACAACCCGTGGTAGTACTAGCTGTAAAAGCCGGTAAAGGTGCCGGGTTGACCCTGATATAATCGGTCTTTACTTCCTGGGCAATCCCATTCGCGTTTCGGACAACCAGCTTAACTGTGTATACACCGGGAACATTATAAACAACTACAGGATTCCGTCCGGTTACGAGCTGGCCATTTCCGAGATCCCAGTCCCAGTTCGTAGGGTTCCCGGTAGATTGATCAGCAAAATTGACGACTAGTGGCGCACAACCGGTGCGAGGCGTAGCGGTGAAATTAGCAACAGGGTTCTGGGCACTCAGAACCTGGGAGACAAAAATCAAAAAATAAAAAAGCCACAATTTCCTCATTAGAACCAAATGCTTTTGTAGTTACAGATCATTACGGTTTTCATCAGGAATGTTGGATGGCCGGAAACGTTGGCTTATCGCAATGAATTACTAGATACGTCAGGGATACTCCCCGCGTTGGATTTATTTGGACCATGGTTTTAGGATGAAGTCTACAGGCGGTATTTACTATCAAATTTCAATCCGTGATTCAAAAAACAATTGTGTATCATTTTTTGCGCAGATGTAATATTCTTTTTACACCGGTTACGGATGATTCGGATTTGACATAATCCCAGTCGCTGTCAGTTAGTTTCCAGGTGCTGCTGAGTTTGGCAAGGGGAACAGTAGCTCCAGGAAAATTAGTGGTGATAGTATATTGAGTAATATCCGGTTTCCATGTTCCCGATACAGTAGACCCGGATTTCAGGGCATTCAGGGTTTCATTGTCATTGAATTTAAATTCGTAACCCGCATAGTCCGCCGTCATTACCACACCATCTTCTGAATATAAATCTACGATCCAAAGCCCGCTTGTGATAGCATCCATCACAATCTGTTCCTGTTTCTGCTCAATTGCCTTTTTACAGGAGATCGTGCAGAGACATATAAGCAGTATTGGGATAAATCTGATCATCGGAAATGGATTGGACCTTAAAAGTTGTAAATTTTCCTGTATTTATCAAGCAAATACGATAAAAAATAATTGATGTCCAGCGTTTTCCCGGAAATCACCTCACAAAGTGCTTCGCTGGTATACAATCTGCCATTTGTGTGCACGTTTGATCTTAACCAGGCAAGTAACGCTTCATACTTACCCGAATTTACCGCTTCCCGGATGGTTTTACTATTTTCGTTTTTATCCTGGCCGCCTTCAATGGCACAATGGAAAAACTGGGCGGCGTAAAAGCTTCCAAGCGAATAGGTTGGAAAGTAACCAAAGCTTCCATGGCTCCAATGGACATCCTGCAGGCAGCCCCGCTTGTGATCAGGAACATCCACACCGAGATACAACTTGTATTGTTCTGCCCAATATGCCGGAATATCAACGGTTTGTAAACTCCCTTCCAGCAGCTTTTTTTCGAGTTCATATCTTATCATGATATGAAAATGATAGGTTAGTTCATCTGCTTCCGTACGAATCAGGGAAGGCTGCACCTTATTGATTGCTTTGTAAAACTGTTCGACCTCGATATCGGCAAGCTGTTCAGGGAAGTATTGTTTGAACAGGGGAAAGAAGGCTGCGCAAAATGATTCGCTGCGACCAACATGGTTTTCCCACAACCTCGACTGCGACTCATGAATACTGTAACTCGCCGCCTCGCCCCCCGGCAAGCCATACTGATCTCCCGGCAAACCCTGCTCATAGAGCGCATGCCCCAGTTCGTGTATGCAACTCCACGTCATGGACGACAGATCATTTTCATCGATCCTCGTGGTTATCCTCACATCCTGGTTATTAAAACTCACACTAAAAGGATGTTCCGAAACATCCTGCCTGCCTGCTTCAAAGTCGTAGCCGAGTCTTTTCAGCAGGTCCATCCCGAACGCCCACTGCCGGTCGCGGGGATAATGCCGGCGTAGGAAAGAATCGTCTACCGGTGCGGAGTTCACAATTTGCTGCAGCAGATCTTTCAGTGGCCCCCTGATCTGTGTAAACACCGCATCAAGAAGTAATACATTTGTGCCTTTGTCGTGTTCATTAAGCAACGCATCGTATGGATGGTTGTCGTAACCAAGATAGCCTGCCTCCTGCTTTTTGAGTGATACCAGTTTCGCAAGATCACCGGCAAACAGGTTGAAATCATTAGCCTTTCTTGCCTCCATCCAGCTGTGGAAGCTTTGGCTAACCGTCTCCGAGAGTTCGCGGACAAAGGCTGCTGGTATCTTTTGCAGCCTTGTATAATCCTCCAGGCTGAGCTCCGCATTTCGTTTCTCCCGGTTGTCAGTAACCGACGATTCAACGAGATGAGTGAAAAGATCCCCGGATGTTTTGCTTGTAAAAAGTTCATGGGCCATTTCCGTGAGGGTTGCGATCTGCTGGCCCCTCAACGCGGCCCCTTTAGGCGGCATATAAGTTTCCTGATCCCATTGTAACAATGCCGAAGAAAAGCGCAGGTCGGCAATCCGGCTCATGGCCGTTTTGTACTGACTATATAATTCGTTCTGATCCAGGTGCGTCATGAATAAGTTCGTGGTTTTGAATCGATTAAGGGTAAAGGATCCTGTTCTTTTTTCAATTGAGCATCAAAGACCCAGGTGCCGAAAGGCAAAAAGGCTGCCAGGCACCCTGCTATCGTTTTTTTCAATGGCCATCTATAAGCCCGCTGGACCCGGTAAAGCTGAACGAGATATGCAATGAAAAGAAGGCCGTGTATCCACCCGACAATTCTCACTGGTAAGGGCTGCCCCGCCAGATATTTCAATGGCATAGCAATACCCAGGAGGAGAAGCCATGATAAGCCTTCAGCAAAACCGATTTTCCTGAGTAAACTTAATATGCCGGTTTTTGATCCGTTCATCCGGCAAAAATAACCACGAATGTCGAAGTTGACGATTCAATTTCCCTCTTCCCAACGAATTTCAGGGCTTGAGTACTGTTATGATCTTTGTGGCTTTGGTCTGTGGTCCCCCTCCGGCCGTGTCGGTCTTAAGAGAGTCGGGTACCCTGTCACTATACGTAATCACAAATGCTCTGAACATGCTTGCCATTGGATTCCGGAAATTGATAACGCCGGCATCTTTTTGATCTATGCTGCCATAGACCATCATGCTATCCGACACGGGCACCAGTTGCAGGTTTATGGTATAAGCGGCATTGGAATCTGCCTTGCGAAGGTCCATGTCATAAAAAAACTTTTCGTCATAAGTGACAATCAACGTTTTTTCTGCATAACGTTTAGTGATTGAATCGGTTGTACGATTCGTCATTATCCTTGTGAGTGGCGTGCTGTCCGCTAATGTCCACGAACTGTCATTATAAAACACCTCTACCGGCCGGTCAGCCGTATACACTTTTACTTTTTGCAGGATAGAATCCGGCGTGTTCCTGAACGCGATAGTGTCATATGCAGCAGGCTTGGGTTTACGGCTAAAATAAAAATATAAACCAGCTGCGGCAGCAATGGTCAGCAACAAAATGATCCAGGTTGTGCGCATATTAAGTGTTGAAGGTGCTCGTAAATCTAGGCAATATTTACAATACCCGTTATCTTGCTCTCTCAAAAGTGTGCGGTAAGAATCGGAGAGACAGAAACTGTTGCCGCTACAGCTCCTGCATTGCGCTCAGGGCTTTACCTTTACGGTATGAACATCAAGGAAGTTATCGCTCACCTGGAAACAATCGCTCCTCCTTCTTTGCAGGAAGTTTATGACAATGCGGGATTAATAACCGGTGATTCAAATCAACCATGTACAGGTGTAATTGTTTGCCTGGATTCAACAGCCGAAGTAATAAATGAGGCCATTAATGCCGGTGCAAATCTTGTAGTGGCCCATCATCCCATCATTTTCCAGGGTTTGAAAAAACTGAATAGGGAAAATTATGTAGGGAAGGCTATTATCCTCGCGATAAAACATGATATAGCGATCTATGCTATTCATACCAACCTCGACAACATAATAAGCGGGGTGAACAAACAAATGGCAGATAAACTCGGGCTCGTTAACGGGAGAGTGCTCTCTCCTAAAAGAGACCAGCTGGCAAAATTGTATGTATTTGTACCGGCTGCCCACGAAGAAAAACTAAAAGATGCTTTGTTTGAAGCAGGGGCGGGCAGTATCGGGAACTATAGCGAATGCAGCTTCAGTACGCCTGGCACCGGAAGTTTTAAGGGAGGCGAGGACACGGATCCATACGTGGGCAAACCGGGCGAACGCCACCTGGAAGACGAACGCCGCATTGAGGTTATCTTCCCGGTTTACCTGGAAGCCAGGCTCCTTAAGGCTATGAGGGCGGTGCATCCCTACGAAGAAGTTGCGTTCGACGTTGTCAGGCTACTTAACGAATATGACAGGGTGGGCTCGGGGCTGATCGGCGAATTGGAGGTTCCCGTACCGCCACAGGAATTTTTAGGGAAAGTTAAAGCGGCTTTCGACCTTCAGGTATTGAGGCACACAACTGCACCGGACAAAGCCGTTAATGTGGTCGCCCTTTGTGGTGGATCGGGTAGCTTCCTGATTAATAAGGCATTAGCTGCGAAAGCTGATGTTTATCTGACGGGCGACATAAAATATCACGAGTTTTTTGACGCCAATGACCGGATGATGATCTGCGACATAGGGCATTTCGAAAGCGAGCAGTACACGATTGACCTCCTATATGATATTTTGCGCGAAAAATTTACTAACTTTGCCGTCCTCAAAACAAAAGTAAAAACCAACCCGGTCCATTACTTTTTGTGATCACCATAACCTGGTGACAGGGGAACTGGTTCTGATCCACCAATTGTTTCAGGCCTTAACACTAAAACATCAATCAAAATATGGCCAACGTAAAAGATTATTCTGTTGAGGAAAAATTAGCCTCCATGGTAGCCCTGCAAAAGGTAGAATCAAAGATCGATGAGATCCAGATCCTGAAAGGCGAATTACCAATGGAAGTGAGTGATCTGGAAGATGAGATAACCGGTTTGAATGCCAGGCAAACAAGGATAGAAGAAGAAATCAACGGGATCCAGGAATTTATCAATAGCAAGAAAAACCTGATAAAGGATGCAGAAGCTCTCATAAAAAAGTATGAGAAACAATCTGAGAATGTAAAAAACAGTCGCGAATTCGAGGCAATTAACAAGGAAATTGAAATGCAGCAGCTTGAAATGAAGCTTGCTGAAAAGCATATAAAAGATGCAAATGAAGAAATAGGTGAAAAGGTAATTCTGCTCGATCGTGCGAAAAAGAACATTGCTGCAAAAGAAGGCGTGCTCGCGACAAAAAAAGGTGAACTTGAAAAAATCATAGCATCCACTGAAAAAGAAGAAAAACATTTCAGTAAACTTTCTTCTGATGCCCGTGAAAAAGTGGAAGAGCGTCTCCTGAATTCTTATGATCGTATCCGTAAAAATTACCGCAATGGTTTAGCGGTTGTTCCGGTTGAACGTGATGCCTGTGGTGGTTGCTTCAACGCAATTCCTCCCCAGCGTCAGAGCGAGATCAAACAACGCAAGAAAATCATCGTGTGTGAGAACTGCGGTCGTATATTGGTTGATCGCGACCTGTTCGACAGTGTTGATGTTAAATGATCCTGAGGGAGCTATACTGGCATAATTTATATCTGAAGGTGTTCGTGAAAATGAACACCTTTATTTTTTATATTGAGAGATGGAATTAAAGAACATGGTGCAGTCCTTATGAAGCGGATATTTTCCATTTTATTTTTGCTACTCAACCTGGCTTCGCTTCACGCGGAAAAGATATTCGATTTTAACAAGGATTGTCAGGAGGCATACCAGGAAATCCTCAGGCTCAGACTGCAATCGGGACAACATCTTATCGACCTGGAGAAAAAGAGACACCCGGAAAACCTGATTCCGCATTTGCTTGAAAATTACATTGATTTCTTTACGCTGTTTTTTAATGAAGATCCGGATGAGTATACCCGGCGCGTGTCAAACCGCGATAAGCGATTGACCCTGCTCGGTAAAGGTCCCACTAATTCTCCCTACTATCTTTTTAGTACAGCCACAATCCATTTCCAATGGGCCGTTATCAAAATTAAATTCGGCCATAACTGGGATGCGGGCTGGGAATTCCGTCGCTCTTTTATACAGGTAAAAGATAACGCTAAAAGATATCCGCAGTTCCTTCCTAATCAAATGTACCGTGGTGCCATGCAGGTGGCTGCCGGCACTATACCCGACGGTTACAGATGGCTCACCAATATGATGGGTATACGCGGCAGTATTCAATCAGGCATGAAGGAGTTGCGAACATTCCTTCAGTCGCCGGACCGCGGAGCCCTGCTTTACCGCAATGAAGGAATATTTTATTACTGCTATCTTTCATACTATATCGAAAATGATAAGGAAGGTGTATTGGCATATGTCCGCAGCCAGAAACTTGATCTCGTAAACAATCATCTTTTTTCATATCTCGCGGCCAACCTTAGTACACATAACCAGCAGGCGGAGACTGCCCTCGACATCCTTGATAAAAGAAGTACCGCGCCGGGATACCTGCAATCACCCGTCTGGGACCTCGAAAGAGGCTACATCTTACTGTACAAAGGTTCCCCCGAAGCACTGTATTATCTCGAACGTTTTGCTGCAACTTTCAAAGGCAGGTTTTATATGAAGGATGCGCTACAGAAAATCAGTTGGCTGTATTATATGAAAGGTGACCAGGTGAAAGCGGATGGTATAAGAAAACTGATACTTACCAAAGGCAACACCGACAGTGAAGCCGACAAACAGGCACAAAAAGAAGCGAAGACGAATTCCTGGCCAAACAAACTGTTGTTGCAGGCAAGACTTTATAGCGATGGTGGTTATCACCGTGAGGCACTACGCCTGTTACATGGAAAATCGGCCGCCGATTTTCAAAAACCTGAAGAAAAAACCGAGTTCTATTATCGTGCGGGAAGAATTTACGATGACCTGGGCAGAGATACCGAAGCTATAAATTTTTATAAACTTGCCATCCGTGATGGCAAGGACCGGCAGGAATATTTTGCGGCCAGGGCTGCCTTACAGATTGGATTCATTTACGAGAAACAACAAAACTATGAAGAGGCACTGGGCTGGTTCAAAACCTGTATCGCGATGAAGGATCACGACTACAAGAACGGCATCGACCAGCGTGCCAAGGCGGGTATTGACAGATGCGGGGTGGCGGTGAAAGATGGTGGAAAATAACCTGTGGTTTCTCGCATTTTCACCATGATTACTAAGGCGAAATAGCTAATTTTCAGTTTTTATCAGCGAGCATTGATCAGCAGGAATAAAATATATGCTTAACAGACTTCATATCCAGAATTACGCAATCATAGATGACATAGAAATTGATTTCTCCGGCAAACTAAATATCATAACCGGGGAGACCGGGGCAGGAAAATCAATATTGATGGGCGCACTTTCATTGATTCTTGGTGAGCGTGCAGATCTGACTGTCCTGCAAAACCGGGAAAAAAAATGTTTTGTTGAAGCAGTTTTTGCAACGGAGAAAAAAAAGGACATCCGGGAGTTTTTGAAGGCCGAAGATCTTGATGTCGAAGACGAACTTGTTATCCGCCGGGAAATAAATATAAACGGAAAATCGCGGGCATTCGTAAATGATACTCCCGTAAATCTTGAACAGCTCCGCAGGCTGAGTTCTATGTTGGTGGACCTGCATCAGCAGTTTGATACGCTGGAACTTGGTGACGCCGATTTCCAGCTGGAGGTGATTGATGCGTTGGCTGGGCATGCGCGGGTATTCAACAATTATACGGCAGTATATCGTCAATGGACAAACGCTGTCAGGGAACTCGCTGAGCTTAACTCAAAAAAGGAACAATTCACCAAAGAGTTTGATTACAATAAATTTTTATTTGATGAATTGGAAGAGGCGGCGTTGAAGCTAGATGAACTCGAAGAAGCAGACGCTGAGCTCAATCTCCTATCAAATTCAGAAGGCATAAAGGCCGTGCTTAACAAGTTGAGTTATGATCTGACCGGGGGGGAGGAGCCTGTAGTCTCATCCCTGAAATCTTTATGCGGCCAGCTGCAGACCTATTCATCGTACCATGCAAAATTGCCGGATATCCTTAGTCGCCTCCAATCTGCCCAGATAGAACTCCAGGATATTGCAGATGAAGTAGAGAACATTAGTGACCATGTACAATATGATCCCCGCCGGATTGAAGAACTCAATGAAAGAATTGCGGTGGGTTATAAACTGCAGAAAAAGCATGGGGTCAAGTCAACTGCTGATCTCCTTATGATCAAAAACGAATTGCAGGAAAAACTCCAGGATGTTCTGAATATTGATGAATCGATTGCCACGACCCAGGTCCTGATGAATAATTTACAAAAGGAGGCCACGGGTATTGCCAATGACCTGACCATAAACAGAACAAGACAGGTCGCTCCGCTTGAAAAAAACGTAAACGACCTGCTTTCAAAGGTTGGTATGCCAAACGCAAGGCTGAAAGTCCGTATTTCTGCACTGCCATCATTGGGGGAGGATGGACTTGACAAGATAGAATTATTGTTTGATGCGAATAAGAGCAACCGGTTTGAACCTATCAGGAAGGTGGCTTCAGGTGGAGAATTAAGCCGGCTGATGTTGTGCATTAAGTCACTGGTAGCCGAATCACTTGACCTGCCGACTTTGATATTTGATGAGATCGATACCGGAATTTCCGGTGAAGCAGCAAAACAGGTGGGCATAATCATGAAAGGCCTTGCACGGAAACGCCAGGTGATATCGATAACACATCAGCCGCAGATAGCAAGTCGGGCGGATGCACACTTTTTTGTTTATAAACAGATCAAGGGCGATACGATCAAAACCAATATCAGGATGCTGTCCAACGAAGAACGGATAACGGCAATTGCAAAAATGCTTGGCGGCGAAAAGCCAACTGCAGCTGCGTTGGAGAATGCACGTGAAATGGTAAACAACTGATCTGATCCTGGATAACAGGCCTGTCTGCTGAAAGTATTACTTCGCTATAATCCCTTATTTTTACCGCAACATTTCAATCACTATCAAAAATCCACTATGTCGTACAATCTCTTAAAAGGGAAGAAAGGAATTATTTTCGGAGCGTTAGATGAAAAATCGATGGCCTGGAGAACCGCATTGCGTTGTCATGAAGAAGGCGCGAGTATCGTACTTTCTAATGCACCGGTTGCCCTTCGTATGGGGGAAATAAATAAGTTATCAGCGCAAATAAACGCACCTGTATTCGGGGCCGATGTGACGAATATGGATGACCTGAAGAAACTTTTCGAAGGAGCAGCGGCTCATTTCAATGGTGGTGTTGATTTCATCCTGCATTCCGTGGGGATGAGCCTGAATGTGAGAAAGGGACGTGGTTATACTGACCTCGATTATGGATTCAATCAAAAAACACTTGATATCTCGGCAATGTCGCTGCACCGGGTTTTGAAAACTGCATGGGACATGGACATGCTCAATGAGTGGGGTAGTGTTGTTGCTCTTTCATATATAGCCGCCCAACGTGTATTTCCTGATTATAGTGAAATGGCCGATGCAAAAGCCTTACTTGAAAGTGTGGCCAGGAGTTTTGGCTATCATTATGCGTTAAGAAAAAAGGTGCGGATCAACACCGTCTCCCAGTCTCCGACCAAAACCACGGCTGGTTCAGGGGTTAAAGGATTTGACGGATTTATTGGTTATGCAGAGAAAATGAGCCCTCTTGGAAACGCCACAGCGGATCAGTGTGCAGATTATTGTGTTTCTCTTTTCAGTGACCTTACGAAGATGGTTACCATGCAGAATTTATTTCATGATGGTGGATTTTCGACAATGGGCGTAACGGAAGGCGTAATTACACAGATGGAAAAGTAATCACCATCCAACTTTATACTTTCTAATCAACATCCTGTCCAGATGCATATTGAACATCTCGCGATCTGGGTATCGGACCTGGAGCGCATGAAAGCGTTTTATTGCAAGTATTTTGGCGCGACTGCCGGCCCGGTTTACTTAAACCCCGTGAAGCAGTTCCAGTCGATTTTCCTGACTTTCGGCCATGGCCCTCGGATTGAGTTGATGAAAATGCCTGGTATTCCTGCCTCCGCTAATGATCCATACAGGCAGTTCTCGGGCCTGGTACATTTTGCCATCTCTGTTGGGTCAGCGCATGCAGTAGATGATATGGCAGACAGGTTAATCGGCGATGGGTTTGAATTGCTGGATGGACCAAGGATCACGGGCGACGGATATTACGAATGTGTGTTTTTGGACCCCGAAAAGAACAGGATCGAGATAACTGTCTGAATAAGTAAACGGTTCGGACAAGTGAACGGTTCAGACAAGTAAACGGTGTAAACAAGATAACGGTTTAAATAAAAAGCGGACTCAATGGTCCGCTTTTGTTATTCTGATAATTTGCTTCTTAATATTCGTCTTCATTAAAAAAGAAATCATCCTGGCTGGGATAATCCGGCCAGATGTCTTCGATGCCCTCATAGATTTCACCTTCGTCTTCGAGCTCTTGCAGGTTTTCAACCACCTCAATGGGTGCGCCGCTGCGGATCGCGTAATCAATAAGTTCATCCTTGGTAGCAGGCCAGGGTGCGTCTTCGAGATAGGATGCTAATTCGAGTGTCCAAAACATTATTATACCCGTTTTAATTTGATCCGGGAATTGAATTCTCCCCGTAATTTTTTCGCAAAAGTAAATTTCTAAACGATATAACCAAATCTAATATTGAAAAATGGTATCATATTTATTTTAATTTTCCTTTTAGCCTCCTGAACCGACTGGTTTGTAGTAATTTACGCCGCTGATAAAGACTTATGTTAAAAGCTGTCAACATACAAAAATTCTACGGAAAGCTGCAGGTGTTAAAAGGTGTGGACCTCGAGATAGCCAAGTCCGAGATCGTAAGCATAGCCGGCCCGTCGGGATCAGGTAAAAGCACCCTTCTGCATATCCTCGGTACGCTGGATGCACCATCGGCGGGGGAAGTAGTCATCAATGGGCAGGTGGTGAATTACCTTCGCGAGAAGGAGGTGGCAGCATTCCGGAATAAACATATTGGCTTTGTTTTCCAGTTTCACCACCTTCTCCCCGAATTCAGCGCTATCGAAAACGTATGCATACCCGGCTGGATGGCGGGACGAAAGAAAAAGGAAGTTGCGGAGAAAGCAGTTTCACTACTTGAAACGCTTGGGTTGAAACACCGGGTTGAAAACAAACCTGGCAGCCTTTCCGGGGGGGAACAACAGCGTGTCGCAGTCGCGAGGGCACTGATTAATGATCCCGCGATCATCTTCGCCGATGAACCTACGGGCAATCTCGACTCTGGCAATGCCAGGGAACTGCACCAGCTTTTCTTTGATCTGCGTAACCGTATGGGTCAGACTTTCCTGGTGGTTACCCATAACGAGGAACTGGCCACTATGAGTGACCGCATCCTGCACATGAAAGATGGAAAAATTGTCGAATAAATTTATTAGACCCTTGGCTTCCAGGCGATCTCAGGAGCACCCAGTTCCTTCCCTATAAATCTCGCCAGGATAAAAAGATAGTCGCTCAACCGGTTGAGGTACTTTATCACAAGCGGGTAATTTTCATGGGTCACATCTATAAGCCTTACACTTAGCCGTTCTGCACGACGACAGACACAACGGGTGATATGAATATTCGAAACGGTAACGTGCCCGCCGGGGAGTATGAAATTTTTCATCGCTGGCAGGGCTTCATTCATAACGTCAATTTCCTGTTCCAGCAGGTTAATATCCGCTTCATGCAGGTCAGGGATCATTAATTTGGATTCTTTCCCCGGATCGACCGCAAGCGATGAACCAATCGTAAACAACCTGTCCTGGATCTCCTGGAGTATTAGTTTAGAGTGCTCATCAGCGATAAGATCCCGGCAAAGGCCTATATATGAGTTTAACTCGTCGACCGTTCCATAGGCTTCTATCCGAAGATCTGCTTTTGAAATTTTAGTTCCTCCAATCAATGAGGTGGTACCGGAATCACCGGTTTTAGTGTAGATCTTGAATGCCATGGTGTGGAGGAACTATTTATGCATGAACCAATTTCTCAGTATTTAATCGGTCGCTTTCAATAAGCCCGTCTTTTAACCTTACAACGCGTTTTGCGTAATTCGCAATATCCTCTTCATGCGTAACGAGTACAACTGTGTTACCACTGGCGTGTATCGCATTGAAGATCTCCATAATTTCAACGGAAGTTTTAGAGTCGAGGTTACCCGTTGGTTCATCGGCAAGGATCAGTGCGGGACTATTTACAAGTGCCCTGGCAATGGCAACACGCTGACACTGACCACCACTCAGTTCGTTCGGTTTGTGGTGACTACGATCCTGCAGGCCAACCTTGGATATAACGTCCATGGCCATCTCCGTCCTTAGTTTTTTCGGAATGCCGGCATAAACCAGTGGAAGCGCCACATTTTCGGCAGCGGTCAGGCGTGGAAGGAGGTTGAATTGTTGAAAAACAAAGCCGATCTCCTTGTTACGGATCTCGGCAAGATTATCATCAGCCATCTTACTGGCATCATGTCCGTTCAGAATATAGGTTCCGGCAGTGGGAGTATCAAGGCAGCCTAAGATATTCATCAGTGTACTTTTTCCTGAGCCGGAAGGTCCCATCAAAGCCACATAATCCCCTTTGAAGATATCCAGGTTTATTCCCTTCAAAACAGAAATTGCCTGTTTACCCATGTAATAACTTTTGCGGATATCTTCAAGATGTATGATCGGGGTCATCAGGACTTTTTGATTTGATTAATGCAATACATGGGTCGTAAAGAAAAGCAATTATTACGGTTGATCCGAATTAATTTCGGCATTGTCGGGCTTCGAGATAACCTTTGGAACCAGGAAAAAACGGCTATCGTGGTCGGGGGCGTTTTTCAGACCATCTTCAAGACTTACGGAGCCCTTAACCGTATCTTCCCTTAATATGTTAAGATTTCCGGACATGTGCAGCAGCGGGGCTACGCCGGTAGTATCGAGTTCATTGAGTTTTTCTACAAACCTGATCATCTTTTCGAGATCTTTCCTGATATCTGTCTTCTCCTGATCATTGAATTCAAGCCTAGCCAGGTTAGCGAGGTTTTCAATCATTTTGTCGTTCACTTCCATGAAAACAAAAATAACAAAAAACTGCTTTATCTCTATCTTCGCCGTCCATTTGAAGAATAGGAGATTTCCCTGACGTATCCGGGACAGGGATTTCGGATAAAACATCAATGAACGCATGAAACAGATCGTAATGAGTGGGATCCGGCCGACCGGATTTTTACACCTGGGAAATTACTTCGGAGCAGTAAAAAATTACGTTCGTCTCCAGGATGAGTTCGAATGTTATTTTATGATCGCTGATCTCCATTCACTCACAACGCATCCCGATACCAGGGAGTTGAAAACTAATGTCAGGCGTGTTTTGTCTGAATATCTTGCCTGCGGCCTTGATCCCGACAAAGCGGCCCTATACTGCCAGAGTCATATAGTCGAGACTTCTGAATTGTACCTCTATCTGAATATGCTTGCCTATAAAGGAGAGCTTGAAAAAACGGTCACCTTCAAGGAAAAAGTAAGATTGCAGCCTGATAATTCAAATGCCGGTTTGCTGACCTATCCGGTGCTTCAGACTGCAGATATCCTGTTACATCGTGCAACGTATGTACCTGTCGGTAAGGACCAGGAGCAACATCTTGAAATGGCCAGGACCTTTGCTACCCGGTTTAATCACAGGTATGGAGAAATTTTTCCATTACCGCTTGCATTTAATTATGGCGTTGAATTAACGAAGGTGCCAAGCCTGGATGGCACGGGGAAAATGAGCAAAAGTGAGAATCAGAACGCAACCCTCTATTTGTCGGACAGCGACAAGGTGATAACAGATAAAATAAAAAAAGCACAGACTGACAGTGGCCCGACGGAGCAGAATGCTGAAAAGCCACCCTATATTAAGAATTTGTTCCAGCTTATGCAGCTGGCAAGTAATGCAGATACAACTGCCCGCTTTGAAGAGGCTTTCAATAACTGCACTATCCGTTATGGTGATATGAAGAAGCAACTGGCAGAGGACATGGTAAAATTTATCTCGCCAATCAGGGAAAAGGCAGACGCGATCCGCAATGATGAAAAATATCTCCGGGAAGTGATGGAAAAAGGGGCCGAAAAAGCGACTAAGAGCGCCGCCGCAACTATGTCAATCGTGCGGGAAGCGATGGGACTTAATTATTATTAATCAGGTAGAACAAGCCGAGCAATCAGTTACTAAGCCGGCAGAACAAGCTGACCGATTTTTTTAAGTGGGGGGGACAAATTGACCAATTGTTACCGGAGGAATATGTTTCTGCCAATTGGATGTAAAGGTTGAATAATTCATATCTTGACAAAACAAAATTGAAAACAGGCGCTCAAAATGGCAAAAAGTAAGAAACCAAAGCATATAGCAGTAGCAGGAAACATAGGTGCCGGTAAAACAACGCTGACGGAATTACTGAGTAAACATTATAAATGGATCCCGCAATTCGAAGACGTGGATCATAATCCATACCTTTTTGATTTTTATGAAGACATGCCACGCTGGTCTTTTAACCTCCAGATTTATTTCCTGAACAGCCGCCTTAATCAGTTGCTGGATATACAACGGGGTACGGAAACAATTGTCCAGGACAGGACCATTTATGAAGATGCACACATTTTCGCGCCAAACCTTCACGAGATGGGGCTTATGAACAAACGTGACTATGACAACTACTTTCAGTTTTTTGAAACACTTAAATCGATGGTTCAACCACCGGATCTGCTGATTTATCTGAAAGCCTCTGTCCCTACGCTGGTCGCCCAGATCCAGAAACGTGGCCGTGAATATGAAGAAAACATACGACTCGATTACCTGAAACGTCTTAATGATTATTATAACAAATGGATCGAGAGTTACCGTGAAGGTCCATTACTTGTGATCGACGTTGATAAAAACAAGTTTCCTGAAAATGAAGAGCATCTTGGTGATATTATCTCCAAAATAGATGCGCAGATTTACGGGTTGTTTTAATATTTGAAATGAAACGGGAAACATTCTCGAAGTTTTTCCTTCACCAGGGCCTGATCATTCTTATTGTAATCTACTTCGCATTTCATGGTTACGTCGTGCATTTTGGTTCTGTTCCTTCCGGAAGCCTGGTTTTATTATCACTGGTATTGATTGCCGTTTCGCTTTTCCTTCAACGCTTGTTTAATCTCGTTTTCAAAAACGAGGGCAAAGCAACCATATATACTGCTTTCCTGTTATTGATCATACTTTTCTTCGGAGTGCTCCAGGACATGGTCTCCGGTCAAAGAGCAATAGCAACACTGGGAAGACTGACCATCTTTTTTCCTTTCAGCATAGTTTTTCTCATTACCGGTTTTTTCCTCGTGCGAAGATCACGGTCCTCTTTCAGCAGGTCCAGGATGTTTCTTACCATCCTTATGCTTATTTATTTGTTCGTGGACCTGTTCAGTTTTGCACGGACAAACATTAACGGACCGGCTCCTGAAAATTCGGGCATCACCGACCAGGTCAATACGGCTTCCACCGGCAAAGGCAAGCCCTCTGTATATCTTATTTTGTTGGATGAATATGTTGGCAATGAAGGCCTCAATTCCTATTACCGATATCCAAACAATGCGTTCAGGGATAAACTGGCTGGTCATAACTTTCATATAACAAGCAACCCGTCCAGCAATTATCAGCTCACCATCTATTCAATGGCTTCCCTCTTAAATATGGAACTCCTCCCGTATGCGGCGCCGGCGGTGATTTCAAATCATTACGCGTATAAACAGGCCCTTCAGGCGTTGGATAAGAACAGGACCTGTGAGATGTTCCGAGGGATGGGTTACCGCGTGATCAACAAATCTCCTTTTTATTTCGGTGGACAGGCACCGGCCTACTCAAATGGCCTGCTGCCCGATAAAATGAACCTGGTACAACATCAGACTATGTACTACCGGGTGGCAAAAGCGCTACCCGATATTATGGCTGAAAAATTCGGAATGCGGGATATTGCCGAAAGAAATGCGGCGCTCGCAGACGAAAACAATAACCTGATGATGAGTGAAGTGTTGAAACAGTCGGCAACCCAATACGAGGCCCCTTCATTTACTTATCTGCACCTGATGATGCCCCATGATCCATTGGTGCGCGACAGCATGGGCAATTATTTAGGACTTACAAATTATGGGAGCGCCAGGGAAGCAGGAGAGGTAGATTCGGCTTATCTCCAATACCTCGTTTATTCGAATAATAAAATCGGACATTTTATAGATACCCTGAAGGCTAATACAAAAGACAGCGCGATCATTCTGCTGTTGAGTGATCATGGCTCAAGGCACCTCGCCAGGAAGAGTCCTTTTTATGCTTATAATAATCTCCAGGCTATATATCTTCCTTCGCGAAGTTATGAGTCCTGGTATCCTGCATTAAGCAATGTAAATGTGTTTCCATTGTTGTTCAATACAGTGTTTGGGCTGAAGGTTCCTCTGCAAAAAGACAGTATAGTGCGATAAGTGGTAGTTGCAATGGAGTGACAAATAGCCGCAGGAAGATTGTTGTAAGCGTGTCAAAATCTGTCACCCCGGATGTGGAAGATTGCCGCCAGGCCCAACGGTTATTGCAAGGGGCAATGTTTTATTTAGATGATTCCTGCATTAATTCCTGCGTATAGGCACGGTAGACATCGAGGCTTTTCAGGTCTTTCTCGATCTTTGTTAACCACTCCATCTGCTTATCAACTTTTCTCGAAAAATCAGTTTGCTGATCATATTCGCTTTGATAACTATGATGATCCTTCATTATATTTTCATAGATCTTATTCACATCATCACTAACTGTCTTGCTGTTGAATTTGTATTCTTTCAGCGCTTTGTTCAGCTTCCGCGCGTGCAATTCAGCAATGTCAAAATGCCCTTGTTCATGCCCCAGCACCAGGTCATTTTTGATCCTGACCCATGATTTCGTTTTGTCAAACCGGCATTTAATTGAATAAGTCATGCCCTTCTTACTAAAACCAAATTCTACATTGATGGCGGTGTTCGTAAGTGCCGCATTGGAGGCGTTCGCCGGCACCCGTCCCTTGAAGTCGGTCCAGTTAAGGCGTTTCGCACTATTCCATTCGATCAGGTCCTTCTGATCAGGATCACCAAAAACAAACAACAGGAAGGGGAAGAGATAAATAATGAGACTATTCATAGATGTGTAATACTAACGGCAAAATTTATTAATCAATATTAAAAGATTTCACAAAATTTATTCTGACAACCGACCATGTCGACCCCAAACATCGCCCCTTAAAACAAAAAAACTCCATCAAAGATTGATGGAGTTCCTATGGCAGAAATCGTTGAGACCGGAAAAACTTTAAAACTGGCGTCTAATATCCACAAAAAATCTGGAATTCGGTGCATTTGCTATCATTTATATTTTTGAAACGCCCGGCCGGCTCATCATAAAGCCTGTGATCCACATTTTTTTAGATAAATTGCAGCCTTGAAAATCAAGAGATGAGACATTTGCCCCTTAATCCGGAGATATTTATTGGGAACAGGAAGCGCTTTATCGAAAGGATGGAGAAAAACTCAATAGCCATTTTCAATTCTAACGACGAATTACCGATGAACGGGGATGCGCTCCATCGGTTTAAGCAAAATTCAGATCTATACTGGCTTACAGGTATAGAACAGGAAGACACGATGCTGATTCTCTTTCCTGACAATCCCGATCCCTTGTACAGAGAGGTGCTCGTTCTTGTCCGTCCTAACGAGTTAAAAGAGAAATGGGATGGTAAAAGGTTAAGGGCAGATGAGGGCAAAGCCATATCAGGAATAAAAAGTGTAATGTGGCTCGATGTACTGGAAGCACCACTGCAAACGTGGATCCACCTGGCAGATAATATCTATCTCAACTCTAATGAAAACGACAGGAAGTCGAACTCGGTGCCGGTGAGAGATTACCGTTTCGCCAAAGAAATGAGAGATAAATACCCCCTGCACAATTACCGCCGCAGTGCCCGCCTCCTAAAGGATCTCCGTGGAGTAAAATCGTCTTTCGAAATTGAGGTAGTCCAAAAGGCGGTTGATATAACGAAAAATACTTTTGACCGTGTATTGAAATTTGTTCGACCTGGTGTTATGGAATACGAAATCGAGGCGGAAATATATCATTCCTTTATATCTCAGCGTTCAGACGGTCCGGCTTATTCAAGCATCATCGCATCCGGCGATCGCGCCAGGACACTTCATTATGTCACCAACAACCAGGAGTGCAAAGAAGGTGAACTTATTCTGATGGACTTTGGAGCATCATATGGTGGTTACAATGCCGACCTGACGCGCACTATACCAGTGAGTGGTAAGTTTAGTGCCCGTCAGAAAGAGGTATATAATGCCTGCCTGCACCTGCACAACTATGCCAAAAGCATTTTGAAGCCTGGTATCACACTGAATGATTATACTGACAGGGTAGGGAAGGAAGCGACCACGCAGTTTGTAAAGCTTGGCCTGATCTCCGAAGCCGATGCAAAAAATGAAGACGGCGAAAATAAATTATACAGGAAATTTCTTTACCACGGAATTTCCCACCACCTCGGGCTTGATGTACATGATCTCGGCACGAGGACTGAACCTTTGACTGAAGGAATGTTGTTGACCGTTGAACCCGGAATCTATATCGAGGAGGAGCAGATTGGTATCAGGATCGAGAACAATGTGTGGCTGACTGCCGATGGAAACAAGGACCTGATGGAAAATATTCCGGTTACGGTAGAAGACATTGAATCGCTTATGAAGAAAGCTAACTAAACAATATCTATGAAGCAGATCCCGAACGTATTTACCCTACTCAATCTTTTTTTCGGTTGTATAGCCATTGTATTCATTCTTCAAACGGGAGAGTCTTTAATTATGCAGGATGGCGGAAGCTGGGTTGCACAATTTCCAGAAAAGATCTGGTGGGGATCAGTATTCATCGGTATCGCCGCAATTATTGATTTTCTTGATGGCTTCGTTGCCAGATTGTTCAATGCAACTTCTGCCATGGGCAAACAACTGGATTCCCTTGCCGATGTCGTCAGCTTCGGCGTTGCTCCTGCAATGATTCTTTACCAGTTGTTAAGGATCTCATACATCCAGGAAGAAACCGGTTTGGATACAAGTATGATGGCACTGGCTCCGGCCTTTATTTTTCCCTGCGCAGGGGCTTACCGCCTTGCAAGGTTCAATATTGATAAAAGCCAGCAGTTTGGATTCAGGGGAGTGCCCATACCTGCTGCAGGGTTGGTTGTTGCTTCTTTTCCACTGATCCTCTTCGGTAGCCAGAATTTTGAGCTCAATACATTGTTTACGAACAAGTGGTTGTTGTATGCAGTAATTCTTGTGTTAAGTCTGCTGATGGTAAGCCGTCTTCCATTGATGGCCATGAAGTTTTCGGACTTTTCTGTGAAAAATAACCTTTCCAAGTTTATACTGCTGGGCTTATCTGTGATCGCAATAGTTTTTTTACAATGGCTGGCGGTTCCCGTTATTTTTATTCTTTACATCATAGTATCTTTGATCTTTAAGGAAAAAAGGTATTAAACCAATTATCATGTTATATACTGTTGAGGTTAAAGTTATGCCGTTAAAAGAGTTGCTGGATCCCCAGGGTAAAGCAGTAATGGGCGGCCTTTCCAATCTTGGTTTGAAAAATGTTTCCGATGTCAGGATTGGCAAAAATATTACCCTGCAGGTTGAAGCAGCTGATCCGGACGCAGCCAGGGCGATTGCCGAAGAAGCTTCGAAAAAATTATTGGCCAACCCGGTTATGGAATATTTCGAAGTACAAGTTAACTGAATTTAAACCTGGGTTTTGGTGATGAATCCTGAGTGCTTCACTATGTCACTGAATTTTACTTTGCGTTATGCTCTATATCATACCGACTCCCATTGGCAATTTGCAGGATATAACGCTACGCGCGCTTGAGTTGCTGAAGTCGGTTGACCTTATACTTGCTGAAGACACACGTACTTCTTCCAGGTTATTGAATCACTACCAGATCACAAAACAACTTACCACTTATCACCAGCACAATGAACACCAGGTTGTACAGCACCTGGTTAACCAGATGCTTGGCGGTAAAACAATGGCACTGATCACTGATGCAGGCACACCCGCTATCTCTGATCCGGGTTTTCTTTTAGTAAGAGCATGTATACGGGAAGGGGTAAAAGTAGAGTGTCTCCCGGGACCAACTGCATTTGTCCCGGCGCTGGTAAACAGCGGCCTCCCTGCGAACAGGTTTTCCTTCGAAGGATTTCTCCCGCTAAAAAAGGGGCGCCAGTCCATGTTCAAAAAAATCGCACTCGAAGAAAGGACCATGATATTTTATGAATCGCCTATGCGGCTTGTAAAAACCCTGGCGGATTTTATAGAATACCTCGGGCCGGGCAGACAATGCAGTGTGAGTCGTGAGCTATCAAAAATCTTTGAAGAAAATGTGCGCGGAACATTACAGGAAGTGTATGATCACTTCAATCAAAAGGTTGTGAAAGGGGAGATAGTACTGGTAGTTGCAGGATTGGAATAAAGCTTTGTAACTCTGCCGATGAAACTTTGTGATTTTATTTGATAGTGCGGGATTGATATTTGCATTATAGAAATGGATTTATTACCAACCCTCATTTTTATCATCAAATTTATGAAGCATTTATTTTCAGCGGTGTTCATGATAGTTGCGTTTTGCTTTTTCGCCGCTCCCATACAAGCCCAGATCAGAAAGATCCCATCTGCAGTTACTGATTCATTTAAAGACAAATATCCTGATGCTAACGGCGTGGAATGGCGCGACAAGGTATCAGTGTTTTCTGCTGTCTTTAGCAGGGATGGGGTCAGCTATGAAGCAAAATATAATTCGAAGGGAGAATGGCTGAATACCGAAAGTGAATTAGCTGTTGATGATCTGCCTTCTGATGTCAAAGAAGGTTTTGAAAAAAGTAAATACGCCGACTGGGAGATTGAAAAGATACACAAGATCCAACTGCCGGGTGATAAGGTACAGTATCGGGTGCTGGTAGGCAAGACCGACATTCAGAAAAAGAACTTAGTGTACTCTTCGCAGGGAAGATTGTTAAAAGATAAGATCACCTTGTAAAACGAAGGTTCCAGGTACGTCATGAAGATTGTTTTCGGTTGCTTATGTCAGCTAGTAATGTTTTCACTGCTTCACCAATTTTCAATTCGAGTTCCGGATCTTTTATATTACCCTGTTCATCCAGTTTTGACCTGATAAAGGAGATCAACAGCGCACACCCGGGAGCCGGTGGAGCCGTTAAAGCGCCTAAGATTGCAAGTAGCGACTCGTGGGCATGTTCGCCGCCGGTTGCTGCAGTAATAAGCATCGTCGGTTTGTTTACAAAATCACCTGATCCGACTATCCAGTCAAGAGCATTCTTCAAAGTGCCGGGCACACCATAGGCATACTCAGGTGTAATAAATATTACAGCTTGGGAATCCGCGATCGTTTTTCTCCATTCGACAACAGCATCTGAAGGTTCGTCAGCGTCATTGAAATGAGGAAGCTCACCGGTGCCTGCGAACACCCTGGTTTCATAATTGGCGGGAAAATGTTTCGAAACAGCTGGAATAAGTTTGTGTGAAGAAGAATTATTTCTTAGACTTCCCGGCACTATCAGGATTTTGTTTTGCATGGTACAGGTTAAATTAATCTTGCCATTCAGTAGCAGGGTATTCACGGTTTGTCATTGCCTTCAGTGTCCTCCAGTTCCTTCAGGATCTGGCTCACATCACCCTCTGTTTCCGCGAGCTTCTTTTTACAAATGTTAATCAGCAAAGCGGCCCGCTTAACCTTTTCTGATAGAAGATCAACTGAAATTTCACCTTCTTCCATTTCAGATACGATTGACTGAAGTTCTTCAAACGCGTCGGTATAATTCAGGATTTCGTTCATAGATCTATGGTAGTTTTTGTAGAAGTTACGGTCGAAGCAATAGTTCCGTCCGTAACCGCTGTGATGATTTTGTCTCCTTTATTTATTTGACTGAGTGTAGTCAGCAGTTTGCCATTGACTGTCGTGAAACTGTAGCCTCGTTTTAACACCTGCATAGGGCTCAGGATATTTATTACCTTCTCCATGTTTTGGAGATCTCCTGCTTTTTGTTTGATAAGTCCCCGGCTGGCTGTTGCCAGCGCATTTCGCTGTTCATCAACTGAGCTCCGGTTCCGGGATAGCCAAATACTTGCAGCGCCTGAAACCTGGCGGCTGTACTGATTGAGTGATCTTTCAGAAATCAAAATTGCATTGCGTGAGTGTTGCAATAATGATCTTGAAGCAAACGCTATCTTTTGTTTGTCGCTGGTTATAGCGGCCCTGGTTACGGACCTCAGGTATTTCGCAAGGTTCAGCAGCGATGTTTTTTCTTCGCGGATCAAACGATTGGCTTTTTGGACCAGCATGTTTTCTGCTTCCTGCAAGGGCACAGAGAATTCATGATAATGTTGAAGCAGAAAATCGGCAAGTTCAGTAGGTGTGATCGCATTTTTGAAAGCAACCATTTCGCTTACCGTTTCATTGGTAGAATGACCGATACCTGTGATCACCGGTATCGGATAAAGTGCAATTGTTTTTGCAAGTTCATAATCATTGTAGCAGGTTAAACCCACATCACCGCCGCCACCCCTGATAATGGCGACCACGTCAAAGTGAGCGATTACTTTTTTGATTTGTTTTAGCTGGTAAATGATGGAAGGCACTGCTTTATCGCCCTGAAGGAAAGCAGGGAACAACATGGAAAAGAAACTGTATTCCCAACTGTTCCCTTTCATAATCTTCATAAAATCAGAATACCCCTTGCTGCTTTCAACTGAAATAATGGCGATTCTCTTGGGGAGAAGCGGGAAACTCAGCGACTTGTTTTTCTCGAATATACCTTCTGCCTGGAGACGGGCAATGGCAAGTTGTTTCTCCTTCTCGAGTTCACCAAGAGAATACCACGGATCAATTTCAGTTATCCGGAGGCTCAAGCCAAAAACCGGATCAAACTGAATGCGGGCGGAAAAAAGAATAGTGATACCATCCTTTAATGGTTCATGCAAAACTTCCAGGAACTGACGATTAATACGGTTGTAATCATCACGCCATAAAACGGATTTCAGTTCTGCAATAACCCGCCCATCTTTCTTTTCAACCAGTTCTGGAAAGCAGTGGCCTGACTGCGCATACAAATTCAACTTGTTTACTTCACCCCTGATCCAGAATGAACTCGTGTATCTTTCATTGAGCGTCTTTTGGATGCTTTTTGACACCTCCAGTAATGAGAATACTCTTTTATCATTTATCGTTTCGGGCATAATTGACTGCTAATTGCATTTAATTGCTCAATGCTTTGGTTTCTTTAAGCATTTACGGCTCGATGTTTTTAATCTGGCATAATTGACTACTAATTCCTTTTGATTGCTCAATGTTTTTAATTGCCCGGTGTCTTTAATTCTCAACGCCTTCAATTGCTCAATGCTTTATCTATTATAGCGGTTAACTCAGCATGCTGGCTCGGAGGGGGGGCATTAAAATCAAGCACGTTCCCATTTTTATCGATCAGTATATACCGTGGCACACCGCTTACAGCATATGCATTTACTACAAAGGTATTACTATCATGCAACTGCAACCACCGTGGCTTATCCAGCTTCAGGGCACGCTTCCAGTCGGACATTTTATCACTTACCGCCACACCTATGAAAGCGATATCTGCCCGTTGGTTATATCTGTTTATTATACTGTGCATATAAGGTGTTTCCAGCCTGCAGGGTAAACACCAGCTTGCCCAAAGATCCATGTAAACAAGCTTGCCTCTGAAACTTTCAAGGCTAAAGATTTTGCCGGTTGTATCTTTCAACCGGAACACGGGAGCAGGCCTTCCTAGTTGTACGCTAGTTAACAGATTAAGCTTATAATGATAACGTCGGTCAATATCATTTCTCAGGGTGCCATATGACAACTGGTTGAGGTAAGGTTGATACAGCGTTTTGTGATTATTGATTTCCAGGAGCCCCTGCGAGGAGTCGATCGCCTGGCGCATCAGTTTATAAAAAAGAAAATCTTTGAGTGAACGGTGCCGCACATCGATTGCCGTATCAATAGTTTTCAGCAGTTGATCATATCGTCTGATTTCTGCCGGATCTTTCAGCGAAGTGTACCCGGGATTGATTGCTGCCGGTTGCCCGCTTTTCGCCTTCTGAAAAACACTGTCGAGCTCTCCCCATGCCCCTTTAACCGTTTCTGTATTTATCCCCGGGTTGTCACTGATGATGATCTGCAGGGGATATCCCGGCGCTATAAAAACTTCTCTCAGATTCCTTTTGCCTTGCCTGATAAATCCTGTTCCCGGGATAAGGACATTGCGTACCTGTAAACGATAATCACCTGTTTCTTTCACCCTGGTGAAAGTATCGATAGAATGGGTGTCTGAAATGGTGTTTATCCGCAAAAATGAAAACGTTTCAACTGTTTGATTCCCATGAACTGCGATCCCGAGTGTAGATTGAGCGTTACCGGCAGCACCGCATATTTGTAGTAATATAATCAGGGGCAACTTAACGCTTAGTGCGCAACCATTCTGAAAGAGCCTGCCTTTAGCAAATAGCCTACTTATAAATGAGAGCCTACTGGTAACAACGAGCATCCCCGATAAAACTGACCTGGTTGCGTACACGCAGTCTAACGACAACTGCATACATTTTTTTGACCGCTGTATCTTCATCGCTTATAAATGCTTTCAAAAATTCCGGTTGTAACCCCCGATCATTCAAATATCGTTCAATATCAGAAGCTGTTAACGAATTAATAAAATTTTTAACATGCAACTGGTTTACCTGATAATGGCTCTTTATTGGTTACTTAACTACTCCGGATAAGATTTTGCATTATCTTCCGCGATTCCATAAAAAAAATTTTCAAACCAGGTATGAAAAAACTTGTTATTGTTCTGATTATCTCTCTTTTAGTTTGCAATGTATCTTATAGTCAGCCCGACCGATGGCAGCAAAGGGTTAAATATGTGATGAATGTAGACGTTGATGTAACCACCAACAGATTTACCGGAAAGCAGCAACTTGAATACACCAATAATTCACCGGATACTTTAAAAAAGGTTTTTTATCATCTTTATTGGAATGCTTTCCAACCCGGTAGCATGATGGATGTAAGGAGCCGTGAACTCGGAAAGCTGGGTCGCGGAGACTGGGATCCCAGGGTCAGGGACAGAATCTCCAGGCTCACTGAAACTGAGATCGGATATCAAAAAGTCCTTTCTTTAAAGATGAATGGTGTCGCCCAGGATTATGTGATGCGTGAAACGATCCTTGAAGTCAGACTTACGCGCCCGATCCTTCCAAAATCAAAAGTCACTTTCGAAATGGAGTTTGAATCGCAGGTGCCCGTGCAGATCAGGAGAAGTGGCCGGGATGCAGCCAACGGGGTACGTTATTCGATGAGCCAATGGTATCCCAAGCTGTGTGAATATGATTACGAAGGGTGGCATCCCACGCCGTATGTAGCACGTGAGTTCTATGGCGTGTGGGGCGACTATGATGTTAAGATAAATATTGATAAAACGTATATACTCGGTGGAACCGGGTACCTGCAGAACCCTGCCCAGATTGGCTATGGTTATGAAAGCCCGGGAACAAAAGTGGTGAGGCCGGCGGGTAACAAAATGACCTGGCATTTCGTAGCGCCTAATGTACATGATTTCATGTGGGCCGCGGATCCGGAATACAGGCATCTGTCTAAAAATGTTCCAAATGGTCCAACCCTTCATGTATTCTACAATCGCGATGAAAATTTTCTTAAAGAACAGTTCGAAAAATTAAGCGCAGCCCGCAAAAACGAACTTGGTAATGATTTCAACAAATACCTGGAGTCTGTCGACAAGCAGTGGCAGGATGTACTTGATGCAGCAAATACAGCGTTGCCATTTATCGAAAAAAACTTTGGAGAGTATCCATATAAACAATATTCGTTTATGCATGGGGGTGATGGTGGTATGGAGTATCCCATGGCTACATTGGTTTCCGGACCAGGAATTGGCCTGGCCTTCCACGAATGGATGCATAGCTGGTACCAGATGATCCTGGCTTCGAACGAATCATTATATGCATGGATGGATGAAGGGTTCGCCGATTTTGCCACAAACCGTGTACAGGCTTTTTACCGTGAAAACGTATTGATGAAGCGAGCCGCTAATAATCCTGCGTACCTGAAAACGCTGGATTCAACTTCAAAACTTCTCCCGAAATATGACAGGGCCAGTTATTTATCCTATATGAACCTCGCCAAAAGTGGCATAGAGGAGCCACTAACAACGCATGCAGATCATTTCAATTTAAACGCAGCTTACGGTGCCGCCGCATATTCGAAAGGTTGTGTATTTATTGCCCAGCTCGGTTATATCACCGGCGATGCCGTAAGGGATAAAATTTTGCTGGAATATTACAGGTTATGGCGATTTAAACATCCGAATGCCAATGATTTTATAAGGGTCGCTGAAAATGTCAGTGGGCTTAAACTTGACTGGTACAAAGAGTATTTTGTAAACAGCACCAAGACCATCGATTATGGAATTGACAGTCTTTGGGAAGAAGGCGGAAAATCAAAAATACGGTTGAAGATGATAGGCAAGATGCCCATGCCAATCGACCTGGTGATCAATTATAAAGATGGTACCCAGGAGCTGGCATATATACCTACCTACCTGGCTTTCGGCGAAAAGCCCATAGAGGACGAAAAAATGCCACGCAAGGTGTTTCAGCCATGGCGCTGGACTCACCTCACCTATGTAGTGGAACTGCCGAGAAAATTATCTGAAATGAAGGTTATAGAGATTGATCCTTCTCAAAGGATGGCTGACCTGGAAAGGCGCAACAACAAACTGGAGATTCCATTTTAAAGGAGATAATATAAACAAGCTAAAAGTAAAATGGCTGCCCGATAAGGAGGTAGCCATTTTTTTTTTCACGATCGGGATAAGCTTAATGATTTAAGGTATTCGCGGGGCAGCCATTTCAAAGATACCGAAGGGACCTTTACCGCGAATACCACGAAGTGGTAAGATTTTACGATCACTATGTTAAAGGGTAGACACCAAAAGATGTCTTCCGGTTGCTGATCAATCAACGACCGAAAAACTTGTTGATCGCTTCTACCCGGTTATTGACATGAAGCTTCTCGTAGATATGGTAGACATGTTTACGGACTGTCTCCTGGCTGATGAACAACTGGCCAGCTATCTCCTTGTAAAGAAGGCCTTTCGCCAGGAGTTCAAGAATTTCTTTTTCCCTGGGTGAGAGAGAGTTCAGATCCGGGCTTCTCGTGGCAGAGGCCTCGGGAGTTCGCAGCTGAAACGCATTCACTACTTTCCTGGCAATCTGGCTGCTCATCGGTGCCCCGCCCTGTTGCAACTCACTGATTGCTTCAAGTAACCGGTGGGGAGCAGTTTTTTTTACGATGTAACCGTTTGCGCCCGCACTAAGTGCTTCAAATATTTTTTCATCATCTTCATATACCGTACACATCATGAACAGTATTTCGGGGTAACTGGACTTCAGTTTTCTGACCACCTGTATCCCATTTTCTCCTTCACCAAGGTCTATATCCATCAGCACTATATCAGGCTGGATCAAGGGAATATGAAGCAATGCTTCCTCGGCGGACCGACAACTCCCAACAAGGTTATAACCTTCGGACATTGAAATAATTTGTTCCAATGCCGAGCGGATATCCTTGTTATCATCTACAATACACACATTAATATCCATGTCCGCAAATGTCCTCATTTTCAGTTAGTCTTTCACTACCACTTTGTGGTAATCTCTAAGAGTATACATTTAACGGATTAACCATCAAAGCGGTACATACACAATAAATTTTTCACGGAAGAATTCTTCCTGAAATATCTGGTGGATCTCCATTATTCTCGGCCGTGACCTTGTCTGAGAAATTTCATCGGCCAGGTCGCCCCCTTTCAGACAAATAAGACCGTTTGGTACAGCCAGGTCTTCTTCGGATTTCCGCTCAACCGGTTTTCGCTTTCTCAAAAGCGGAGTCGACCACCGGATCAGATCATTTAACGGAGCAACTGCCCTTGAAACCGCAACATCAAATTTCCGGTTTTTGATATCTTCTGCACGGGTATGCTGTGCCGTGAGATTTTTCAGGCCAATGTTTGCCGCAATATCTTCGACCACTTTAATTTTTTTTCCAATACTGTCTACCAGGTGGAAGCGGACATCGGGAAAAAATATAGCAAGTGGTATTCCGGGAAAGCCACCACCCGTTCCAATGTCAATTACCTCCATTCCATTCAGCAGATCGAAGCTTGCCGCTATACTTAATGAATGGAGCACATGTTTTTCATAAAGGGCATCAATGTCCTTTCTGGATATTACGTTCACCTTGGAGTTCCAATCAGTATACAAAGCACCAAGGGCGGTAAACTGTTCTATCTGCCTGGAATCAAAGTCCGCAAAATATTTTGTGATCAGTTCCATGTTTTCTTTGGCTTTTTCCATATCGCCGGTGCAAAGATGATATAATAAAAAAACATCCAGATATCGAGTAGCCACCACCATGCAAACAGATCCTTTTCGTCAAGGCGTTTCATGGCTTTGTTATAGATGATAGCCTGTGATATAAACCGGAGGCCAAACACACCGAGGGAAATTTTCCAATCAAAAAAAATGATGCTTAATACCATCAGCGGATAAAACAGGAAATGAGAAAAAGTATAAAGCCCAAGCAGAAACTTATGCGATGTTTTGTAAAACTTAGCCGTTGAAAAATGCCTGTTCTTCTGCTGTGTCCATTCAGCCCAGTTTTTTCTGGGTTCAGAAAGTGTGAATGCTTCCGGATCAATCACCACGCGGGTATTTGTCCTGGTCGCGACCTTATTCACAAACAGATCGTCATCCCCGCCCGGCACATGGTTCAATGAGGAGAAACCTTTGTTGTTCAGAAACAAACCTTTTTTATACGACAGATTTCTTCCGACTCCCATATAAGGTACGCCTGCAATTGCGTATGATAAATATTGTATGGCAGTATGAAACGTTTCGAAGCGGATCAGGCGGTTCAGCATGCCGGGCTTTTTATGATAGGCTCCATAACCGAGCACCACTTCGATACCATCTGTAAATCCATCCTGCATTTTTTGTAACCAGAATTCACTGGCAGGAACACAGTCAGCATCGGTCAGCAAAATGATTTCATGTTTTGCTTCCTTGATGCCGATGGATAAGGGATATTTTTTTCCAGGGATCCCTTTTGCTTCCTGTTCAAGATTAACAAGATGGAGTCCTTTGAAAGTCTTTTTAAATTCTTCGAGCAAGTAGCGCGTTTCGTCCTGGCTATTATGATTGATGACAATTACCTCATGTGTGGATGGATAAGTTTGTACCAATACTCCCGGAAAATTCTTAACCAGGTTATTTGCTTCATCGCGCGCACAAATGATAATACTGACCGGATGTTGTTGTGACTTTTCTTTGGTATGTTCCTTGTAGAAAGCGAGGTGCCTGAAAAAAAACCAGTAGTAAAATAATTGAATTAAAGTGATTGTGCAGAATATATAGAAAACGATTGCCCACCAGTTCGTGTTTCTTAGCAATTCCATCATGTCCATACGGGGAGTTTAGAGGGGCGGTTTAGCCGCAGTCCGCGAAATTAAGGAATTGTGATGGTATCGCTGGAAAGCTTCCGCATTTCTTACTTACTTTTGCTGCCGTTTTTCACCAGTTATTGCAGCGTGTAAGCAATATCTTAAACCGGAATCGGCAGCGCATGGCATCTTTAGCATTTGAAATTCAGACCGGCGATACTTCAACCAATGCCAGGGCAGGCACAATCACAACGGACCATGGCCAGATTCAGACGCCCATATTTATGCCTGTCGGTACTGCAGGAAGTGTTAAGGCAGTGACACAGCAACAACTTATCGAAGATGTAAAATCACAGATCATTCTTGGTAATACCTATCACCTTTATCTCCGGCCGGGCTTATCTGTAATGGAGCAGGCCGGGGGGCTGCATAAATTTAATGGCTTCAGCAGGCCGATTCTTACGGATAGTGGTGGCTACCAGGTGTTTTCGCTGGCGGGCACCCGTAAGATCACCGAGGAAGGAGTGATATTCCAATCACATATCGATGGTTCAAAACACCTGTTCACACCAGAGTATGTCATGGACATACAGCGTATAATAGGGGCCGACATGATCATGGCATTTGACGAATGTCCCCCATACCCGAGCGAGTATGATTACGCCTCCAAATCAATGCACCTGACACACCGCTGGCTTGACAGATGCTTCGAACGATTCAACAGTACACCTGACAAGTATGGATACTCGCAAAACCTGTTGCCAATAGTACAGGGCAGTAGTTTCCCGGAACTTAGAAAACAATCGTGCGAATTTATCAGTTCGAAAAATGCCGTTGCTAATGCTATCGGGGGGTTAAGTGTCGGTGAACCCCAGGAGATAATGTATGATCTCTGTAATCTGTGTTGCGAAAATCTGCCTTATGATAAACCGCGCTACCTGATGGGCGTTGGTACACCATGGAACATCCTGGAATGTATCGGTATGGGCATAGACATGTTTGATTGCGTTATGCCTACCCGCAACGGTCGTAATGGCATGTTATTTACTTCCAATGGAATCATAAACATAGACAATAAGAAATGGGAGAATGATTTTACTCCTATCGATGAAGGAATTGATTGTCATGTGAGCAATTTCTATTCAAAGGCATATCTGAGGCATCTTGTGAAATCAAAAGAGATCCTCGGGCTGACTATTGCAAGTGTGCATAACCTTGCATTCTATATGCACCTCGTAACCGAAGCACGGAAAAAAATTGTCGAGGGTTCTTTTAAATCATGGAAGACCGAAATGGTTTCGCGATTGCAGCAGCGTTTGTAAGCTGCTGTTCTTTTATTGGTTACCCGTCGTTTTTCTCCGGTTAGTCACCGTCATTTCTTTTGCGCAAACAACCACGGCAGCAATTCCGGTTCATCAAATGCATTGTTCCAGCTATTGTGGGCCACACCCCGATATTCGGTATACCTGACCTTCGCCCCGGCTTGCTTTAATGCATTTACCATCAGCCTCGAATTGCCCACTTTAACCGTAGGATCCTTATCACCATGAAACACCCATATGGGAAATCCTTTGGCGTAGGTCGACACTTTTTCGGGATTTCCGCCTCCACAAATGGCAAAGGCCGCTGCAAAAAATCCCGGTTTGCGCCAGAGTAATTCGAAAGTTCCCATTCCCCCCATAGACAGGCCACCAAGGTAGATCCGGTTTTTATCTACGTTGGTCCCGGAAGCCAGCGAATCCATTAGTTTACTGACGAGGTCAAGCGTTTTTCCTACCGGAACATTTCCGGGAAAAACCAATCTTCCAAGGGAATCATCTCCCTTAAAATTTAGCGAGATCCTCGCCCAGAAGTCAGTGAAAGGACATTGGGGGAAGATGACAATTGCCGGAAATGATTTCCGGTTTGCAGCATCCGCAAAAAAATTCCCGCCGTGTTTCAGTTGACTCTCATTGGTATTCCCTCTTTCTCCTGCGCCATGCAGAAAGAGAACGACCGGATACTTAACCAGCGGTGTGTAGTTTTCCGGGTACATGATGCGGTACTGTAAAACAGCGCTATCCCTTATAAAGGTCCTTTTCTCATAAACTCCATTTTCCTGCGCTTCCAAATTAATCAACGACATAAATCCAACCAGGAACAACAAAACTTTTTGCATGAACGAAAGATAATTATTTAATAGCGATATGATGAAAAGGTCAAGTTAAAAATTAAAGCTAAACTGTTGATTATTCAGCTATAATAATGAATAATCGTGATATTTGCAGATGATCAAAAAGCTCGATTGGTACATTCTCAAAAAGTTTTTATCTACTACCATTTTCATGGTATTGATCTTTTCGCTTATTTCTGTGGTGATTGATACGAGCGAAAAAACCGACGAGTTTGTTAAATCCGGGCTTTCAGCGTACACCATTCTTACTGAGTACTATGCCGGCTTTGTGCCATTTATCATCTCCATGATATTCCCGCTGATGGTATTCATTGCGGTGATACTCTTTACTTCGAAAATGGCCGGCAGGTCAGAGATCATCGCGATCCTGGCGGGCGGCGTCAGTTTTAACCGGGTGCTGCGCTCATACCTGATAGGGGCGTTGATTCTTGGCGGAAGTTTCTGGCTGGCAAATCAGTACCTGATTCCTCGCGCCAATGTTCTCCGTGGAAATTTCCAGGCCCGGTATATCGACTCTGAAAGTTCTTACGAAAAGCAGGAGTATTACAAAAAAAGAAGAGACTATTACTACCGGCTCAATGCTGATACTTATGCCGGCATGCGTAATTATGATTCCAGCACAAAAACAGCCAGGAGTGGGTTTTTTATGGAAACGATTAAAGATGGCCAGGTAGTGTATAATCTCAGGGCAGACAATATAAGATGGGATACTGCGAAACAGAACTGGCAGATGACGAATGTAGTGGAACGTAAGCTTGACGGTTTGAAGGAAGAAATCAGTCATGCGGAATCAAGGAACATAAATCTTTCGATGCGTCCGGAAGAAATTGAGGATAAGTATCTTAAGGATAAAATGACCACCCCGAAGCTAATGTCTTTTATCAGGGCAGAAGAAATCAAAGGTACCGAGGGGTTGAATAACTATAAAGTTGAACGCTACCGGCGCGACGCTACACCATTTTCAGTGGTTCTCTTAACGATCATGGGAGCAATCATAGCTGCGAAAAAGACCAGGGGCGGAAGCGGGCTTCACCTGGCGGTGGGAATCGTGATCGCTGCCCTTTTCGTGGTAATGGATAAGTTCTCACTGACCTTTTCGACAAAAAGTAATTTTTCGCCTTTACTTGCGGCGTGGATGCCGAACATAATCTTCGGGTTCGTTACGGCCTATATTTACCGCCGGGCCCAGAAATAAAATTGCCTCCGCAGCTTGTTCCTTTGAGGTTTTGGCCGGTATTAAAAACTTCCCCTTTTGCTGTACAGTAAATTAAATTATCATTTCTCCAAGTTAAACCGGATTGATAGTTCCCTTGTTTTGTTTTAACTTTAAGCGCCTTAGCGACAGGCGAGTATGTGTGTTCTGAATTAGTAAGGCTATAATTACGATTGTTTATCAATATATATAATCAGAATATAATGGGAATACTTAAAGATCGGTTCAGGGAGAAAGCAACAGCTTCAGCTGAGGAAATTAAAGCACTTCTCAAAGAACATGGCCACAAAAAAATCGGTGAGGTTCAACTATCACAGATTTACCAGGGAATGCGCGGTATCACTGGTCTTGTATCCGAAACTTCATTGCTTGATTCCAAAGAAGGTATTCGTTTCAGGGGATATTCTATTCCGGAATTGCAGGATAAACTTCCAAAAGCCAAAGGTGGAACAGAACCGCTGCCGGAAGGATTATTTTACCTGATGCTGATCGGTGAACTGCCGACTGAAGAAGATGTCAATCATGTAACATCCATACTTCAGCGAAGGTCGCATGTGCCCAAACATGTTTTTGATGTGATTGATGCATTTCCGATTGAGTCGCATCCCATGACGATGTTTGTGAGTGCGATCATGGCCCTGCAGACTGAAAGCAATTTTGCCAAGCAGTATGCAGAAGGGATGAATAAAAAAGATTACTGGATTGCAGCTTTTGATGATAGTCTTGACCTGATCGCCCGGTTGCCAAGGGTTGCTGCGTATATATACAGGAGAAAATACAAGAAGGACCAGCATATTCAGCCAAACGGATTATTGGACTGGGCCGGAAACCTGGCGCATATGCTTGGATATAACGATGAAAGTTTTAAGGAACTGATGCGTTTGTATATGACCATCCATGCCGATCATGAAGGCGGTAACGTTTCGGCGCATACCACTCACCTCGTAGGTTCAGCCTTAAGCGATCCATACCTTTCACTGGCAGCTGGCATGAACGGGCTGGCGGGACCATTACACGGACTTGCAAACCAGGAAGTGATCAAGTGGATTTTTGAACTGAGAGAGAAGCTTAAAACCGAGTCCCCTACAAAAGAACAGATTGCGAGCTATGTACAGGAAACCCTGAAAGAAGGAAAGGTAGTACCTGGATACGGGCACGCGGTGTTGAGAAAGACGGACCCGCGCTTTACGGCACAGATGGAATTTGGAAAGAAACACATGCCCGATGATCCACTGGTGCAAACGGTCTGGAACGTGTATGAGGTGGTGCCGCCGATCCTTGAATCATTGGGAAAGGTGAAAAACCCGTGGCCCAATGTCGACGCGCACAGCGGAGCATTGCTGGTTCATTACGGAATGATTGAATATGATTTCTATACAGTGCTTTTTGGTGTCAGCCGTTCACTGGGAGTTCTTGCCAGCCTGATCTGGGACAGGGCACTTGGTTTTGCTATCGAGCGGCCAAAATCTGTAACTACAGAGCTCGTCAAAAAATGGATCAAGGGAGAAGATGTGATCTGGGGTGATTAGGATCCGGAGACGAGTAAGCTTCGTTATTAAAGTAACTGAAAGATAAACCCTGTCAACTGACGGGGTTTTTCTTTGAACCGGTATGTATCATGCTACGGCTTAAATTTCTGCGGATTGCCGCCAAACTTCCAAAGGGCTTTTTCTTTTGGTCAAATATCTTAGCAGGTATATATTTGCAATCCTTATCAGCCTTAGGGGGATTAGCTCATCTGGTAGAGCGCAAGCATGGCATGTTTGAGGTGACCGGTTCGATCCCGGTATCCTCCACTAAAACGGTCAATTTCCATTGTAGAAATTGACCGTTTGTATTTTGAGGTTGATGATAATCGTATGGTGTCGAATGTGTACATGGTTGAATGCCACAACCCCGGAGTTTATTTTACCGGTTGATGTTGCATCAGTTTATTAATATATGCACCAACAACTGAAAAAGGAAGATTTTCTACCAGGTACGCGTGCCGGTTTCCAGAATTGGTCCAGCTATTTGTACCATCATCGTTCACCACCATCGCACCCTGTTGAAGTTTATACCACGGTGAATAACCTTTTATGCCTACCAATACCGCCGTCTGATCCCAGCTCATTCTGCCGGCCGAATCCTGTTTTGAAAGCGGAATTGAAATGCGGTAAACATCTTTGACAGGGCTGTTCGTGATTGCCTTGTTGTTAACCAGCGGCAGACCTGTTTTTATTTTTTGCCCGATTTCGAAACCACTTAAAAGGATCCTGGACGGCCATCTTTCAAATACGAGTTTAGCTGCCGGGGCATCTTCCCGGACATTGAATTCATTTCCTGAAGGAAATTTACCGGCCATGCTGACCAGTAACTTTACTTTCCGGCGAACAAGTTCCGTACCCGGATACGGCGAGTACTTGTCCCCGTTAGATTGTAACAGTCCGGCAAGATTGGTAAAAAAGCCAACCGTGACAATCGTGACGGAATTGTCTGGCCGGGATGCAAGAATTTTCCTGTATAACTCCACTGCTTCCATGGCCTCTTCATTCGATCTGATACTATGTGGATACTTCGCTACCAACGTATCGGACCAATGTTGTGTATCACGTTGCTCAATTGCTTTTCCCCTGGGAACACCGATCGGTAGCCCCGGCCTGTTGAAATAAGTGTTGAAGATATTGAGCACCGGTACCACTCCCGGATATTTTGTACTCGCTATTGTTGCAAGAATATTTACCTGGCCGGAATCGGCCAGTGCATGTAGCAGGGCTATGGCGCCTACATCATCATAATCCGGACCCATATCAGTATCAAAAATGAGTGGCGTTTTTTCCTGGGCCGAAACAGTGGAAATGCTGAACATCAACAATAAACAGGTCAGGTACTTCATTACAAAATGTTGCATAAGGTATTTTAATTGGTTTGTTGCCATGACACAGAGCCAGGGTAAATTACCATTAAGATAGAATTTATGCTAAACTCATAATCCATTAATTTGTGAAATATTATCTCCTGGCACATTAACAGAGACTTTATGCAACAACAGGGATCTACATCGTGGCGGGAAAAACTTCATTCGATCATCTACGAATCTGCTACGCCAGCGGGCAAGGCCTTTGATGTCACCTTGTTGTTCCTCATCGTGGCAAGCGTCCTCGTCGTGATGCTTGACAGCGTTCAGTCACTCCACAGCCGCTATGGCAATTTTTTTCTGACCATGGAGTGGGGCTTTACCATTTTATTTACTGTTGAGTTTATATTAAGACTGATCTGTATCAGAAAACCTTTTCGATTTGTATTTAGTTTTTTCGGGATTATTGATATTCTTTCTATCCTGCCAACCTACCTGGGATTGTTTTATGCCGGTGCGCAGACATTACTTGTGGTGAGGGCGCTGCGGTTGCTCCGGGTGTTCCGGATCTTCAAGCTTATGCATTATGTGAACGAAATGCAATTCCTGGTCCAGGCCGTAAAGGGCAGTCTCCGAAAAATCAGCATTTTCATGATGATGGTTTTTACTACCGTTATTGTACTTGGCTCCGTAATGTACCTCGTTGAAGGCGGTGAAAATGGTTTTACCAGTATACCGGACAGTATTTACTGGGCAATTGTAACCATCACTACTGTGGGCTATGGTGATATTTCGCCGGTGACCCCATTAGGGAAATTTGTAGCAAGTGTGATTATGTTGATGGGCTATGGAATTATTGCTGTGCCCACCGGCATTATTACCACTGAAATGGCTATTGCAGCCCGTAGTAAACGCCATAGCACAGATGCTTGTCCGCACTGCGGCCGGGAAGGGCACGATGAGGACGCTGTTCATTGTAAATTTTGCGGTGCAAAGTTATAAGATCGTAATCTCTTGTTTTCCGGGGTAACACCTACCGTATTTCGTTTATATTGCGTTGATTTTTTTAATAGAACGTACGGATGAAAAGAAACAGGAATCTCATTTTTTATGCAGTAACAATTGTCGTTTTTTCAGCGATTATTTATTTGGTTATTAAACAGGGAACATTTCTTCAGTCCGGCAGGGTAAAAGAGTTTGTTCCCCAGATCAATGCATCTACCTGGGATCAGTTTAAAGATACTTTTGTTCACAACTTGCAATACCCGCTTGCAATCCTGCTTTTGCAGATTTTAACCATCATCATTGTTGCCAGGATATTCGGATTTTTCTGTAAAAAGATAGGACAACCCACCGTGATAGGAGAGATCGTTGCCGGAATAGTACTCGGCCCTTCATTCCTGGCGACCTATTTTCCTCAATATGCCGAATTTCTTTTTCCTGCACAGTCCCTCCCGAATCTGCAGTTCCTCAGCCAGATTGGTCTGATCCTTTTTATGTTCGTGATAGGAATGGAACTCGATCTCAATGTGTTAAAGAGCAAAGCGAAGGATGCGATAGTTGTCAGCCATGCAAGTATCATATTTCCCTTCACCCTCGGAACAGGGCTGGCTTATTTTATTTACCAGCATTTTGCGCCTGCCAATATTGGATTTCTTGCGTTTTCGCTTTTTATGGGGATAGCAATGAGTATTACCGCCTTTCCAGTATTGGCGAGAATAGTGCAGGAGAGGGGACTTTCAAAAACAAAGCTTGGTACCATCGTCATCACTTGTGCTGCTGCGGACGATATCACCGCCTGGTGTATACTGGCAGTGGTGATTGCTATTGTAAAAGCCGGTTCCATACTTAGTGCACTTTATACGATCCTGATTGCTATCGCCTATGTGTTGATCATGATAAAGGTGGTACAACCATTTTTGAAAAAAATTGGCGATAAGTATCAGAACAAGGAGTCTTTCAGCAAACCGGTTGTTGCCATATTTTTCATCACTTTGCTGCTGTCTTCTTATGCTACCGAGGTGATTGGCATCCATGCCCTGTTTGGGGCTTTTATGGCAGGCGTGATCATGCCTGCCAATACAAACTTCAGGAACATTTTTATCGAAAAGGTAGAAGACCTTGCATTAGTATTGTTGTTGCCTTTATTTTTTGTTTTCACGGGTCTGCGCACAGAGATCGGGTTACTTAATGAACCTTATCTCTGGAAGATATGCTTCGCTATAATAGCGGTAGCTGTGATCGGTAAATTTCTCGGAAGCGCCCTTGCTGCCAGGTTTGTTGGCCAGAACTGGCGGGATAGCCTCGCTATCGGCGCCCTGATGAACTGCCGGGGTCTTATGGAACTGATTGTGCTTAACATAGGCTATGACCTTGGTGTACTCAGTCCGGAGATCTTTGCGATGATGGTGATCATGGCCTTGGTCACCACATTTATGACCGGGCCGGCTCTTGATCTTATTAACAAGTTTCTTCCGGACAAATCGGTGGCTGCTGAACCCTCTGTTGGCTACTCACCCAGGTACAATATCATTGGTTCTTTCAGTACCGCCAGGAAAGGCATATCAATTCTGAAGCTGGCACATAGTCTTGCACGGCGGTCAATGGATTCAACGCAGGTAACTATGTTACATGTTTCCTCAAGCAATGAACTCAATTTGTATAACGAGGAAGAATATGAGCGGGAGAGTTTCAGCCCCGTGATCGAGGAAGCAAAAAAGCTTAACCTCAGATTGCAGACGATCTTTAAGCCTGCTTTAGATGTCAATCACGAGATTACATCATTAGTTAACGCCGGGAACTATGATCTGCTTTTAATTGGGGCCGGAAGTTCTGTTTTTGAAGGCACCTTCCTCGGAAAACTGCTTGGGATCACCAGTAAGATTATCAACCCTGAAAAACTATACGATACCATAACAGGGAAGGAAAGGTTATTTGATAATGCGTTTTTTGATGATAGGGTAAGGCAGATACTGAGAGCTTCCCGGATACCTGTTGGCATCTACATCAATAAACGGGCGGACAAACTGGAACATATATTTGTGCCTGTATATTCTATCAGTGACAGCTACCTCTTTATTTTCGCTCAGAAATTTATTTATAATAGTTTCTCCCGTGTTACTATCCTGGACCTTGCGGGGGTGCTCAGGCAGAATCCTGAACTTAGCGTGAGCATTCAGTCGATCCAGGCAGCTAACCCCGGTTCCGTTGAGCTTTTAAGTGTCAATAGCATTGAAAGAGCGTTCCTGGATCAGCAGGACCTTATGCTGATCAGTCTCGACAGCTGGCGGAAAGTGGTTGAAGAACAGAACGACTGGTTATCGCGATCACCTTCCGTGCTTATCATTAAACCTTAGATAAATGGACTCACGCAGAGAATTTTTAAAAAAAGCAGCGTTGGTTTCAGGTGGCACCGGTTTGTTCCAGGGTTTACCAGCTGCTGTTCAACGCGCACTCGCGATAGATCCGGTAGCCGGATCAACTTATTTAGATGCTGAGCATGTCGTGATCCTGATGCAGGAAAACCGGTCTTTCGATCATTGCTATGGTAGCCTCAATGGTGTGCGCGGCTTTAAAGATCCCCGCGTGATAACCCTTCCGGATGGCGACCCGGCCTGGTTTCAAAAAAATGCCGAAGGAGAAGCGTATGCTCCTTTCAGGCTCAATATAAAAGAAACCAAATCAACCTGGACCGGATCACTTCCACATTCATGGACCAACCAGGTGGATGCAAGGAATGCCGGGAAATACGACAAGTGGCTGATAGCAAAACCATCCGGTCACAAGGAGTTCGCAAAGGCGCCGTTAACAATGGGATACTATAACCGTGAGGACATCCCTTTTTATTATGCACTTGCGGACGCATTTACCGTCTGTGATCAGAATTTTTGTTCATCGCTTACAGGTACCACCCCAAACCGTTTGTATCTCTGGACCGGAACAATCAGGGAGCAACCTAACGCCGGGGCATATGCGAACGTGCGAAATGAAAATGTCACCTATGACTCAGAGGTGAACTGGACAACATTCCCTGAAAGATTAGAGAATGAAAACATTTCGTGGAAGATTTACCAGAATGAAATAAGCCTGGACTCGGGTTTCAGCAGCGAAGAAGATGCATGGCTCGCAAACTTTACAGATAATCCAATCGAGTGGTTCAGCCAGTTTAATGTTCGGTTTTCGGATAGCCATCGCCGGTATATGTCAGAAATGCTGAAAGTTTTACCATCCCGGATCAGCGAGCTTGAAACAAAACTGGATGCTCCCGGCCAGGATGAAAAAGTTGTCGCGGCAATGAAAAAAAAGCTGGAGTCCATGAAGAAGTTGCTTCAGCAGGCATCGATCGTCCGGGATAAGTACACAGACGAGGCATTTGAACAACTGACGGATAAACAAAAAAACATACACCGGAGAGCGTTTGTGACAAATTCAGGCAGCGAAGACTACCGCACCATAAGTCCCTACACCTATAAAGATGGTGATAAGGAAAGAACAATGAATCTTCCCCAGGGTGATGTATTGCATCAGTTCAGGACCGACGTAAGTTCAGGAAAGCTTCCAACTGTTTCCTGGTTGATCGGGCCCGAGAACTTCAGTGATCACCCGGGTGCACCATGGTATGGCGCGTGGTATGTGTCTGAGGTCATGGACATCCTGACACAAAAACCAGAGGTTTGGAAAAAGACCATTTTTATTCTGTGTTACGATGAGAATGATGGTTATTTTGATCATGTGCCACCTTTTGTTCCGCCGGATCCATATACTCGGGGAACGGGCCTGGTATCCAAAAATATTGACGCGAAGGTTGAGTATGTGACCCTGGAACAAGATATGAAACGCAAGAACAAGGCGGAATGTCGTGAAAGTCCTATAGGACTTGGTTACAGGGTGCCGCTGGTAATTGCTTCACCGTGGTCGAGGGGAGGGCAGGTCTGTTCGCAGGTGTTTGATCATACCTCAATACTTCGTTTCCTGGAAAAATTTCTGAGCCACAAGACAGGGAAAAAGATCAGTGAACCCAATATCTCTGCATGGCGACGCGCGGTATGTGGCGACCTTACCGCAGTATTCAAAGACTATAGCAATCAGAAAGTGTCTTTTCCGGCTGCGGTTAAGAAAAATGAATTTTATGAAAGTGTTCATAAGGCCCAGTTTAAAAAGGATCCCTCAGGATACCGCGTGCTGGCAAGAACAGAAATTGAACAGGCAAAAAGGAATCCGAATCAGTCTCCGTTACTGGTCCAGGAAAAAGGGGCCCGTACTGCCTGTCCACTGCCTTACGAGTTATATGCAGACGGGAATCTTAAACCAGGTAAGAAAGATTTTGAGATCACCATGGCTGCGGCAAATGCTTTTTTTGGAGCGGCCTCCGCGGGCTGTCCTTTTATGATCTATTCAGCTGCCTCACACAGAACGATCAACCAGGAAAGCTATGAAAAGATGCGGCTGTGGAATTATGCATTAGAGGCAGGAGATCAATTGTTTGATCAATGGCAGCTCAAAGATTTTGAATCCGGTATATACGATCTTCAACTGTATGGCCCGAATGGATTCTATCGCAGGTTCCAGGGTGATGCAAGCGATCCTTTAATTGAAGTAAAGTGCCTGTATTTATCAACCGGGGGCAAGAAAAAAGCAACAGGAGAAGTGGCGATTAAAATTTCCAACCTTGGCACCGAACAATATACCATAGTGATTGTTGATCAGACTTATAAGAACATTGATAAGACAATCACGTTGGGTGCTGTGGGTACAGCAAAAGCGATCCAAACAGTAATTGTTCCGACTACGAAAAGTTTTGGTTGGTATGATGTGATCTTAAAGGAACGAAGCAAGCCCGCCTTTCTTAAACAATTCGCCGGGCATGTTGAAACAGGTAAGTTCAGTTCTACTGATCCCGCAATGGCTTGATCAAATTTCCATTTCGTAACAAAATACATTTTAAATGAACATTACACTTGAACAGGCAGAAGTTGCAATTAAGGCAGCCAAACAAAAAGCGACCGAACTTAAGACGCTTATGAACATTGCTGTTGTTGACTCCGGCACTAACCTTATTGCTTTTGCGCATATGGATAACGCGTGGCTGGGATCTATAGACATTTCACAAAAGAAAGCACGTACGGCAAGATATTTCAACATGGATACGGGTGAAATTGGAAAACTTTCTCAACCCGGTGGTCCGCTTTATAATATTGAGCATTCGAACGGTGGACTCATTTCATTTCCGGGAGGTGTATGTATAAAGGATCAGTCGGGTAACATTATCGGCGCCATCGGAGTTTCGGGCGACAGTGTGGAAAACGATCATGCGGTAGCCATGGCCGGGGCAAAAGCCGTCTGATCTATTCCTGTTAAGGTGAATTCTTCTTAACCCGATGTATTCTTCTTAACCGGATATCTTCGTCTTAGCGGATGTCTTCCTCTTAAGCAGATGTCCTGGCGTTCAGGCAGCAACGGTTCTGATAATAACATTTCTCACAATAACAAAACGGGGATCTTTCTTTGGTGCAAAGAATGGTCCCCGGTTTTTTTACCAGTGTTTGTTGCTGTATCAGTTCTAAAAACAACGCGTTTGAATACCACTATCTTCTTCCTCTGCCAACAAGCCAGATGATCAGTGCAATAACAGCTACCACGATCAGCACTCCAACCCACATTCCGGCGGAGAAAATGTCTCCCACCAATTCACAACTGCTAAAAGACGAGACCAGGGCAAAAAGTCCAAGATTAAGGGTGAGCTTCTTCATATTTCAAGTTTGTAATGATGAGTAGAAATGCCATTATGGAGATATAAAATTCATGCCATTGAATCTATATTCATCAAATCCAGTACATTTGGCCAACCCCGGGGATGATTCCTGACAACCACTGAATGATTCGTTAGCATTATAAAGCTGCTTACAATCTATGATCCGTAATTATCTGACAAACGTTATTGTTGTTATCATTATCACCGTAGGCATTATTGCAGTTGGCGGCTGGTTTTCGGACCTCGGAAATATCAGGCCCATCCTTTCAAGCATCGCATCTACAAAATTCAATACCGCCGTTTGCCTGATATTTTCTGCGATCGCTTTATATATTTCCAACAGGAGCAAAAAAACAAGGTTTTTATCTAAGGTCGGCATTGCCTGTGCTTATGCGATACTGATCATCGCTTCACTTACCTTACTTGAATATATTACAGGGATAAAAATCGGGATCGACCAGGTGATTGTAAACGATGTAGGTGGCGATGCGCATCCCGGCCGGATAGAACTGGTGGCCTGCCTGATGTTCCTGACGGTTGGCATAATGCTTATCAAACTGGAACGATCAACTTCCCGATTGCTTGTCCAGATACTGTTGCCCCTTGTATTTTTTGTTGCTCTGTTCATTACTTTCAACTATATCTCTGGTCTCAGCTATCTCGAAAGCATGCCCTTTGCTGTCAATATAGCGCTGACTACTTCGTTGAGCTTAATGGCGCTTTGCGTTGGGATTTTTTACAGCCGCCCCCTGAGGGACATCAGGTTTTCGTTCGAAAAAAAGATGGCAGCCTATTTTGCGGTGACTATTTTGCTATTGGGAATAGTGTTTTTCTCATTTTCAGCTAATAATCAGAAACTGATTGCCAGCTCAGAATTGACCGGGCATACAAAAGATGTGTTGCTTAAAACATCGCTTGTGCTGAACGAAGCACAGGATATCGAAAACGCGACCCGCGGTTTTCTGATAACGGGTCGGGAAGAGTTCCTGGAACCTTATAACAAAAGTTCGGTCGATATTTTTCAAATAATAGAAGACGTAAAGAAATTAACTAAAGATAATCCGGATCAAAAAAAACGGGTGGATACCTTGTTGAGCCTCGCCAGACAAAACATCATTCTTCGGAAGCGTCTTATCGACTTCAAAAAAGGTGGCTATGTCGAGCCCCTGGTCGCAACGATGTTGATGGGTGCTGAAAAAAAACTGATGGACCGGTTAAGGGAAACGGTTGCTGAAATTCAACAGGCCGAGGAGGAGTTATTGCGACGCCGCAACCTTGACAATGCTAAAACTGTCCAGGGATCTCAAAGAACAATTGCGATACTACAGATAATCGTTTTACTGATCCTGATTGCGATGTTTGTAATCATCTACCGTAATACTATGTCGCGCAATGCAGCTGAAGCTGCGCTGCGAAAAAGCGAGCTCTTTGTGAGGAGTGTAATAGACAATGCGGCCAGCATCATCAGCATACGTGATCTTAGTGGAAGATACCTGCTCGTTAATAAAGGCAGTCAGCAGGTGCTCAATCGTTCGGAGAAAGAAATTCTTGGCAAAACCCCGTATGATTTCTTTCCCAAGGATCTTGCTGATTCAATGATGGCAGGGGAGCAGGAAGTGGCGAGGGAACGAAAGCTCACTTCCATCGAAATGGAACGGCAGGTTGAAAATGGTAAGCTGCATTACCTGGTGGTAAGATTTCCGTTGTACGATCAGGATCAGAATGTTTATGCAGTCTGTTCAATGTCCACAGATATAACCGCCATCAAAGAAGCCCAGGTAGTTTTAGAACAGGCACATAAACAACAACAGGTAATATTGAATGGCATCCAGGATCTTATGGAAGCCTCCCTTGACATCATATGCCTGTTTGATGAACAAGGCCGGTTTATCCAGATAAGTGCAAATTGTGAAAGGCTGCTGGGCTACAAACCAGATGAACTGACCGGCCGGAAGTACTCCGAACTGTTGCATCCGGAAGAGAGAGCAGCCAGTGTTGAACTGGAAACCGCCATTATGAATGGAACAATAGTAAGGGATAGTGAAAACAGGTATCTCAGAAAGGATGGGAAGATCATTTCGTTGTTAGCAACCGCTATCTGGTCACCTGAAAATCGTACCTTCTTTGCGATACTCAAAGATGCCACTGAGAAGCAAATGACTGCCAGGCAACTTACCGAACTGAATGAGATCCTCAAAAAACGGGCGGCGGAATTACAGGCTTCAAATATTGAGTTGGAACGATTCGCTTATGTTGCCTCTCACGATTTGCAGGAACCGCTGCGGATGGTAAGCAGCTTTCTGCAGTTGCTGGAAAAAAAGCTTGAGGGTAATCTCGATGACACGTCGAAGAAGTATATCTACTTTGCCATCGATGGTGCGGAAAGGATGAAAACCCTCATCCAGGACCTACTGCAATATTCCAGGATTGGAACAAGTAAGGAACTTGCAGTGGATGTAGATTGTAACGAAGTATTGAAATCAGTCAGAAACATTTTTACCCTTGCCATCCGCGAAACCGGGGCGGAACTCATCATTCATCCACTTCCGGTGATAAAGGCGGAAAAAGGCCAGATACATCAATTGTTTCAAAACCTCGTTGGTAACGCCATTAAATACAGCAATACCGGGCCTCCTCATATCGAGGTCGGCTATGAGGACCAGCGGGAATACTGGCAGTTCTATGTAAAAGATCGTGGAATCGGCATAAATCAGAAATTCTTTGAAAAGATATTCGTGATCTTCCAGCGGCTTCATAACAAAAACGAATATACCGGCACCGGCATAGGCCTCGCAATTTGTAAAAAGATCGTCGAAAGACATGGTGGTAGCATCTGGGTTGAATCCGAACACGGCAAAGGCAGCACTTTTTTCATTAGATTGCCAAAGTTTTAAGGCTTTCGAACCAAATATATTGTTAACTCGTACCTGGTACTGAAGCACATTAATCCCATGAAAAAAGAAGTAACGATATTGTTGGTAGAAGATAATGAAGGCGACATTGTGTTAACAGTGGAGGCCCTTAAAATTGCGAATATAACAAGCAGGATAGTTGTCGTTCGGGATGGGGAAGAAGCGCTGCTTTTTCTTTACCGGGAGGGGAAATACACCGGTGCCGACCAGCCCGATCTTATTTTACTCGATATAAATCTTCCGCGGATCGATGGAAAAGAGGTGCTTGCCCGCATCAAAAAAGATGACAGATTAAAATCCATACCAGTGGTTATCCTCACAACCTCGGATTCCGAAAAAGATGTGACGGAATCTTATTCCAACCATGCAAATTGTTATATTACCAAACCGGTAGACTTCAATAAATTTATGCAGGTGGTCCATATGATCAAAGATTTCTGGATCACACTTGTCAAATTGCCTGCACACCATTAAGCCAGTGCCCATCTGATGTTTAAAGCAGATCGTAAACACCAGCACTCAACTACAACGTTATCGGGAACGTTTGCATAAAAAAACTAAAAAAATAGTGGGCCGAAGTGCAAATATATGAGTAGACTTGTCTTAGTAACTCGTATTTTGCTTGATTATCAATGTTTAGAAAACGATTGCCGGTCTATCTCTGTACAGGTCGAAAAAGAATCTCAGAACGCGCTTTTGTTTTCCCTGCAAATGGTTTTGTTTACAGCGGTTACCCTTAACTTGAAGCAACTATTGTGGTTGTATAATTAATACATTAGTCATGATACTTTCAAAAAGTGCTGTTTCATCTATAAAGAACGATAATATTCAATTACCTCCGGAGGGGATTTTCGGGACACCTGAAAAGATATTGCAGTTCGGCACCGGGGTGCTGCTTAGGGGCCTGCCGGATTATTTTGTTGATAAAGCAAACCGGACAGGTAAGTTCAATGGCCGCATCGTGGTTGTGAAGTCCATGAGTGGTAGCGAATCCGAAACATTCGAAAAACAGGATGGATTATATACTATTTGTGTACGTGGTATCGACGCAGGGAAAGAAGTCGAGGAAAATATTATCTCCTCGTCAATCAGCCGGGTGCTTTCAGCACAGTCTTCATGGAAGGAGATCCTTGATTGTGCGGCGAAGCCTGAAATGAATATTATCATTTCAAATACCACCGAAGTGGGTATCACCCTGGTTAATGAACCGATATCCGGGAATCCCCCGGTTTCATTTCCTGCAAAACTACTTGCCTGTTTATACGAGCGATATAAAAAATTGGGTAATGATCCTGAAAACGGAACGATCATTATTCCAACCGAACTAATCGTTGATAACGGCAAAAAATTACAGGCGATACTCAATGATCTTTGTGCTTTTAATAATCTTGAGGACGAATTTGTCAACTGGCTGAATACTGCAAACAAATTCTGCAGTTCGTTAGTCGACAGGATTGTTCCCGGCAAACCATCAGCAGAAATCAGGCAGGAAATCCAGCAAAAATTTGGTTTTGAAGATGAACTGATGCTTATGGCAGAAGTTTACCGCCTGTGGGCAATTCAGGGCGATGATAAGGTGCGTGAAGTGCTTTCTTTTGCCGGTGCAGATGAAGGTGTGATCATTGAACCCGATATAGATATCTACCGTGAACTGAAGTTGCGCATGTTAAACGGCACTCACACCCTCAGTTGTGGTCTTGCTGTGCTGGCAGGATTCGAAACGGTTAAGGCAGCAATGAGTGATGGCAATATGTCTGAATTTATTGCTTCACTTATGTTGGATGAAATTGCATCCGGTATTCCTTATCATCTCGACCCGGGAACGGCCTCCGCTTTCGGAAAAAAAGTATTGGACAGGTTTAGAAATCCTGCAATCGAACACAAGTGGATCAGTATTACTATGCAATACAGTTCGAAGATGAGGATGCGGAACGTGCCGGTGCTCACAAAATATTATGAAGATCACAACACTCCGCCCCGTTCTATAGCACTTGGTTTTGCTGCCTATATCTTATTTATGAAAGCGGCAAAAACTGAAGATGGAAAATATTATGGTGAACTAAACGGTCAGCCTTATCCCATACAGGACGACCAGGCTGCACGACTCGATGCCTTGTGGCAACAGCATGGAAGCTCCGGCATAGTTGAATCAGTATTACAGGACTCAACGCTATGGGGAACCGATCTTTCGGCATTACCAGGTTTCGCAGTTGCAGTAAACGATCATCTGCAGGCCCTGATAGCGAAAGGGGCAAGACAGGCGCTGAACGAGTTTCAACAAAACAAAGTGCTTGCCTGAGCTGAAAACAACCAGATAGAAAGTGCTTGCCTGATTTGAAACAACCGAATTCAAATTGCCTGCCTGATCTGAAAACAACCAAATTCAAATTGCTTTGACATATGAAAAGATTTCTTGATGAAAATTTTCTGCTGCAATCGAAGACTGCTGAAAAGCTATATCATGATTACGCAGTAAAAATGCCTATTATCGATTATCATTGTCATCTGCCTCCTGACCAGATTGCCGCGGATAACAATTTTGAAAACATAACACAGGGCTGGCTTTACGGCGATCACTATAAGTGGCGCGCGATGCGTACAAATGGCGTTGATGAAAGTTACTGCACCGGTAATCAGCCGGACGAAGCAAAGTTTCACAAATGGGCGGAGACTGTCCCCTATACGATGCGGAACCCGTTGTATCATTGGACGCATCTTGAATTGCTGCGTTACTTTGAAGTTCGTGAAGTGCTGAATCCGGATTCCTCAAAAAGAATATATGACGAGTGTAACGCAAGAATTCAAACAAAGGATTATTCTATCCGCAACCTGCTAAAAAAAATGAAGGTCAGGGTGATCTGTACAACAGATGACCCCTTAGATGATCTCTCTCATCATCAAAAGCTAAGAAATGAAGGCTTTGAGATCAGGATTCTTCCCGCTTTCCGGCCCGACAAGGCGATGCAGTCTGATGATGTTTCAGTGCTGAATAAATATATCGACCGTGTAGAAGCTGCTGCTGATACTTCCATTGGTAATTTTCAACAATACCTTGATGCCTTAAAAAAGCGTCACGATTTTTTTGCTGAAAACGGATGTACCGTTTCTGATCATGGCCTTGAAAGACTCCACGCCGCTGACTATACGGACGCAGAAATTGAAAACATATTCACTAAAATCAGGAGCCGGCAAGCACTGAGCGAAGAGGAAAATGAAAAATTCAAATCGGCCATGCTTGTTCATTTCGCCACCTGGGATCATGAGAAACAGTGGGTCCAGCAGTTCCATGTAGGTGCGCTCCGTAACAATAATACGAGACGTCTTAGCGAGCTTGGACCGGATACGGGTTGGGACTCTATCGGTGACTTCCCCCAGGCCCAGTCGTTATCAAGGTTCCTCAACAGGCTCGATTCAAAAAATCAACTCACAAAAACAATCGTCTATAATCTGAACCCGGCAGATAATGCACTCATGGCGACCATGGCGGGCAATTTCAATGATGGAACTATTCCCGGCAAAATACAATTTGGGTCCGGATGGTGGTTCCTTGATCAGAAACATGGGATGATCGAACAGATGAATGCGCTTTCAAACATGGGATTAATCAGTAGGTTTGTTGGTATGCTTACGGACTCAAGAAGTTTTCTTTCCTATCCGCGACATGAATATTTCCGAAGGATATTGTGTAATCTTTTTGGGGAAGAAATAGAAAACGGCGAATTGCCAAACGACATTCCCTGGATAGGGAAAATGATTGAAGATATTTGTTTTAACAACGCAAAAAACTATTTTAACTGGTAATGGGAAAGGTGCTTTGTTTTGGCGAATTGCTGCTCAGACTATCGCCCGCTGCGAGCGGTGACTGGATCAAAGAACAGTCTATTCCCATTTTCGTGGGCGGGGCTGAACTAAATGCTGCCCAGGCGCTCGCCAAATGGGATGTACCGGTATCATATCTTTCGGCAGTGCCCGATCACCTGTTATCAAAACAGATCGTCAGCTATCTCACCCAAAAAAATATCGACTGTTCGGTTATGCAATACCGTGGCACCAGGATCGGGACTTATTATCTTCCGGTAGGATCGGAACTAAAAAACGCAGGGGTGATCTATGATCGTGCCCATTCGTCGTTTTCCGAACTTCAGCCAGGAATGATCGATTGGAACCAGGTTCTGAACGATGTCACGTGGTTTCACTTCAGTGCAATTTGTCCGGCAATCTCCCAGGGAGTCGCGGATGTTTGCCGCGAAGCTCTCGAGGCTGCAACAGCAAAAGGCATAACTATTTCGGTTGATCTGAATTACCGCGCCAAACTATGGAAATACGGGTTAAACAGTGCAGACGTAATGCCGGGACTAGTGCAGTACTGTCACCTGGTGATGGGAAATGTGTGGGCTGCCAATACCATGCTTAACGTTCCGATTGATCACACGCTTCATGAACAGAATGACAAAAATGCCTATCTTGAACAATCGGTGAGAACGTCGGCTTACATACGTGAACAGTACCCCGTGTGTAAATCAGTTGCAAACACTTTTCGTTTTGATAAAGGTGCAACAGGAATAAAGTACTACACGACTCTTTATGAATCTGACAAGTTATTTGTTTCAGAAGAATATCACACTGATCATGTGGTCGATAAGGTTGGCAGTGGTGATTGTTTTATGGCCGGCCTCATCTATGGACATTATCATAACAATACAAGCCAGGAGACACTGGATTTCGCCACGGCCGCTGCTTATGAAAAGCTTTTCATAATGGGCGATGCAACAGATAAATCAGTCGGGCAGGTAAAAGCTGCAATAAAAAAACATGGTTAATACAACAGACATTCTAAGTACGGTGCGCGCCCAGGGGGTAGTGCCACTTTTTTATCACGAAGACCCGGTGTTATGCGCAGGCATAACGAATGCACTTTATGAAGGCGGAGTGCGTATACTTGAGTTTACAAACAGGGGAGCGCAGGCACTTGCTAATTTCCGGATAATAAGGCAGCTTGTTAACGATAAACTTCCGGGCATGTACCTCGGTATAGGCACCATCAAAACCGAACAGGATGCCAGGGCGTTTATAGATGCCGGGGCAGATTTCATTATATCACCAATTGTTCATACCGGAATTGCAGCACTCACACAATCCGCCGGATTGTTGTGGGTTCCCGGATGCCTTACGCCTACTGAAGTTGCAGTTGCCGAAACTGCGGGCGCGAAACTGGTTAAAATATTTCCGGGAAGCCTGGTGGGACCTTCTTATATTTCAGCCATCAGGGATATATTTCCTGATATACTGTTTATGCCAACCGGTGGTGTCGATCTGACTGAAGAAAGTATCAGTGCCTGGTTCAAGGCTGGTGTAGTTGCGGTGGGACTCGGGAGTAAACTAATCACCAAAGAAGTATTAGACAAAGCATCATATAAGGCCCTAAGCGAAACTTCTGCAAAAGCATTAGCCATCGTTCACTCTGTTAAAAACTAACACCTTCATGACTCAGACAAAAATCGGCAACTACCGGTGGACGATATGCGCCCTCGTTTTTTTTGCTACTACATTCAACTATCTCGACAGGCAGGTGATTAGTCTCGTAAAAAGCGACCTGGAAGAAGAGTTTAACTGGACCGAAACTGACTATGCAAACATTACAGTGGCGTTTCAACTTGCATACGCTTTCGGGATGTTTTTTGTCGGCAGAATTATCGACAAACTCGGGACCAAAATGGGGTACGCAGCGTCCTTGTTTTTATGGAGTTTAGCAGCCATGGGTCACGCACTGGTAAACAGTACCGGTGGCTTTTTTGTTGCCAGGGCCGCACTAGGTGTAACCGAAGCGGGTAACTTTCCGGCCGCCATAAAGACGATAGCAGAATGGTTTCCCAAAAGAGAACGGGCGTTGGCAACCGGTATCTTCAATTCCGGGACGAATATAGGTGCAATAATAGCACCCTTGACTGTCCCGTGGATTGCAGCAAACTGGGGCTGGAAATGGGCCTTTATATTAACCGGCGCAGTTGGACTCATCTGGCTATTGTTCTGGTTCATATTTTATGAGGTTCCCAAAAAACATAAGTTATTAGGGAAAGCTGAATATGAATACATCCATAGTGACCAGGATGAAAAAGTGGACGAGACGGTAGTACAGGAAAAAGTTTCCTGGGTTAAATTGCTTGGGTTCAAACAAACCTGGGCGTTTGCAATAGGTAAGTTTCTGACCGATGGTGTCTGGTGGTTCTATCTTTTCTGGCTACCCAGCTTCTTGAAGGGCGGTTATGGCTTGAGCCAGACAGAAATAGCTATCCCTGTTGCCGTGGTGTATGTAATCGCCGGCTTTGGAAGTGTTTTCGGTGGATGGTTACCTCTCCATTTTATTCGCAAGGGTTGGCCGGTTTTCAGAGCACGAAAAACGTCAATGCTGATTTATGCCTTCTGTGCTTTGCCGGTGGTAACTGCACAGCTTTTCGGCAACACCGCCATGTGGTACGCCATATTCATTATTGGTTTCGCTGCAGCGGCGCACCAGGCCTGGAGTGCAAATATCTTTACTACGGTTTCCGATATGTTCCCGAAGAAAGCTGTCGGTTCAGTTACCGGTATCGGCGGCATGGCCGGTGGCCTGGGGGGTATGGTTGTGGCCAAAATAGCCGGCTGGTTGTTCGACTATTATAAAGCCGAGGGAAACATTGTCACTGGTTACATGATCATGTTCGTTGCCTGTGGTTTTGCTTACCTGTTAAGCTGGATTATAATGCACCTGCTGGTGCCAACAATGAAGACCGTTAAGTTGTAGTATTGGAAAGTGAAAGTATGGGTATCGGTCGAAAACTGGCAGAATATTTATATCTAAGAAAAAGAGACCCCAATGAGCCGCAGACTCAGTGGATGAAATACATGCATGGCATCAACAGGATTTCTATCCTGATGTTTCTTGCTGCGATAATAATAATGATCCTGAAGTTTTTTGTGTTTAAGAAAAGCTAGAAATCAGGTATGGCTCTCTTTGGAGAAGGCAAGGATTAACTCCGCTGCATTCCTTGAAGCATCACCACCTTCGCTTAGCAGTTGCTTTAATGCTGCATAGTCTTGCCGGAGTTGATCCTTTTTTGCCGGATCCTCCAGGAGTTTTGTGAGCTCGGTTTCAAGTTGGCTTTCATTCATCTCGTCCTGGATCAGTTCTTTAACAACTTCCTTGTCCATGATCAGGTTAACAAGAGAGATATATTTGATCTTTATGAGCCTCTTGGCAATTTCGTAAGAAATTTTACTGCCTTTGTAACAAACAACTTCGGGTACGCCAAACAATGCCGTCTCAAGTGTTGCCGTACCAGAGGTCACTAAAGCTGCACTGGCCTGCGACAACAAACGATAGGTCTCGTTGGTCACGCCCGAGACATTGGAATAGTTTTTTAGCAGTTGCCGGTAAAATTCATCTTCCTGGCCCGGTGCCTGTGCCACAATAAACTGATATGCCGGAAATTGGTTTGCCATAGCGAGCATTACCGGCAACTTCACCAATATCTCCTGTTTACGGCTACCGGGCAAAAGGGCGATAATTGGCTTGTCGCAAAGCCGCGACTTGTTGCCCGTTTTCTTATACTCTTCAATGACCCCGACAAGGGGATGGCCGACATATTCCACCTTGTAATTCCATTTTTGATAAAACTGCTTTTCAAATGGCAGAATAACCAGCATCTTGTCCACGTGGCGGCGTATTTTTTTCACCCTCGATTCTTTCCAGGCCCAAACCTGGGGGGAGATATAATACACTATGCGAATTTTTTGCTCCTTTGCCCATTCAGCAATACGGAGGTTGAAACCCGGATAGTCGATAAGTATCAACACGTCAGGTTTATAACGCAGAATATCCTGTTTGCAGAATGAGAGATTCTTTAAAATTGTGGGGAGATTTTTTACGACCTCGATAAAACCCATGAAAGCGAGGTCCCGGAAATGTTTTATGATGTCTACACCAGCTGTTTGCATCAGGTCGCCGCCCCAACCGCGAAATTCGGTACCGCCTTCCAGGTTTTTCATTTCCCTTACCAGGTTGCTGCCATGAAGATCGCCTGAGGCTTCGCCCGCAATGATGTAATAACGCATTCCTTGTCCCTGCTTTTCTTTGCAAAGTACTGAAAAGCATTTATTTCATGGAGATAGGATCGGGGTCGCCATCGGGATCGTTTTTGGCATATCCCGCAATCTGTATGCCCTTGCCGCTTAACAGTAACAAGCCGGCAACATGCGGTGCAGCCATTGAAGTACCACTCAGGTAAGCATATCTTTTATTGGTGTAGGTTGAAAGGATATGAACGCCGGGCGCCGCGAAGTCAACCGCATCATTTCCATAATTGGAAAAAGAAGCGAAGTTGTTCAGGCTGTCGATCGCTGAAACCGTGTAGATATTCGGGGCATTCGCTCTTGCCGGCGAGTAGTCTGAGGCAGGTTTCCCCTCGTTCCCCGCAGCAATTGTCACAAAAATTCCTTTCGCGGCAGTCTGTTTTACCTGGCTATCAAAAATATCCGAGGATTCTTCTTCCCCCAGGCTGATGTTAACAACGTCACCTGCTTTTGCGTTCGCATTCACATAGGCCAGTGCCTTAACGATCCCGCCGAGGGTACCTTCACCCTCTTCATTCAGTACCTTAAGTGCAACAAGTGTCGCATTTGAGGCCACTCCCATCACACCAAAGAGGTTGTTTTTAGCCCCGATTATTCCGGCTACATGGGTTCCATGTCCGTTTTTGTCTTCGAATGAAGCATCGTTGGTAATAAATGAGCGGCTGCGTGAAAGATCGACATTGAGGTCCGGATGCGTGGATTCAATCCCCGTATCAATCACCCAGGCAGTTTTGCCTGTACCATCCCCATACCCGGTCTTCTTCACGTTCCAGGTTAACAGTGTAGGTGCAGCAACTGTGAAACATGAACCCAGGGCAATGATGCGGTCCTGCTCAATCCTATCGACCATCGGATCACCGGCAAGTTTTTCAGCCTCATCTTTGTTGATCCGCGCAATAAATCCGGAACGACCTCCCCCGAACCTTGTCAGGATCCGGGAACTGCTAAGATTATTTCTTCTCAACATCGTATTCAGCCGGGTATCGCCGGACAGGGTTGTTATCGTCTGTTCATCCGACGCAGACGTTTTATACAAAACTATATACTGGCTATCGATAACAACGCCGTTGCGGATACCAGCACCGACAATACAGATCTCCTGGCTTGTCGAACCCTCGTCCGTGGATTTTTTGCAGGCAATTATCGAAACCGCTAATGCTGCGACCAGTGATATTTTAGCGAATTGATGCATAGCGATCATTTGTCAACTATAAACGATTTATAGCGTAAGGATGTAAGAGAAAACTGCAGGTTTAACATGGAGTTAAGACTTATGAATCGAAAAGGAGTTAAGCTAACAACTTTGCCTTGATACGGCAAACTATGTTCCAACTTTTAACGGTTAGTCGATAATGCGTGGGAATAATCATTACGACCAGTATATTTATTCCGGGGGAGAACTATTCAGTCCTGACATTCTTCCGGCGGTTTTATAATCAACGACATAAGTATTAACATTTAAATATGTCCCCAGATAACTACTAGTTCGGAATGCGCGCGCTTTTATACAGATATAAAAAGCGCAATGCAACATTAATTTTTTTGACCGGAGGTAAAATATCTCTCTCCCGGCTTTGGTATGCGCCTTTTAACTATTAAATTAGTATCGTCATCCTTTCTGTCCATTTACCTGATTCTCAGCACCGGGAAGCCAGCTACCTTCAGGAAGAAGTTGATACCCCTTAACTCCTCCAGACTTCCAACACCGGACAACTATGCGGTAACCCGCATACTAAATCTATTTACCTTATTAATAAAACTTGCATGCAGGTAACCTCCTACAGCTATTTAAATATTCTTACCGTGGAAGACAATCCAGGTGATCTTTTCCTGGTTGAAGACATGTTGAGATCCACCCAACTGCGGATTGAACATCTGTACTCGGCTGACCGCGTGCAGCACGCCGCTGAAATAATTCAGAATCATACTATACATCTCGTGTTGTTGGACCTGTCGTTACCAGACAGTTCAGGCCTTGATTCCTTCCTGGCCCTTCGCCGGGTGACTGATAAAATTCCTGTGATCATACTTTCGGGTTTATCAGATGCAAATATTGCGCTGGAAGCAATAAAACTCGGGGCTCAGGACTACCTGATAAAAGGAGAGTTTAACAAAAACCTGCTTTCTAAATCCATTCAATATAGCCTGGAAAGAAAATACCAGGTAGAAAACTTATCGCAGAGTAACGAACGGTTTAATATGGTCGTCCGGGCGACAAATGATGCCATCTGGGACAGGGACCTTACTTCCAACAATATATTCTGGGTGGGTGATTCCTATAAGCGGTTATTCGGCCACGACGTTGTAGACAACTATGCCCCAAGAGGACAATGGGAAAGTTTTCTTCATCCTGAGGATCAGCTCCGTGTGATTCAAAAGCTGTCCCAGACTATCCGCGAAGGAAGCGGTAACACCTGGGAGGATCAATATCGATTGCGCAAAAAAGACGGCGATTACGCTTATGTGCATGACAGGGGTTATATCATTTACGACAACGATCTTCCTGTAAGAATGATCGGGTCAACACAGGATATAACTGAAAGAAAAAGAGTTGAAGAAGTCGTGCTGGCTTCTGAAGCAAAATATCGCCAGATGTTTTACCGCAATCCGTATCCGGCATGGATATATGATGCCGAAAGTTTAAGGATACTTGAGGTGAATGATGCCGCCATCGATACCTATGGTTATAGCCGGGAAGAATTTATGACGCTGAGTCTTAACAATATTTACCTGAACGAGGATCTTCAGAAACTCACTGAAGGAAACGACTTTTCTTATCCGTCAAGAACCTACAAAGCCAAATTATGGCGCCATCGGAAGAAAAGCGGTGAAACTATGATTGCTGAAGTAACCTATTACCCGATAGATTATTTCGGAAAAAATGCGGTTCAGGAACATATTCATGACATCACTGAAGAGCGACGCCTGCAAAAACAACTGGTGCGGCAACAGAAAATAAAACGTCAGCAGATTACGGAAGCAGTGCTCGGTGCGCAGGAAAAAGAAAGATCAGATATTGGTCGCGAACTGCATGATAATATCAACCAGATCCTGGCCACTTCGAAGTTATACCTGGATGTAATACTCGAAGAAGAAGAAGATTGCAATCCATTGATTAAAAAAAGCCGGAAGAATATTACCCTTGCTATCGAGGAGATCAGGAAGATTTCCAAATCGCTGATTACGCCTGTATTGGATGATGTTGGGTTGCAACAGTCAATCAAGGAACTTACCCGCAACATCCACGAAGTAAAAAAAATGCGCTTCACAATTGATGCAAAGGACCTTGATGAGGACCTGCTAACTAAAGATCAGAAACAGGCTTTATATCGCATTGTCCAGGAACAATTAAACAATATCCTCAAACACGCGGATGCTTCCAATGTCAATATTATATTAAGTACCGAAGGCGAAAAGATTTTTCTTTTCATCGAAGACAATGGCAAAGGTTTCAACGTCAAGAATGTTCAGAAAGGAGTTGGTATCACTAATATGATGAGCCGGGCGGAGGTGTTTAATGGGAAGATGGAAATAGATTCAATGCCGGGACAGGGTTGCAGACTCAAAGTGATCCTTAATACCAAGTCGGTAATGCCACAGTCGAGCGGATTGTAACTAACGTTCTATTATGTCCTGATTGATGGCCGTAAAGCGGGGGAATTTTTTGTACCCTTGAGGGTAAGATTGATTAACGGAGTGAACCTGCCTATTTTCTATATATTTATGGCTGTTGTAAAGTTTAAAAGCCAGATGAAAAAGCAATTTCTTCTCCCGTTCGCGTTTTTATTATTCTTTGTTTCAGCAGTTTCCGCACAGCATGATCTTAAATTGTGGTATGAACAGCCCGCAACCCGTTGGGTTGAGGCTTTACCAATAGGCAATGGGAAGATAGGTGCTATGATCTTTGGCGGGGCAGGAGATGAACTTATTCAGTTGAATGAAACAACACTTTGGTCCGGTGGCCCGGTGAAAAGTAATCTAAATCCTGGCGCATCAGCGCATCTGCCTGCAATCAGAAAGGCGCTTCTCCAGGATAATGATCTCAGTCGCGCCGACAGCCTGTTAAGAAAGATGCAGGGAAGTTTTACGGAATCATTTCTGCCGATGGGAGATCTTCGTATTCACCAGGACCTTCCCGGTGGGGAGATCAAAAACTATTACAGGGATCTCGATCTTAATACCGCAGTTGCCAGCACTGCTTTTGAGATTGGCTCAACAAAATTTACCAGGCAGTATTTTATCAATGCGCCATCAAACGTAATGGTGATTGTATTGAGGTCTTCAGTAAGCGGAGGTTTGAACCTCGATATCAAGGCATCGTCACAATTGCGCTACAAGGTTTCCTCTGCGGGAAAAACAGAGTTGCGGTTACAAGGCAAAGCACCGGCAAAAGTTGATCCGAGCTATTATAATCCTAAAGGCCGTCAGCCCGTAATTTATGAGGATGCTTCGGGATGTAATGGTATGCGCTTTCAGTTCAATATCAGGGTCACAAGTAAGGATGGTGATGTCGATACTGATACTTCAGGTATCAAGGTTAAGGGTGCGACTGAACTTACCATCTATCTTACCGCCGCCACGAGCTTTAATGGGTTTGATAAGTGCCCTGACAAGGAAGGTGTTGATGAAGGTAAGATTGTAAAAACAAATCTCGATAAAGCAATCGCTGCTGGTGCAAACGAGTTGCTCCAGGCACACAAAAAAGATTATCAACAATTTTTTAGCCGGGTATCCTTAGCAATTAAAGACACCACTACCAGGAATAGCGGGAAAAATACAAACACGAATGCCTGGCTACCATCTGACAAAAGATTGAAGGCATATGCCAGCGGTGCCTATGATCCGGGAGTGGAGGTACTTTATTTCCAATATGGCAGATACCTTTTAATTTCATCATCACGGCCGGGGGGACAACCTGCAAACCTCCAGGGCATATGGAACCACGAGTTAAGAGCGCCATGGAGTTCCAACTACACCATTAACATTAACACCGAAATGAATTACTGGCCCGCTGGTGTTGCCAATCTTAATGAAATGCAGGTGCCACTGAATGAATGGATCGGCTCGCTGGCGCAATCCGGAAAAAAGACGGCTAAAGAATATTATAACCTTGATGGTTGGGTGGCGCATCACAATAGTGATATCTGGGCATTATCGAATGCAGTTGGTGATATGGGCACTGGGGATCCTGTGTGGGCAAACTGGTTCATGGGCGGGAACTGGCTGGCCAGGCATCTTTGGGAGTATTATCTTTTTACAGGAGATAAAAAGTTCCTTGCCCAGACTGCCTATCCGATCATGAAATCTGCTGCGCTTTTCACCGTGGGATGGCTCGTAAAAGATAGCTCAGGGAAACTGGTCACAGCTCCATCTACATCACCGGAAAATAAATTCTTTGATGTTGACAAAAAACAACAATCCGTTTCGGTTGCCGCAACAATGGATATGTCGGTGACCTGGGATCTTTTTACCAATTTGATTGCAGCTTCGGAAGCACTTGGTACTGATCACGACTACCGGGCAGGGTTAACCGAAACATTGAAAAATCTTTTCCCGTTGCAGATCGGATCAAAGGGCCAGTTATTGGAGTGGTCAAAAGAATATGAGGAGACGGATCCAAAACATCGTCACGTCTCACACTTGTATGGGCTTCACCCGGGCCGACAGATCAGTCCTGTCAACAGTCCCGTATTTGCTGAAGCTGCCAAAAAAACACTGGCGATACGTGGGGATGAGGGTACCGGCTGGAGTAAAGGTTGGAAGATTAATTTCTGGGCACGTTTACATGATGGGGATCATGCATACAAACTTATCAGAGAGTTATTAAAATATGTTGATGTTTCAGGGACAAACATGAGCGGCGGTGGAACCTATCCGAATTTTTTTGATGCACATCCACCGTTCCAGATTGATGGGAATTTCGCAGGGACCGCCGGGATATGTGAGATGCTGGTCCAGTCTCATGACGGAACGGTCCATTTGCTTCCGGCGTTACCATCCGCCTGGTCTGAAGGTACTGTGAAAGGATTGTTGGCACGTGGTGGTTTCGAGCTGACTGAATTAAGCTGGAAAAGCGGGCGAATAGAAAAGCTGGTTATTAAATCGAAGTTCGGTGGTAATTGCCGGCTGAGGTTGCCACATCCGTTGAAGACATCATCCGGATCGCTAACCGCGGCCAGGGGTCGCAATCCCAATAAATTCTTCCCGGAATCCTTACACGTTTCAACTGACACCAACATTGACCATGTATATGATTTTCCGACCGTCGCCGGAAAGACTTATACATTCAAGCCCTGAGTTGTACGAGCGTCATCTCTGAGTTGTACGAGCGTCATACCTGAGTTGTACGAGCGTCATACCTGAGTTGTACGAGCGTCATCATTTAGTTGACCATTCCGCTGTTAAAGGGCAGCCCTGTTTGCAGGTCCTTTATTGAAACATCATAAATGTGTCCAATGCCGGCAAAAGCAATTTTTATTCCGTAGATCTTATTAAGCGGGAAATTATATTGAGCCTTGTAGACTTCAACGTCATTGAGGATAACGCTGACTTTTTTATTTTCAATCCTGAGTTTCAGATTTCCACCTTTGGACAAATCCGCGGCCAGGAAATTCAGATCATCCTCGCGGCCGTCCCGGTAGAATTCGGAAAATGTCAGCCTGGTCCAGGCTTCACATCCTGGCTTCATCATGAGTAATCTGTGACAACTTTTCTCACCATAAATCTCTGTCATGATCTGTGAACACCTCACTCCCGGTCTTTCCTCGGAACTACTAACCCGGCACGACAATTCAAAGTTATCACCACTGATGTTTGTGGGCTGCGTGTTCACGAATTCGACAAAAAATGTCTTTGTTGTATCCACTCCCGCATGTTGCAGCGCCAGAGTGGAGACAGACAGATGTTGGGAAACAAAAAGCGAATCCCCGGGCACAGGATAGACGCGCATAGTGTCTCTTTCTACCGTTGCGGTGGCTGTCCAACCGTTGGTTCTGAGATATACTGGTATCGTATCTGCAGCCACTCCATCATATTTAAGCACTGCAAAATATCTTCCCGGAATTTCATAATAGTGGGTGAACAACACTCCCTGCTTTACTGGCCTTTCAGGCCGGCCATCGCCATAATTGATAGTGAACTTGCCCGGGTCGCCCCCGAAATCTTTATCCACCTGGAAAGAAAATACGGCAGAGTGGGGGTTGCTTCCCTGGGGATTTTTACATGAAAAATCAATATCATCGAGGCTCAGCGGTGAAGCAGTACCACTGAATTTCCAGATCAACAATGCAACGATAAGCGTTGTAATTATTCCACCAATAATATATTGATTCTGTTTGCCTTTCCTTGCTTTTGTTATAACCGTATGGATCTCCTGTTGTGGGACGGGCTCATAATCAGGTAACTTCTCATCGTGATCATCTTCATGACTGATCCTTGACGGCAATGGATGGCTTAAAACAAAGAGTTCCCAGTTCTCATAACCAATGTATTGGACAAGGGCATCCCTTGTAGCTTTCTGGGGGTAATATCTTTCCGGTGTTTTTAACTTACCGAAAATTCTCTTCAACGTATTCGCACTGATCTGAACTGAAGTGGCGTGCAACAGGATACTGCTAAGTCTTAAATAATCACCATTGGTCCATTGTATAAAATCCGGTTTGCCGAATTTATCAGCAACGGCATGACATGAAATATCAAGATGATAAAATGATTGTTTGATTTCATATTGTCCATTCCCCGGCTTCATGTTGTGTAAGATACTAATCTACAGTTGTTTAGGTTGTCCAAATTTTTGGATAACAGATTGGTTAATCTGTTTTAACAGTTCGCCTTCTTATAAAACTAAATTTAAACTGCTAAAGCTTCAAAACCTAAAACTACCCTTAAAAAGGGAAATAAAAATGATTGCCTATATGAGACAAAAAATGCTTTTTGTTTTTTCCATGATGCTGATCGCCGTCTTACCAGCTTTTAGCCAGACCAGGACGGTAAGGGGTACGGTCACTGATTCAGCAACCAACTCGCCACTACCAAGAGTGAGTGTAACGGTACCCGGCAGCTCGTCCGGAACATCCACCGATGATGAAGGAAAATTCAGTTTAACAGTTCCCACAGCTACGCGTTCTATAACACTGTCCCTGGTTGACTATGGAACAGTCGTAGCCGACGTCTCCGGCACTGACGATCTTATTATCGTGATGAAATCCGCTAACCGGTCCATGGATGAAGTTGTTGTGATCGGTTATGGCACACAAAAGAAAAAAGACCTGACAGGTGCTGTGTCAACACTGGGAAGTAAGGATGTTGCCGGGCGGCAAACGATCCAGGTTTCCGAGGCACTGCAGGGTGCCGTTTCGGGTGTATCCGTTACCAGGACGAGTGGAGCTCCGGGAAGCAGTGGTACTATCCTTATCAGAGGTATCACCACTTTGGGAACCAATAGTCCGCTGATCATACTTGATGGCGTTCCAGTTAGCAACATAGACAACGTAAACCCAAATGACGTTGAAACCATCACCGTATTAAAAGACGCAGCCTCAGCAGCGATCTATGGTTCCCGGGGTGCGGCAGGTGTTATCCTGATCTCAACAAAACGGGCTAAAGATGGCCAGAGCAGTTTTGAATATAACTTTGAATACGGATGGCAGAAGCCGACAGCGCTGCCCGAATATGCAAGTGCTCCGGAATACATGCGTTACTTCAATGAGCAACAAACAAACGATGGTGCGACAACGGGATCTTATCCCCAGGCCTTTATAGATAATTTCGCTGACAGCAACCGCCTTTACCCGGATAAGTTTCCTTTCGGTAATACTAACTGGCAGGAAACCATCATGACAAAGGATTATGCTCCCAGGGTGAGGCATGATCTTGTTTTCACGATGGGAACAGGAAAAGTAAAAACGAAAGCTTCTATCGGGTATTCCAATGCTGATGCGTTTTACGTGAACAGTAACTATGAAAGATACCTCGTGCGTGTCAACAACGACCTCCAGATAAACAACAAACTTTCCGCTAACCTGGATATTGCCTTCAAGCGTACCGAAAGTGAAAATCCTGTTGTCAATCCGATCCGTGAGGCTCGTGTTATGCCGAGTATTTATGATGATTTCTATAGTGATGGACGATATGCCCTGGCAAAAGATGGCAGGAACCCGATTGCAGAACTTAACGAAGGAGGCACACTGAAATCAACTTATAACCAGATCCAGGGAAGATTGGTCTTTCGTTATAAACCAATCAATGATCTTGTGCTGACCGCACTTGTTTCACCAACGTTTGATTTCGATAAGACCAAATCTTTTTCAAAGAGACTTACATTTACCAACCCCGATGGATCGGCTAGCTCATTTACTAACCGGCCAAGAACTATTCTCAATGAGGGCCGTAATGAAAACATCGTATTAACAGGACAACTCCTGGCAGATTATAACAAACAGTTCACAGGTGGACATAGCCTCGGAGTACTTGGCGGTTATGAAGAAATTTATAACTCATTCGAATCGATGACGGCCTCCAGGAGTGGTTTTGCCTTAACCGATTTCCCTTACCTCAATTCAGGATCCCAGGAATTACGGGATAATTCAGGAAGTGCCGGTGAATTCGCGTTACGTTCATTTTTTGGCCGGGTGACCTACGATTTCAAGAATAAATATTATCTCCAGGGTAACCTCCGCTATGACAAATCATCCCGTTTCGGAAAAGAATACCGTGATGCATTATTCCCATCTGTATCAGCGGGCTGGGCCCTGTCCGAAGAGAACTTTATGAAAGGCATAAGCTGGCTTTCATTTCTAAAAATCAGGGGTTCCTATGGAGAGGTTGGCAACGAGAGGATCGGAACTTATCCTTACCAGGCAATCATCAGTTTCACAAATGCATTATTCTACCAGAATGGAGTAGTGGTTCCCCTGAATGGTGGCGCACAAGTAGATTATGCTGTTAACAATATTTCCTGGGAAACAACCAAAACGACTGACATAGGTTTAGATGCTGCGTTCTTCAATAACCGCCTGACGCTTACTGCCGATTATTATAAAAAGACGACCACTGATATACTGCTGGCGCTTGATATACCCCTTTATCTCGGCTTTGATAAACCCAGCCAGAACGCTGGCCAGCTCGATGTGAAAGGATGGGAACTTGAAATGGGATGGAGAGACAGGATTGGCAAGGTCAATTATTCCGTTGCATTCAACCTGTCTGATGCAAAATCTGAGATCATCGACCTGAAAGGTACGCAGATATTGGGTGCACAGTCAACCATCAAGGGAAGTGAATTCAATGAATGGTTTGGATACCGGTCAAACGGGCTATACCAGACAATTGCAGATACGGTCGGCTCTCCCCGTTTAAATACAAATGTCACGGCAGGGGATGTAAGATATGTAGACATGAATAAAGATGGTCGGCTTACACCTGACGATAAGGTTTTGCTTGGAGGTTCCTTACCGCGTTATCTGTATGGTGGCACAATCAGGCTCGATTACAACAGCTTTGATTTCGGATTTGTGTTCCAGGGTGTGGGCAAGAGAAACAGCCGTTTGAGTGGCGATATTGTTCAACCTTTTGCAGAAGCTTTTGGCAATGTTCCACTCGAAATGGTCGGAAAGTTCTGGACAAAATCCAATAAGCCTGAACAAAATCTCCAGGCGCGTTATCCGAGATTGTCGACAAGATCAATTTCAAATAACTATGAGATGTCGGATTTCTGGCTGATTGATGGCTCCTATTTCCGGATAAAGAATATCACGCTGGGCTACACCATCAAAGCGGAAAAGATGAAAAGAACCGGTATCCAGTCACTCCGCTTTTATGTATCGGCAAATGATGTTTTTGCAAAACACAATTTTCCAAAGTATTGGGATCCCGAATCTGAAAGTGCATCTTATCCCATGGTTACAACACTCATGGCCGGTGCTTCAATCAGGTTTTGAGACCACATAACTCAGGATTATCAAGCGAAAAGAAAACATCAACTGACAAATCAAAATCATGAAAAAGATATTATACATCATAACCTGCATTGCGATTATCCCAGCTTGCACAAAACTGGATCTGACCCCATTGTCAGAGCCTTCTACCGAGACTTTTTACTCTAATCAAACGGAGCTTGAACTTGCGGTAAACGATTTGTACCGGCTTGATTTCTGGGGTAACGATAATGAGCAATTCACAGACAATTACTGGCACCGGGGACAACTGGGGAACGCGGTGACCTTTGGCACAATGAACTCTGAAGATCCTAACGTGCAGGCCTACTGGACACTTTGCTACAAAGCGATAGCAAGGGTGAACACTTACCTGGCAAATATGGATCGCGCTGCGGCCACAACTCCACCGGCGGTAATGACCCGCCTGGAAGCTGAGATGCGGCTGATCAGGGCTTACCAGTTTTCAAGGCTTATCACGCATTTTGGGGATGTGCCATTCCTGTTAGAACCTATTGCACTTGAGGAGTCTTACGACATAGCAAGAACAAATAAAGACGAGATCCTCACTTTTATATTTTCGGAACTAGACTTTGCCGCAGCCAATCTTCCCCAGAGTTATGGAACAGGAGTGAAGAGGCTCACCAAGGGTGCTGCACTTGCCGTTAAAGCGAGGACTGCTTTATATATGGGTAAGTATGAGGTTGCGCGTGATGCATCACTTGCCATTATGCAGTTTACCGGCGCAGGAGCATATACCCTGCATGCAGATTATTCTCAGTTGTTTCTTAAACCAGGTGAGTTAAGTCCAGAATTGATCATCAGTGTTCCAAGAGATGAAGCGCAGAAGGTGTTTACAGCAGGTGGCGTTGTACAGGATCAGACCGCAAGAAACGCAGGCGGATTCGGAGCACAGATTCCAACAAGAGAAATGATGGACGCTTATGAATGCCGTGACGGAAGACCCATAGATGAGAGTCCTTTATATAACCCGCTGGATCCTTTCAGAAACCGTGACCCGCGGCTGCTGGCTACGATTGTCGAATTCAACACCCAATGGCTTGGCTATTCTTATCAGCCACACCCTGATACCCTCACCGTATTCAGTTCAAAAGAAAACCGCAGAGTTTCAAACAGGGACAGCCGTACCGTAGCCACTTTCGCCAGCTATACTGGTTTTCTCTGGAAAAAAGGGATAGACCAGAGTTGGGCTGATAAGGTCTCTGAAGATAATGATGCAGTGATCATACGCTATGCCGAAATACTACTGACCTATGCTGAAGCAAAGATTGAACTGGGCCAGGTAGACGCTACCGTGCTCAATGCTATCAATCTCGTGAGAGCAAGAGGGTATGGCGTGGCAGTAGGACAAACAACTTTGTATCCTGCGGTTACAACTACGGTTCCTGCCGAACTAAGAAAGATCCTCAGAAGAGAAAGAAGGGTCGAATTTGCAAAAGAAGGTTTGCGTTATATGGATCTTATCCGTTGGAAACTTGCTGAAAAAGCTTTGACAAAACCAGTTATCGGGTTACCTGACCCTGCGGCGCAAAATCGCGCCAAATGGCCTTTCCCCGGAATAACTCCGATTGATGATGACGGGATAGCAGATTATGCTGTATTTGGTAGTGACGTAAAAGTTGTTGCACAAAGAAGCTTCGACAAGAACCGGCAATACCTGTGGCCTATACCCGCACTTGAAAGGCGCGTAAATCCAAACCTTACTCAGAATCCAAACTATTAACAAATTTTAAATAATGAGCATGAAGATTTTATCAGTAATATTTTTAATGTCCGTCCTTCATCTGAGTTGCACTGATGGTGTTACCCAATCCGGTGATAACACTACAGGTAAAAAGAACTCCGAATCAAAATACCTGAACATCAGTGGTGTTTATCCGCACCTTGCAGTTTTCAATGAGGGTGGTGGCTTGTTTTGTGCGGGCAACGGAGGCGAAGGTGGAATTGGTGCAGTGACACCCTGGGCCGGCAAGTTGTGGATGGTCACTTATTCAGCACATTGCCCCGGCGGAAGTTCTGACAAATTGTACAGTATCGATGAAAACCTACAGTTACATATACATCCTGAAAGTGTCGGGGGCACTCCTGCCAACAGGCTGATTCATACAAAGTCTGACCAACTGATAACCGGTCCTTATTTTATTGACTCAAAAGGGAAGGTACGTGTTATACCACCTTCGGTTATGCCTGGACGTTGGACTGCAACTGCCACGCACCTGACTGATCCGGACAACATGGTATACATGTACGATATGGAAGGTGCACTGTTTGAAGTGAATGTGCATACACTCGCAGTCAAGAAACTGTTCCAGAAACCCATTCCAGGGTGGCATGGGAAAGGGGGTTACACGGCACAAAACAGGCTCATACTTGCCAACAATGGCGAACACCAGAAGTTTGATATTGATCCCGCGCTTTTGCAGGTTGGCGGAGAGCCAAAAAACAAAGAAGAGATGGGAGTGCTGGCCACCTGGGATGGCAAGAAATGGGAGATCGTTGAAAGACGACAGTTTACTGATGTTACCGGACCTGGTGGTATCTATGGCAGTCCTGATAATAATGCACCTGCCTGGAGCATTGGGTGGGACAAGAGATCAGTGATCCTGAAATTACTCGACGGTGGTAAATGGTTTACTTATCGTATGCCTAAAGCCACACATACCTATGACCATTGGGGCGGATGGTACACCGAGTGGCCAAGAATCCGTGAAGTAGGAAATAATAAGATGCTCATGGATATGCATGGTATGTTCTATGATTTTCCAAAAACATTTACGAGAGCCAACAGTGGTGGCATCACACCGATAGGAAGCCATCTTCGTTATATCCCTGATTTTTGTGACTGGAACGGTCGACTGGTCTTATCAACTGATGAAACAACCATTCTTCAGAATGCTTATCCCGGCAGGTCGCAGTCTAATTTGTGGTTCGGGAAATTTGATGATCTGAAGACCTGGGGTAGTGTTAACGGCTGGGGCGGGCCATGGATAAATGATGCAGTTATAGCTGGTGAACCTTCAGACGCTTACCTGATTAACGGCGCCGGTAAGAAAGTGTTGCACCTGAGTCACACTAACACATCACCGGTGATCTTTACATTGGAGATCGACCGTGATGGCAACAACAAATGGGAAACTTTCAAAACAGTTACAGTTGGAGCCAAGGGATATGAATACCTGTTGTTCCCGGCGGATTTCAAGGCTAACTGGATCAGGATCAAATCAGATAAAAACTGTACTGCGTCCGCATTTTTTCACTACCAGGGAAAAGGACATGAAAAGACTGACCAGATGTTTGCCAGCCTGGCAGATATCGAAAGTCCCGGCGAGGCACGTGCTTCACTGCTAAGACCCGCAGGTCATAATAAAAACCTCCAGGTGCTTAACGTTGCTTCTAACGGTGCCCTCTACCAGGAAGTAGATGAAAAACTTAAGTTTTCAATTCCGGCGGCAGATAGTTCTGACCGGGTTGCAAAGATCCTTGCTTTGAAAAAGGAATTTGAAACCGATGCCGCCTCTGTTATTGTGAAAGATGGAACGGGATCCTACCGCCTACCAAAAACATCGGCCGTTTACGATAAGCCTTTCGCTGCCGGCTGGCCAAGGGCAAAAAGAGAAGTTGAATCAGAGCGATATATGTTTAATGCTCATGGTACATTGTATGAAATAGGCCGTGAGAGTGGGTTCGCAGCTATTAAACCAGTAACGACGCATAAGAAAAAGATCATGGATTTTTGCACGTGGAGAGGTTTACTGGTGATCAGTGGAGCAAAAAGTGATGCTACAGCCGACGGCCATTATTTCACCAACAACGACAAAACAACCGGCTTGTGGTTCGGAGCCATTGATGATCTGTGGAAGCTGGGTAAGCCAGTAGGTGAAGGTGGTCTTTGGAAAGATGCGGCTGTTAAAGCCGGTGAAAATTCATTGCCTTTCCTGATGACAGGTTATGACAAAAAGCGTATCAGCCTTACTTCTGATACTGATGTGGAATTTACGCTTGAAGTTGATGTGGACCATAATGGTTTTCATGAGTTCAAAAAGATCAGGGTACCAGCAGGCAAAACGGTTGACTTTGACTTTCCTGATGGCTTCAATGCTCATTGGATAAGAGCGAAAGCTGACAAAAATTGCAAGGCCACCGCCTGGATAAAATATACTTAACGAAGGTTTGTTTTGGCAGTTGATAACCGCTGGATTCTTTTTTAAAGACCAGCGGTTTTTTTATGATGTAAATCGAAGAATCACTTGGATTGATTAGCTTTAACGGAACGATACTTGTTAACCAACTTTAATTGATTCCCCATGCAAATACATACCGCAACTGACCGGTCAAACGCCAGCACTTCTTTAAAAGGTTATGGTTATCCGGTCAGGGCCTCCCTGATTGCGGCATTGGGCGGTTTTCTTTTCGGTTTTGAGACTGCTGTTATCTCCGGCGCAGAAAGAACAATACAGGAGCTCTGGTCCCTCAGTTCCGGCTGGCTCGGATTCACTGTTGCAGCCAGCCTTATCGGTACTGTTGTAGGTTCATTGATTGCCGGGGTACCGGCGCAAAAATATGGTCGTAAGCCAGTATTGTCCTTTATCGCAATACTCTACCTGCTATCGTCTATAGGTTGTGCATTTACGCCGGTCTGGGGGCTTTTTATCGTTTTCAGATTCATAGGTGGGGTTGCAGTTGGCGCTTCTTCGGTTGTTGGGCCCATGTATATATCTGAAATAGCGCCTGCAAAAATTCGTGGGCGCCTGGCCGGATCCTTCCAGGTAAACATCGTATTGGGAATCCTGATCGCTTTTTTCATGAATTATCTGTTATCGGGCATTGGAGAAGACAGCTGGAGGTGGATGCTTGGAATTATGATAGTGCCATCAGCACTGTTTGCTATCCTGCTTCGTACTATTCCGGAGAGCCCAAGGTGGCTGGTCTTGAATAAACGAGAAGAAGAAGCGGGTGTTGTATTTGCAAAAACAGGGGAGCATGACGCCGTAAGAATGATCAAGGAAGAACAGGCGCTTATCGATCCTGCTGCCAGGGAGGCTTTGTTTAGTGGAAAATACAATAAGCCGATTCTTTATGCTGTGCTGCTGGCTATGTTTAACCAGCTATCGGGTATCAATGCTATCATATATTATGCACCAAGGATCTTTGAGATGGCTGGATTTAATAAGGAAAATGCATTTCAGCAATCTGTTTACATCGGGGCCGCAAATTTGTTTTTTACTTTACTTGCCATGAATTTCATTGATAAGTTTGGCCGGAAAAAATTGTTGCTGATTGGTGCGGCCGGCGATTTTATTTTCCTGGCATTAACGGCTATGGCATTTCAGTCAGAAGGCGGGGGAGGTACAGCAGTAATTGTTTACCTGATTGGCTTCATCGCATTTTTTGCATTCTCCCAGGGTGCGGTTATATGGGTGTTCATCTCCGAAATTTTTCCAAACTCGGTGCGCTCCCAGGGTGTGTCTCTTGGCAGTTTTACCCATTGGATAATGGCCGCAATAATTTCATGGACTTTTCCCATCATTGTTGAAGGGAGTAAAAACGGCGGATTTTATTCGTTCATCTTTTACAGCCTGATGATGCTGTTGTCATTTATTTTTATCTGGAAATTTATGCCTGAAACAAAAGGACGAACGCTGGAAGAGATTGAGCATGATCTTAAACAACATTGACCTTATATGATCCTTCAACATTTTGCCTTACACCCATGACATCGTTCATGGGTGTTTTACTTTCTGGAGGCTCCCAACTGCGGATCGATAATTTTTTGCTTTCTAAGGATTGTGGGTCCGGCAATCTTATACTTCCCCGATTGCGGTTAGATAAAGCTTAATAGTGGTGATTTTTTCAGCCAGGCATTCCTTGCAATTTTGAGCGAGGTAATTGATCTGTTCAATAGTTAAATCGCCAGTTGGTAAACTGACATGCAGTACTTATCTCAAAAAAAATTCAAACAAATCACAATGAAAACAGGACTCATTTCTTTTGTAGCAGTTTTTGCATTGGCCTTTGGTGGCAATGATAAACTTACAGGACGCTGGCAGACCAAGCCTTCTGAAAAAGGCAATGTAACGGGAATAGTTTTCACGGAAGACAACACCTTTGAAGCTTTTATTAACAGGAAGCCTTTTGTTTCCGGAAAGTTCACCGTAAGTGAAAACATCTTTTCATTCACAGATAATGGTTGTAACGGAGCCAGGGGCACATACAAAATGATCTTCTTCAGTAATAACGATTCGCTTCGTTTCCAGCCAGTCGCGGACAGTTGTGAACAGAGAAAGGCAGGAATGGAGCGGTTGATATTTGGCAGGGTCAAATAGTGGAGAAATGAGAAAGCTCATACTAATTATTATAATTGTTATTTCATCTATGCCATTGCTTAGTTCTTTTAAGATCAAAGCAGGCAAGGAGGAAATTGCTCTCGGCAAAATGTTATTCTCTGATCCCATCTTATCACGGGACATGACGATCAGTTGCGCAACCTGCCATATTCCGGAATTTGCATTTGCAGATACAGCTACGGTCAGCACCGGGGTGTTTGGACGAAAAGGGAAACGAAATTCACCTTCTGCTATGAATGTGTTGTTGCGGGTTTCATTGTTCTGGGATGGTCGGGCAAAGACCCTTGAAGAACAGGCATTAGCACCGATCGAGAACCCGGATGAAATGGATTTATCAATTGATTCCGCTGTTGCCCGGCTAAGAAAAAATCACGTGTATAATGAATTTTTTCAAAAAGTTTATGGAGCACCACCCGACAAAACACTCCTCAGTACTGCGATAGCTGCGTTTGAAAGAACATTGGAAACAAGTGAAAGCCCTTTTGATGAATGGAAATTTTCAGGTGATTCAAATGCAGTCAGCGCTTCTGTAAAACGCGGCTTTGAATTATTCAATACAAAAGGTAAATGTAACCAATGTCATTTTGGTGCTGACTTCACTGCGAACGAGTTCCGTAATATCGGTCTTTTCAATGGTAATGACCTTAACGATAGCGGCCGCGCAATGGTAACAAGGCTTGCGGATGATGTCGGGAAATTTAAAACACCAACGTTAAGGAACATTGCACTTACTGCACCCTACATGCACAATGGCAAATTCAAAACATTAACGGAGGTAATTGATTTTTACAATGATCCAAAAAGCATCGTTCCGGATGCTTTATATACCGACACCGTTCTTACCAGGCCGCTTGGATTAACTGATGAAGAAAAAAAGGATATCAGGGCCTTCCTTTTATCCCTAACTGATAAACGCTTTGCAAAGGCAGGGGGATCTGATAATAAAGAAACGGCACCCGGGTTTGATAATAAAGAAACCACACCGCGATCTACTGGGGTAAATATGGCACTGGGATTTGATAACCATGGGGGGGCACCGCGATCTGATAATGTATCAAGCACTACGCGGCCTGATAGTTTAGTGAAAGCACCTCGACCTCATCATGTAACAAAAGCACCTTAATCTGACAAGGAAGAACAGGAAATTAAGGATGTGGTAAAAGAAGAGCAGCAAGCTATCGGTCAATGCTGACCACGAGTTCATCGGTCATTAAATGAAGCTGGCTATAAAAATGAAAACGGGACAAAACAGCTTACCTGTAATGTCCCGTATGTTGCCCGACCAGGATTCGAACCTAGACAAACTGAACCAAAATCAGTTGTACTGCCATTATACTATCGGGCAATCCGTTCTTCTTAGCTTATTTTCTAAAAAGGACTGCAAAAATAAGGCATCGAATGATTCATTCCAAATAATGCAGTTTTATTTATCAGATCCCATTAACCAGATAGTAATGTTTTTTTCCTTTTTGTACAAGGATATATTTTCCATGTAAAAGATCATCACCTGATAATTGCCTGGCAATGTCAGGCACTTTCACCCGGTTAATGCTGATACCACCGTTTTGAATCATCTTCCGTGCCTCTCCCTTGCTTGGAAAGATCTTTGTCTCCGCAAGAAAACCGATCAGATCAGCGCCGGCCCGGATAGAATCAATAGGATAATCAAATCGCACAACACCTTCCATCGACGCAATATCTTCTTCACTCAAAGCGCTCGCGGGCGCGGACATGTCTGCGAACAACTTATCAGTAGTCGCTATAGCTTTATCATACTCTCCCTGGCCATGAACGAATGTCGTCACCTCTTTCGCGAGTGCTTTCTGTAAACTACGGTTTCCCGGGTTTTCATAATGTTTTTCTATCAGTGCCTCAATCTCGGCCTTGCCAAGGAACGTGAAGATCCTGATCCATTCTTCGGCATCGGAATCCTTGGCATTGAGCCAGAACTGGTAGAACTCATAGGGAGTGGTCCGCTCAGGATCAAGCCAAACATTTCCCTTTTCTGTTTTACCAAATTTACCTCCATCGGCCTTTTTTATGAGGGGGCAGGTAAATGCAAAAGCCTCGCCGCCTGCTTTGCGCCTGACCAGCTCGCTGCCGGTAGTTATGTTTCCCCACTGATCACTTCCACCCATTTGGAGTTTGCAGTTCATGTTCTTATATAGCCAATAAAAATCATATCCCTGCATCAGCTGGTATGCAAACTCGGTGTAACTCAGTCCCACTTCTCCTTCGATCCTTTTTTTCACACTGTCTTTGGCCATCATATAATTGACAGTAATGTATTTTCCCGTATCGCGCAGGAACTCGATAAAACTGATGGTCCGGAACCAGTCGTAGTTATTGACCAGCGCGGCAACATTTGGCAAAGCGGGATTGAAATCGAGGTATTTTTCAAGCTGCTTCCTTATCCCGTTTACATTTTTTTCGAGAACCTCCTCGTTTAAAAGATTTCTCTCCTGGCTTTTACCGGAAGGGTCGCCGATCATGCCCGTAGCTCCACCGACCAGCGCGATGGGTTTGTGTCCGGCCCGCTGGAGATGAACCAGGAGAAGGATTGGTACCAGGCTGCCGATATGCAAAGAATCAGCGGTTGGATCAAACCCGATGTAACCGGTCGTCATTTCTTTTTGTAGCTGTTCCTCAGTGCCGGGCATCAGATCCTGTAACATCCCCCGCCATTTCAATTCTTCTAAAAGACTCATATATATAAATTATAGTTTCTGTGAGAATTCTCCATCACAGTAATAGTCAGGCTGTTATCTGGCATTTTGCAATAAAAACAATATCAGAAGCGACGCGCCGGTATCCGCCGGGCTTTCGCCGCTGACTGGAAAACTGTATTTTGTAAAGATAATACTGTAGCATTTCGTTTAAAAGCACTTGCATAAATCAAGGGAATCAACGAATTACGCAAATGTAACGAATAGCGCAACTTTAGTTGAAATATGCAATAATTTCACCTGCCGTTCGTTTGCCATTGTTGAACTTCCAATACCGAACTATTTCATTTTTAGTCTCGAACTATGATTGATGTGAAAGGTGCGGAAAATGGCAAGTAGTCTTGAAATTAATTGCTTATTAAGAAACCCGGGTCGATGAAAAAAAACCTTTCCCTGCTATTTTTTTCCTTAACACTGCTGTTATGGCAGCAATCCTTTTCTCAATTCCGGAAATATTCCAATGAGTTTTTAAATATAGGTGCAGGGGCGAGAGGACTGGCGATGGCGGGGGCCCAGATTGCTTCGGTGGAGGATGGTACCGCTGGCTACTGGAACCCTGCCGGACTGGTGAATGTAAAAGACAATCCCCAGGTAAATCTTATGCATGCCGAATATTTCGCAGGTATAGGCAAGTACGACTATGCTAATGTTACACTTCCTTTAAAAAATAACAAGCGGGTAATCGGTTTATCCCTCCTTCGTTTTGCAGTAGATGATATTCCGAATACCATCTTTCTTGTAGAACCCGATGGTACCATCAACTTCAGTAACGTACAGACCTTTTCTTCTGCGGATTATGCCTTTATGATTTCAATGGCTCAGCAGAAATTATTAAAGAAGGAACGTAAACTCAATATGGGCTTCAATGCCAAGGTGATTCACCGTAAGGCCGGTGATTTTGCAACTGCCTGGGGCTTTGGTTTTGACGCTGGTGTGCAACTGGTTGATAAGCGTTGGCGGGTGGCTGTTATGGCACGTGATGTCACTACAACATTCAATGCCTGGTCATTCAGCCTTAATGACAAAATGCGCGAAGTCTTTTATGTGACGCAGAATGAGATTCCAGTAAAATCAACTGAACTTACCGCGCCTAAGCTTATCATCGGCGGAGCTTACAATTTTCCCATCAACAAAAATCTGAATCTCCTTACAGAAATAAATGTGGACCTCAATTTCGATGGAAGACGGAACACTGTGCTTTCGGGGTCTACCGTTAGTGCTGACCCAAAGATCGGACTTGAGCTGGGGTATAAGAACGTGTTTTTTGTAAGAGGTGGTATTAACAATTTTCAACAGGCCCTGGATGACGCCGATATCACAAACACAAAAAAAGTCTGGATATATCAGCCAGGTGTAGGTGCTGGGTTCCGTATATCCACTGTTCAGATAGATTATGCCTTTACCAACCTGGCTAATCAATCAAATCCTTTATTTACGCATGTTTTTTCTTTGAAACTTGATCTGAAGAAAAAACAAAGCAAATAATCTTACCCTTATCCCCCATGAGAACGAACAAAGTTCATTTTATGAAAAGATTTTTTACATTATTGTTTTTACTCTGCGGTCTTAACGGGTTTGCACAGCAGTACAATAATGAATGGATCCGGTTTGATCAGACCTATTACAAATTCCAGATCGGAACGGCGGGTATGTACCGCATTCCGAAATCTGTTCTTGATGCTGCCGGCATAGGCAATACCCCAGTGGAATTTTTCGAACTATGGTCCAATGGAAAAATGGTTCCATTTTATCCGTCTGTACCAACGGGTGTTTTACCGGCCAACGGGTTCCTGGAATTTTGGGCAGATATAAACGATGGCAAAGCCGATAAGCCACTATACCGTTTACCGGCTTCCCAACACACAGATAAGACCAGTCTTATTTCAGGAGTTGCCAGCTATTTTCTTAGTGTAAACACTTCGCAGACCGGGTTTCAATTTAAAAATCAGGCACATAACCCAGACATCAGCGCTTTGCCTGTTGAGCCATATTTTATGCATACTGCGGGCAACTATTTCACAAACGTGATGAATCCCGGTTTTGCCGCAGTGGTCGGAGAATATGTTTATTCATCATCGTATGATAAAGGTGAGTATTGGTCAAGTCCGCCTTTCACCCCTTCTTCCCCATTGAATTCATCCATTGGGGGTTTGGCCGTATATGCTGCAGGTCCACAATCGACATTTAAGTATGGTGCATCGGGTAATGCCTTAAATGCACGAACTATCCGGGTGAGCGTGAACGGATCAGTTGTTAATGACACGCTGATGGACTATTTCAATGACATCAATGCAACGATACCTTTACCAACCAGCCTGATAGCATCCGGTACTGCTGCCATCCAGATGGTTAATAATTCAGCCGTCTCTACTGATCGCGTTGTATCTTCTTATTATGAAATCATCTATCCACGGACTTTTGATTTCGGAAATGCAAGCAATTTCAAATTTGACCTGCCTGCGAAGGCCGCTGGTTATTTGCTTGAGATTTCGAATTTTAACCAGGGGGGCGCGGCACCAGTACTGTTAGACCTTAGTCTCGGCAAACGATACATTGGTAACACCTCCGTCCCCGGGAAGGTGAGGTTTGAATTGCCGGGTACTACTGTGCCTGTCAAATACCTGTTATCATCCCAGGATCCCTCCAACATAAACAGTATAGTTGCACTCGCCACAAAGAAATTCATAGATTTTTCACTCACAACTAACCAGGGCACCTATCTCATAATTTCCCATTCAAGCCTTTTTAACGGATCGACAGGCAATAATCCTGTTAATGATTACGCCAGTTACCGGGCTACACCTATGGGTGGCGGACATGTTTCCAAGGTTATTGATATTGACGAGTTAGTTGATCAGTTTGCTTTTGGAATTAAAAAGCATCCATTGTCTGTAAAAAATTTCTTAAGGTATGCGCGTGCAACTTTCGCGGTACTTCCAAAGCATGCGTTTCTGATTGGGCATGGTATGACCTATGATCAATATCGTTTACGTGAATTTGATCCGGTTGCTGAACGGCTTAACCTTATCCCAACGTTTGGAATTCCGGCTTCAGATAATATGCTGGCAGCAGCCGGTGTGTTGAGCCCGGTGCCCGAAACACCGATAGGCAGACTATCCGTAGTTTCAGCTAAGGAGGTTGAAGACTACCTTGACAAGGTAAAGCAATATGAAGATGTTCAGAAAAATTCTCCGAATACAATTGCGGGTCGTCTATGGATGAAAAATGTAGTGCATGTGACAGGTGGAGGCGACTCTTACCTGGGAACAGTTCTATGTAATTTCATGAATGTTTACAAAGGTATCATTGAAGACACCCTTTTCGGTGGTAAAGTATATACGTTTTGTAAAACAACTCAAAGCGGAACCGAAACGGGCGGGGGAGAGCGATTGACACAGCTTTTTGCCGAGGGAATTTCCATGCTCAACTATTTTGGTCACTCTTCTTCAACAACACTTGAATTCAATCTTGATAACCCGTCGGCATATGAAAACTTTGGTAAGTACCCGGTATTTTATGTGAATGGATGTAACGCCGGAAACTTTTTTACTTATTTTCCTCAAAGGCTTTCGGTTAATGAAACCCTGTCTGAAAAGTTTGTTCTTGCGAAAGGGCGGGGAACTATCGCCTTTGTGGCCAGTACCCATTTTGGAATCGTAAACTATCTTAACCTCTTTCTTAATGGCCTTTACGGGGTTATAGGTAAGACGGAGGGGGGTACGATGGGTGGGAATCAACGTAACGCACTGGCAGCACTTATTACAGCTGCGGGTACGAGTGATTTTTATGCCAGGCTTCATGCAGAACAGATCACTTTTCATGGCGACCCTGCACTTAATATGAATACCCAAAGAAAACCGGATTATGTGGTTGAAGAATCATTGATTAACCTTAACCCGGCTTTCATTTCAATAGCAGAAAATGAGTTCACCCTCAAGGTAAAAACGGTGAATCTCGGAAAAGCAACTCCCGACTCTATCACCCTCTCAATAAAAAGAACTTACCCGGATGGCAGCCAGGAAACCATATACAGCAAAAGGATGCCGGGGGTGAAGCATACGGACTCCATTGAATTAATTATCCCTATTGTTACACTGCGTGACAAGGGTATGAATAAGCTTTCTGTTTTTATAGATGCTGACGGTGAGATCGATGAAATGTCAGAAAGCAATAACCTGGTCACCAAAGAATTTTTCATCTTTGAAGATGAAGCAAGACCAGTGTATCCATATCCATTCTCAATTGTGAATGATCCAAATCAAAAATTGTATGCTTCCACGGCGAATCCATTCAGCCTTGCCAGGGACTATATTATCCAGGTAGATACTACAGAAAATTTCGACTCTCCTTTCAAAGTTAGCAAGACAGTTAATTCGGCCGGGGGTATAGTTGAATTGCTGCCTGGAATTGCTTACCAGGACAGCGCTGTTTATTATTGGAGAATATCCATCGTACCTCCAACAGGGGGTAATTACCAGTGGTCCACTTCTTCATTTATATTCATACCCGGAACAGTCAGTGGTTTTAATCAATCGCATTATTACCAGCATATAAAGTCTAATGCAGATCGGCTTTGGCTGCAGGACAGCACCCGTAAGTGGGATTTTAAAAGCCGCAATAACGATATATTTGTTCGCCAGGGAGTGTATCCAACCAGTGGGCTCAACGATACTGACTTTTCGCTTACTGTTAACGGAATAACGAAAATTGCAAGTGCCTGCGTAGGACGGTCACTCATCTTTAACGTATTCGACCCGATTACGTTTCAGCCCTGGAAAAACGTCAGTGCAACAGGAGCTAACCTGTTTACTTTTGGAAGTGGTTCAGCGAATTGCGCGCCGTCGCGAAACTGGAATTTCGAGTTTTCGTATATGAATGCCGCTTCTCGGAATAATATGGTCAATTTCATGAATTATATTCCGGATGGAGCTTATGTTGTGGTGCGTTCAATTGACTACAGTATGGCATCATTACCATCTTCATGGCAAAATGATACTTTGATTTATGGCTCTAATAACTCCCTTTATCACAAGTTGTTCGCTGCCGGTTTGCTTGGTATCGATACGATCAACTCACCCCGTTGCTGGACACTTATTTACCGGAAAAATGATCTGAATTTTCTTCCGGTTTACAGAATCAGCGCAGGCTTGAACGATAGGATCCTTGTATCGGTTAAGACTCCTACAAAGGATACCCTTGGATATATTATATCACCCAGGTTTGGACCAGCCAAGGAATGGCAACAGTTGATCTGGAGAGGGGAAAGCCTTGAAGCTCCTACAGATGACAATCCTACCATCAATGTGATCGGTATAGATAATAATAACGTCGAGGCAGTACTTGCACAGGTAGACAGGAGTACGCAAAATTTTGATCTGAGTGCAATTGATGCAGCTCAATACCCGTATCTCAAACTGCAGATGCGCAATCCTGATTCCCTTAAACTTACACCATACCAGCTAAAATACTGGCGCGTATATTATAAGGGCGTCCCTGAAGGTGGGCTCGCGAGCAGTATCTTCCTGAATAGTAAGGACACTCTTGAAGCCGGTGAACCCATCAAATTTGGAATTGCGTTTAAGAATGTAAGTAAACTGCCATTTGACAGTATCAAAGTAAAGGTCACTATTCTCGATCAGAGCAATGTTACTCATGTGATCGATATGCCAAGGCAAAAGCCACTGTCATTTAACGACACTGTACAGCTACGGTTTGAACTGGACAGCCGCAAGTATCCAGGTATGAACACGATATTTGTAGAGTTTAATACTGAAAATGATCAACCTGAGCAGGTACATTTCAATAACTTCCTTTACAAAAATGTTTATGTCCGCACAGACAACGTCAATCCAATCCTTGATGTAACATTTGATGGTGTGCACATATTAAACCGTGACATTGTATCCGCGAAGCCAAGGATCCAGATCAAATTGAAGGATGATGCAAAATACCTCTTGTTGAACGATACTGCGCTGAGTACTATCCAGGTGAGATATCCGGATGGAAGTCTTCGAACGTTCCGTTATGACAATGATACATTGAGATTTAATCCTGCTACTTCAAGCGATGATAATACGGCCTCGATCGATTTCAATCCGCAATTCCTGCAACAATACAATCCTGAAGGCGATGAGTATGAACTGATCGTTAAGGGAAAAGACAGGAGCGGAAATAAGGCGGGTCAGATCGAGTTCCGTGTAACATTTAAGGTGATATCAAAACCTATGATATCAAACCTTATGAACTATCCGAACCCCTTCAGCACCTCCACTGCATTTGTGTTTACGTTGACGGGAAGTGAAATACCCCAGAACATGAAGATCCAGATTTTGACCGTTACGGGCAAGATTGTGAGGGAGATCACCATGAATGAACTCGGCCCGATTCGTATCGGAAGAAATATAACAGAGTTCAAGTGGAATGGTACCGATCAGTACGGCCAGAAGCTGGCGAACGGTGTTTATCTTTACCGTGTTGTAACAACCATGAATGGCAAATCCATGGAGAAGTACAAGGCTGAAGGTGATAATACTGATCAGTTCTTCAATAACGGTTACGGGAAGATGTACCTGATGAGATAAAGATAATTGTCCGGATAAAGAGAGGGGATAGGGTCCACACCTTATCCCCTTTCTTTATCCGGACATAATTTGCACTGGCCGCATAGAATCGGGTCACGGGTATTAACTTTAACGAAACTTGTATGAAATATGGAGGCTTCCGGTCCGAACTTTTTTGATAAAAGATGGCTTCCGCTGATTGTATTTGTCACATTATCCCTTCTTTTATATTTTCCGGTACTACACAATGGCTTTGCTTCGGATGATTTCAAGTCTGTCTACAGGGCAGGTGTGAGGGGGAGCCTGGCTACACCGGGATTTTTCCGGCCCTTCTCCGACTTTACTATCCTGACCACACATGCCATTGTAGGGTTGGATACTTTCTATTATCATATCACCAATGTTCTGCTACACGGAGCATCAGCCTTTCTCCTTTTCCTGCTCGCAATTAAGCTTCCATTTCAAATGGAAGAGGCAGACAGGCGAAACTTTGCATGGGTTTCGGCAATACTCTTTGCAACATATCCTTTTCACAACGAATCGATCACGTGGATCGTGGGACGTGGTTCCGTGATAGCAACTTTTTTTGGATTAGCGTGTATGTTGTGTTTTATCTCGAACCTAAAACCGTTTTATAAGTATGTTGTTACAGGTTTTCTTTTTTTCCTCGGACTTCTTGCCTATGAATCGATCCTGTTGTTGCCTTTTATCATGCTCATCATTTTCGGGAACAAGCCAGGATCCGCTGAAAAAATAGCTACCTGGCTGATCGTATTTGCTATAACCGTGTTTGTCTATTTTTTATTGAGGTATAACGTGGCGGGAGTTGTTGTGAGTGAATACGGATATGGGGGTTATGCTTTCTCAATTTTTACTTTTGCAACTAATTTTTTTAAGGTGGCAGGCAGGATGTTTGTTCCACCATCATCGAATTCAACATTTCAGATTATAGCCCTCTCAGCTCTTGTAATTTTGTATGGTAGCACCTGGTTCAGCCGTGCAGTTAACCTCCCGGCGACAATAAAAAAAAGAAGAGATGAACTCGTTATCCTTTGCTGCCTCCTGGTGTCATTAATTATTCCGGTAACATTTGGTGTCAGTACCAGGACCTCGGAAGGTGAAAGGCTGCTTTATTTTCCTTCGGTGTTTATTGCCCTTTTTCTCGCGCATATCATTGTTAGATCCTCATGGGGGAAGGTCGTGCAAAGGATAGTAATAACAGCAATCCTGTTATTCAATATTTACTTTATCCAGGTCAATAATTCGAACTGGGAAAAAGCATCAGCGATCACGAATTCCTCCGTCAGGCAAATAGCAGCTATTGCGGCTTCAGACAAGGAAATCATATTGATAAACGTTCCGGGAGAGTATCGGGGCGCATACATATTCAGGAATGCACTCAGGGAAGCCATGCTATTGAACAAAATCGACACCGAAAGAGTATGGGTGGCAAACTATCTGAACAACGCAGAATATAATTCATTACCGGTGAAAGTCTTACCCCAAAAGGTTGCCGATACCATATACTTTGGCAAGTCAGTGAACATGGGCGCGGGACGTTTAACCATATCCAACTTTGACAAACAAAACCAGCCTCTTAAATATCTTGAAATTGGGGACAGCACTGAATTATGGTTCTGGGATAAAGAGCGGTTTATCCGGTATCAGTAACATCAGTTCTCGTTTGAAAGGGTATGGATACGGTTGATATACTTGCCGATTACGTCGAATTCGAGGTTTACAATATCACCGGTCTGTTGTGTTTTTAGCGTGGTATTTTGCCAGGTATAAGGTATGATGGCAACAGAAAACTCGTCTGGTGTAATGTCAAATACTGTAAGACTTATCCCGTTCATGCAGATTGAGCCTTTTTCTATGATAAGAGGGGCGAAAGAGCTGTCAAATTTTATCCTGATTTTCCAGCTTCCTTCGTCCGGGGAAATCGCAATGATCCTGCCTGTTGTGTCAACATGGCCCTGGACAATATGTCCGTCAAGACGGCCGTTCATCATCATGCTTCTTTCCAGGTTCACATAATTTCCGGCCTTCCAGGTACCCAGGTCGGTCTTTTTAAGCGTTTCGGCCACTGCTGTAACCCGGTGACGACCAGGTTCGAGTGCTTCTATCGTTAAACAAACGCCGTTGTGGCATACACTCTGATCTATCCCAAATTCTGCGGAGATAGGAGACGAAAGCCAAAATACGGCATTTCCAGCCTCATGCGTTACAGATTCAATCAGGGCGAGGGATTCGACTATTCCGGTAAACATTTCGCAAAATTCGTATTTTTCTGTTTTACTATTTCAGATTTTGTTTTATCTTTGCCGTCCTTAAAGAATTAAAAAAGGTATCATTTTATGTTGATCATTGATTCAAAAGACTGCGAAAATATCGACAAGGCACTCAAAAAGTATAAAAAGAAATTTGAGAAGTCTAAAATCCTGTTGCAACTGAGAGAGCGCCAGTCTTATACAAAGAAGTCTGTCAAGCGTCGTGGAGAGGTGTTGAAAGCGGTTTACAAGCAGAAGATCGTAACGGGCGAGATCGAAGCATAAGATCAGCCAGGACAAATATAGCTATAGCTGTAGTGTGAAAATGCTACAGCTATTTTTTGTGTCCATAGGTTACTGATTTTCAGGTGAAAGCTGTTAACTTTAAGACTGAAGCAGGTTTGCTGGTTACAAAAAAGTTAGTCGTCAGATTATGGATACTATCCCCGGTGTTGAGATAAGCGCCTTTATAGACTATCTCCGCTTTGAAAAAAGGTATTCTGAGCATACGGTTCGTGCATACCAGGATGACCTTTCCCAATTATTTTCATTTACGGCTGCGCAGTTTGAGGAGAGAGATCCATCGAAACTGAGCGCTGCTTTTGTGCGAAGCTGGCTAGCAGGATTAAAAGAGCAAAAGCTCGGCGCGAGATCCATTAACCGCAAAATTTCTTCCGTCCGGGCATTTTTTAAATACCTGATGCGGACCGGTGTCGTCGCAAGCTCTCCGATGACAAATGTTACCGCTCCCAAGATAGCCAGAAGACTGCCGGGCTATGTGGAAGAAAAAGATATGGGAACCTTGCTGGCCCATGTTGAATTCCCCGATAACTGGAAGGGAAGGACAGACCGCCTGCTTCTTGATATATTTTACAACACCGGCATGAGGTTATCCGAACTGATGAATCTGAAGGAAAGCCAGGTCAACATAAATGCCAAAACAATAAAGGTAGTTGGTAAAGGAAACAAGGAACGGGTTATACCGGTAAGTGGAAGTTTAACAGAAGGTATTTCAGGCTATATTGCTGCAAAGAGAACCTTACTATCAGATACTTCCGGACCCACCTTGCTGGTGAATGACAAGGGTAAAAAACTTTATCCGAAATACCTGTATCTCACTGTAAAACATTATCTCTCCCTTATCACTACAAGTGACCGGAAAAGCCCGCACATACTGCGTCACAGCTTTGCAACGCATCTCTCCAACAATGGTGCAGACATCAACGCAGTAAAGGAATTGCTGGGCCATGCGAGCCTTTCATCGACCCAGATTTATACACATAATTCCATACAGAAATTAAAGGACATACATAAGAAAGCTCATCCAAAAGCGTGAAAAAAGCGGGTTATTTTTCCGGACTTTTAATTTGGTGGTACCCCCCCGGTTAGTTAACTTCATACAATCATATCCGAAGGGATAAAATGAAGGTCAGAATTTGTTTTTTGGCAAATATTATAAGCTCTTTCATATATTGTTCACTGTTAAAAATGCGATAGTTATGAACGTTAACATTCAGACTGTGCGGTTTAATGCCGATAGTAAATTAGTAGACTATGTAAGCGATAAACTGCAGAAGATTTCTACCTTTCACGACCGTATTATCAAAGTTGATGTCTATCTTAAACTAGACAATGTGGTCCACAACATCAAGGACAAGATCGCTGAAATCAGGGTTTCTGTGCCGAGGCAACAATTTTTCGTCAAGGCATCCTCTAAATCGTTCGAAGAATCATTTGATGCAGCACTCAATTCGATTGTTATGCAGATCAAAAGAAAAAAAGATAAAAAAGTAGCTTAACCATTACACAAAAAGTTCAAATAATAAATTTTTCAAAACCTCCTTCGGGAGGTTTTTTAGTTTCTGGTACTTTCATTTGTGAACGGTTCTATGTGATCGTATGAAATGATGAAAAAAATTCCGTTTTTAAATTTTTCGATTTAACAAATTCAGTTACCTTTGCCTTCCCAAAAATTAGGGGGGTGAAGTTTTGACTTGTGATTGCTCTTTGTAGTATTGGTTTTCAGAGAATTGAAACATGATTACTGAAACTGTCATAATAGACCGGATCAGGAATAAAAGAATTAATGCCAGTGTAGCTCAGTTGGCCAGAGCAGCTGATTTGTAATCAGCTGGTCGGGGGTTCGAATCCCTCCACTGGCTCTAATCATGTTTCAGAAGGGCAGGTTCCAGAGCGGCCAAATGGGGCGGACTGTAAATCCGCTGTCTACGACTTCAGTGGTTCGAATCCACTCCTGCCCACCTTTATCGTTTCGTGCTGTCAGCTTTGGCCCCGGCAGGATACGAACAGCAGGCCCGGGTAGCATAAGGTGGAATTTGGTCGGGAGATGATTTTTGTTCTTCTCAGCGGCTAATTCACTAATTTGCGCCTGATTTTGCGGTTTTAAACAGGTTTAGTTCTTTGAGTAATTTTTAATGCGGGAGTAGCTCATTTGGTAGAGCGATAGCCTTCCAAGCTATAGGTGGCGAGTTCGAGCCTCGTCTCCCGCTCCAGTAAAACAGTCAAAGTCAAATAGGTCAAAAAGTTAGCTGTTGTATTTGACTTTCTTTAGGTACCACTGACTCAATGACTGAAACGCCTTTGTAGCTCAGTGGTAGAGCACTTCCTTGGTAAGGAAGAGGTCGTGAGTTCGATTCTCATCAACGGCTCTGCATACTATGGTTTATTTTTTCAGTTATTAATTGAACTCCAGTTAGCAATTGATCAGAGCAAGGTTATTAGTATTCAAGGTTTATCAGTATTAAGATTTAAATTGTGCGCTGCACAAACAAAAAAACACACAACTAAAAACAGATAACGATGTCAAAAGAGACTTTTAAGAGGGATAAACCCCACGTCAACGTTGGTACCATCGGTCACATTGACCACGGTAAAACTACTTTAACAGCTGCAATCACCACTATCCTTGCAACAAAGGGTTTTGCGCAGGCGAAAAAGTATGATGAAATTGATGCTGCACCAGAGGAAAAGGAGAGAGGTATTACCATCAATACAGCTCACGTGGAATATCAGACCACTAATCGTCACTATGCACACGTTGACTGTCCTGGTCACGCTGACTATGTGAAGAACATGATCACAGGTGCTGCCCAGATGGACGGTGCTATATTAGTTGTGGCTGCTACTGACGGACCAATGCCCCAAACAAAAGAACACATCCTTCTTGCCCGCCAGGTTGGTGTACCACGTATGGTTGTGTTTATGAATAAAGTGGATCTGGTTGATGATCCGGAATTATTGGAACTGGTTGAAATGGAAATCCGCGAATTGCTGAGTTTCTATGGTTTCGATGGTGATAATACACCAATTATCCAGGGTTCTGCTACCGGTGCTTTGGCCGGAGATGCCAAATGGGTTAAAGCTGTTGAAGAGCTGATGGAAGCTGTTGATACATACATTCCATTGCCTCCGCGCCCGGTTGATCAACCGTTCCTGATGTCAGTTGAAGATGTATTCTCAATTACAGGTCGTGGTACCGTTGCAACTGGTCGTATCGAGAGAGGACGTATCAAAGTTGGTGAGGCTATTGAAATTGTAGGTCTGATGGATGCTCCATTGGTATCAACAGTAACCGGAGTAGAAATGTTCCGTAAGTTACTCGATGCCGGTGAAGCTGGTGATAATGCTGGTTTGTTGTTGCGTGGTATTGAAAAGACCCAGATCCGTCGTGGTATGGTGCTTGTAAAACCAGGCTCAATCACTCCACACACTGAATTCAAAGGAGAGGTTTATGTACTGAGCAAAGAAGAAGGCGGACGTCACACTCCATTCTTCAACAAATACCGCCCTCAGTTCTACTTCCGTACTACTGACGTTACCGGTGAAGTTGAATTACCTGCAGGAACTGAAATGGTTATGCCTGGTGATAACACTGCACTCAGCGTTAAACTGATCCAACCAATCGCAATGGAAAAAGGTTTGAAATTTGCGATCAGGGAAGGTGGCCGTACCGTAGGTGCTGGTCAGGTTACTGAAATTATCAAGTAATTCCATACAGACTAATCGTCTGAAATATCAAGTAAGTAAAAAAAAAGTGCCTGCTTACAGGCACTTTTTTTAAGCTTAAAAAAATCTTGGTTAAAGCATTACATGCTTGGTTTTATTTCGGACCTTAGTTGACATACGGGCATAGTTCAATGGTAGAATAGAGGTCTCCAAAACCTTTGATCTGGGTTCGAATCCTAGTGCCCGTGCAAAGTATTTCGAAATTAACACCGTCACGATATAATAAACTTATACCGTTCGGTGTTTTGAATTAGATACCGGACCGAAAACACCGAATATTTAAACCAAGCAAATGAATAAAGTTGCGAATTATTTTAAGGAATCCTATAAAGAGTTACTCGAAAAAGTAACCTGGCCTACCTGGGCACAATTGCAACAATCCACCGTGATCGTATTGGTAGCTACCCTCGTGATCACCGGCCTGGTTTGGGGAATGGATCTTGTGGCTCAGTCGGGTCTGAAATTAATCTACTCATTTTTTTGATAATGGAAAATCAAACTACTCAGCAACACGATAACGAAACCTCACAGCAGGAAACCAAATGGTTCGTGCTTAGGGTCGTTAGCGGAAAGGAGCGGAAAGTAAAGGAATACCTGGATAAGGAAATTGCGCGCAGTGGTTGGACCGATATCGTAAAGCAGGTATTTCTCCCTGTTGAAAAGGTTTACAAGGTGCAGAATGGTAAAAAGGTGATGCGTGAGCGAAACTATTACCCAGGCTACGTGATGATAGAAGTGACTGATGGAAAGTTGTCTGAAGATCTCCGCGAGGCGATTAAGAATACAAACAGTGTTATTCACTTTCTTGGAAAAGAAACGCCGATTGCGCTTCGTAAGGCCGAAGTGAACAAGATGCTTGGGAAGATGGATGAGATGGCCGAGGCTGGTGGTACAACTATGAGCGAGCCATTCATTGTGGGTGAAACGATTAAGATCATTGAAGGTCCGTTCAACGATTTCAATGGTATGATCGAAGAGGTGAATGATGAAAAGAAAAAGCTGAAAGTAACCGTGAAGATATTCGGACGTTCAACCCCTGTTGAATTAAACTACATGCAGGTTGAAAAACTCGCCTGATATGCAATCTGAACTATTTGCGTAAGCCAGTGAGCTGCTTCAGGTAAAATACAAAATTCCCCTAGAGGATATTAATAAAAAAAGCCCCCGCAAGAGGGCTTTTTTTATTTGTTATACAGGTAAAATTGCTTTTACATGTTTGCGCTATCTGAAGGAACATCAGTTCCTATTTCATTTGCTGGCTCAGCTCCTGGCATTGACATAGCGGAATCGCTGTCTGATGACCTGGAAGCGCGTTTTTTAGCTGCTTTTTTCTTACCAGCCTTTTTTGGTGCCGCTTTCTTAGCTACTTTTTTTTTTGCGGCTTTTTTGGGGCTGGCCTTTTTAGCGGCCTTTTTTTTTGCGCCTTTTTTGGCAGCTTTTTTAGGAGCTGCTTTTTTAGCGGCTTTCTTTTTTGCACCTTTTTTAGCTGCTTTTTTAGGAGCTGCTTTTTTTGCTCCCTTTTTCTTCGGAGCTGCTTTCTTAGCTGCCTTTTTAGGAGCTGCTTTCTTCTTTGCTTTAGCCATTTTGTTTGAATTTAATGAGTGTTAGTAAAAAATATTAGTAGAATTTAATTTTTTAATTAGAAAAGCTACGCATAAAATTTCGAAAAATGAAAAACGTAGCCAATTAGTTATTCATAACATGTTAATTAAGTGCTCAATTACAAATAGCGATCGTTTCTTTTGCATAATTACTTAAAAAAACTGATCAGGTCAAGTTTTCTGCATTAAAATACTGGCAATCAGGTCTTCATCCAACAAACCTGTACCTGGCAGCCGCGTGGCAACACAAAAAGTAAAATCATGGTTGTTTTGGGTGACTTCATCATCTCCGGCGCAGAATCGAAGCGCCGAAGTAAACTACACTGATAATGATTGCAAGGATCAGCAGGTAACCGGTCAGCGATCTGAACCAAAAGCCGTTGGCAGCATAATGATTTTCCTCGCTGTAGTAAGCGAAGTTGTAGGCTGGCTGAAGAAATCTTTTGATCCTGATCCAGGGAGAATGCAGGTTTTGTTCCCGGAGGTACCGTGGATAGTAAAACCGAAAGCGTTGAGGGGCCGCGAAGTAAGAGGTAAAGTAAGGCGGCAGACTGTCAATAGGAGTGTTGTCAATACTATCCCTGCCTGTAACAGCTTTGACATCTGCGCCGGATATTCCTGCCCTCAGCATCCTGTTTATTTCGACAGTGTTTAATAACCTATCATTGGTTTTGAGATATACAACTCCGGAAGTGAGATCAGTATAAATCCACAATCTGTACTCAGGCAGGTAAACTTCATTGAAGGAATGCACAGGATAGGTAAAAGAGTGGTAACCTTCTGTCGTAACCAGGCGCGTAGGAAGTCCAGCTGCCGAGGTCATAGCTCCCAGCAAGGTAGAAAGATTGCCGCACCAGACTTTCACGCGATGACGTTTTAACAGGCCAACTAATTCCAAAGGTTGTTTACTGTTCACCGAGTCCGCCGGCACACCGAGATTTGGTGAGGTTACCGGAAGAAGATGAAAGAAAATCTTTTCTAACCTGGCGAGCCCCGGATCTGAGTCGCGGATACCAATCGAATCCTTCAGATACTCCTGCAGATCTTTATCTTCCTGGGCTTCCTGTTTCAGGTTTTTGAAATCATAGGCCCACTCTGCATGATCAATCAGGCTGGCATCTGAGAATACAAGCGAAGAACTGTTTATCTCGAAGTTGCCTTTCGCGGCGTTCCCGAAGGATCGATAAAGCTGTTCCGGGGCGAAGTTGATTGAAAATCGGAATGAATCAACAGACCCATATTGATGGAGCCAGAATACGCGGCCAGTATCTACCGAGCTGAAATTTAAAGAATTACTATCTGAGAAGTTTTTCGGGGGGATATTTGAAGAGAGTTTGTGGACCGACCCTCCGAGTTGAATGGCGAGCTTATTTTCTTCACTTTTCGCGCTTTTTATTCTTAGTGACCCCGGATCAAGATATAATTCATTGTAAGACAGTTGAAGGGCATAGCTGTCCGGTAATTGCTTCCTGGCGTACCAGTTAAGTAGTGCCAGAACCAGGGTGATCAGCAACAGGATGAATTGTATCCGGACGGTACGCATTGATTATTAGCTTGTCGACAGGTGACTGAATCATTTTGAATCAGCTCGGGGTAGCAAGATATGTTTTCTTTGTTATTAGTAGATAAAGTCGTACTTTCGCGTCCCCAAATAAAAAGTTCTTATTTTCTAATGGTTTGGGAGTGCCGGATAAACCGGCACGCTATCACCAAAAAAATTGTAAAACATGGCAAAAGAAATTACCGGCTACGTAAAGCTACAGGTAAAGGGCGGCCAGGCAAATCCTGCGCCTCCGGTGGGTCCGGCACTGGGTTCCAAGGGTATTAATATCATGGAATTCTGCAAACAGTACAACGCACGTACCCAGGACAAGATGGGAAAAGTACTTCCGGTACTGATCACCGTTTATTCAGACAAGTCTTTCGAATTCATCATCAAGACTCCTCCAGCTTCCGTTCAGTTGTTAGAAGCAGCCAAATTGCAGGGTGGTTCAAAGGAACCAAACCGTAATAAAGTGGGTAAAGTGAGCTGGTCACAGGTCGAGGCAATCGCCAACGACAAAATGAGTGACCTGAATTGCTTTACACTCGACAGCGCTATGCGCATGGTTGCCGGAACAGCCCGCAGTATGGGTATTACCGTTGATGGTAAAGCACCCTGGGAAAATTAATTGTTCATCCCGCACGTGCGGGACTCTAAAACTTGAATGATCATGGGAATACCTAAAAAAAGAAAAGCAGTCGAGTCTAAAGTTGACAAGACAAAATCATATTCCTTAAAGGAGGCTTCCTCACTTGTAAAGGAAATAAATACAACAAAATTTGATTCTTCAGTAGATCTCCATATCCGTTTGGGTGTTGATCCTAAGAAGGCAGACCAGGCAATCCGTGGCACAGTAAGCTTGCCACATGGTACAGGTAAAACTAAAAAAGTACTTGTTCTTTGTCCCCCGGATAAAGAAGCTGATGCGAAGGCGGCAGGTGCTGATTATGTTGGCCTGGACGAATTTGTACAAAAGATCGAAGGCGGATGGGTTGATGTTGATGTTATCATTGCAACTCCTTCAGTAATGCCTAAGATTGGTAAACTTGGTAAGATATTAGGTCCACGTAACCTGATGCCAAATCCAAAAACCGGAACTGTTACCAATGATGTGGCAGCAGCTGTGAATGAAGTTAAGGGTGGTAAAATTGCTTTCAAGGTTGATAAGGCTGGAATCATCCATGCTTCTATCGGTCGTGTAAGTTTCAGTCCTGAAAAAATCACCGAGAACAGCAACGAGCTGATCAATGCGATTGTAAAGGCAAAACCTTCATCTTCAAAAGGTACTTACCTGAAAAGTATTTTCATGGCAACTACTATGAGTCCGGCAATTGCTGTTGATACAAAATCATTAATGAACTAATTCCGGCTACGGATAAAACTTTTGTTATGAACAAACAGGAAAAAAATGAAGTGATCGAATTGCTGAAAGGCAAATTCTCACAATACAATAACTTCTATGTTGCCGATACTGAATCACTCAGTGTTGAGCAGGTAGGCAAACTCCGCCGTGCTTGTTTTGACAAGCAGGTTGAAATGAGAGTTGCAAAGAACACCCTCATTAAAAAAGCACTTGAGTCACTGGACAGCACGAAATACGAAGGCGTTTACGAATCATTGCACAAGGTAACTGCCTTGCTTTTTTCTGAGAATCCAAAGGAACCAGCGCTGATCATCAGTTCTTTCCGGAAGACAAGCAATGGTAAAAAGCCCGAACTGAAGGCAGCTTTTATCAATGGCGATATCTACGCAGGCGACGATAGCCTGAAAGCACTGACCCAGATCAAGACCAAAAATGAACTGATCGGTGAAGTGATCGGGTTGTTGCAATCACCAGCCAAGAGAGTACTCGCGGCCTTATTGCATCATCACGAACAACTTGCTGCAGGTGGTGGTACAAAGGCTGAAGCCGCTGCACCAGCAGCTGAAGCAAGTGCACCAGCAGCTGAAGCAAGCGCACCAGCAGCTGAAGCAAGTGCACCAGCAGCTGAAGCAAGCGCACCAGCAGCTGAAGCAAGTGCACCAGCAGCACCCGAAGCCCCGGCTTCAGATGCACCTGATGCAGCGCCACAAGCTTAAGCACTCGTTAGCAGCTTCCGGCTACCCTGTAGCATTGTTGCAAACCGAAGCTAAAATCGCAGATTTATACCTGATAATATCCCAGGCCTGAGGGAATAATAAAGGCAAAATTTTTTTAATCATGTCCGCCGGAGTCTGAGACCCAGGCACTGAAGGCGGAAAAAATTTTAATCAAATGGCAGACGTAAAAACATTAGCAGAACAACTGGTTGGCCTTACTGTAAAAGAAGTACAGGAATTGGCTGATTTTCTTAAATCAGAATACGGTATCGAACCAGCAGCAGCAACTGTAGTTGCAGCAGCAGGTGGTGAAGGCGGTGCAGCTCCGAAAGAAGAGCAGACTGCATTTACTGTTATCCTGAAAAGCGGTGGTGCATCTAAGTTAGGTGTTGTTAAGATCGTTAAAGATCTTACAGGCTTAGGTCTTAAAGAAGCGAAAGACCTGGTTGACAGCGCTCCAAAACCAATCAAGGAAGGAATCAGCAAAGCTGATGCAGAAGCAATGGTAGCTAAGCTGAAAGAAGCTGGTGCTGACGTTGAAATGCAGTAAGACTTAGCTTATATCTTATAAACGGCTGTTTCATTAGTTTGGAGCAGCCGTTTTCTTATTTATCCCTATCAAGGTAAGATCATCAGAAATACCTGTAACCTCAAGCAGCATTCGTTCAGAAATGCAGTCTTATTCCTTCAGAGCTCTCTTAAGGAAATGCTAAAACTTTTTTGCTAAATCGATTTTGATGCGTAATATTGGCACACAAACAAAAATCCCGAATCGTTTAACTTTTTCCGTTAGTCAGCTCTGAAGCACTCTCTTCCAACATATCATTTTTGATATTTTTTTTGGGCCTGATAGCTAAAACGGTTTAGCACAATTTTCGGATTAACCAAAACAAAAACCCACTTGCATGAATCAACTCAGATTTCTTTCAAAGCAGGTCATGCTGGTCAGCATGCTGTTTTTCTTATTCTCAAGTACTGCGTTTTCGCAAACACGAATCATCACTGGTACAGTCAAGGACCAGGACAATGTGCCATTGCCGGGGGTTAGCGTGTCTGTGAAGGGCACCACGACAGGTGTTCAGACCGGCAACGACGGAAAATTCTCCGTGGAAACACCTGCCGGTAATACTACCCTTGTTTTCACTTTTACCGGGTTCGCAACCCAGGAAGTTAATGTTACCAACGACAGTGTGCTTGACATTACCATGGGAAGCGGTACTTCTTCTCTGGATGCAGTTGTGGTAGTCGGTTATGGTACTTTGAAGAAAAAAGAGATCAACTCCGCAGTTTCTTCCATCACTCCGGACGATTTTCGCCAGAGTGGTGCAAGAAATGTGTTGGACCTGGCCCAGGGTAAAGTAGCTGGTCTTACCATTACCAGGACCGGGGGATCAAACCCTAATTCTGGTGTAAGCATCCAGATCAGGGGTATAAACTCGCTCACCGCGGGTAACTCTCCATTGGTTGTTATAGACGGAATACCAGGGGGTAACCTTGATCTGTTACAACAGGATGATATTGCTTCTATTGACGTATTAAAAGACGGATCCGCGGCAGCAATTTACGGTACACGGGGTAATGGAGGTGTGATCCTCATCACTACAAAAAAAGGAAGAGCAGGTGAAGCGAGATTTGACTATAACGCATATGTCCGTCATGAAATACCAGTAATGATGCCTGAGTTTTACAATGCCAGCGAGATCCGTCAGTTGATCTCACAGGGAAAACTTCCGGCTAACCGGGACAATCCTTTATGGGGCGGCGTGTCAAACAACATGTTTGAAGATGAGGTGCATAATACCAATAATCTGAGCCATTATCATAACCTGGCAATCTCGGGTGGAGCAAAAAATATGACCTACCGCGCAAGCTTGTACTACCAGGCTTTACAGGGAATAGCAAATCAAAATGAAAGAACAAACTATGGTGCGAGATTGAACCTGAACCACAAGGGCTTCAACGATAAATTGACCACACTTATAAATCTTGCAACCAACTACAATAAGGCTAACCTGGTCGGCATCGGCTGGGAGACTATTCTTTCACGCCTTCCGACTCAACCCATCTACAATGCTGATGGATCTTTTTATGAGGATCCCGGAACCACAGGCTCGAACAACCAGGCAAGTATTTACGACCAGGAAATGTCCAAGAGAAGTCAGCAGACAACATCACTGGATGTGAAGTTCACATTAGAAGTGCTGAAGAACCTGAGGATTTCTGCGTTCGGAGCATTGCAGAGAGATATGTATGTAGATAACCAGTATAAAGATATTGGTTCAAGAAATTCTGTTGTTGGCAGCACAAACAATGTTCAGCCAAACGGAACTGGTTATGCATACAAGGGCCAGGTTAATAATAATAACTACGCTTTTGAACCAACCATCGACTATAACACGGAGTTCGGTGAGAATACAATAGCCGCTGTAGCGGGTTACAGTTATCGTTACGAGGTAAATGAAAGTTCGTCTTTCGCTAACTCAGGATATGTGAACGATCTGTTTGAAAATAACAACATGGGTGCAGGGAACTGGCAGCGCGCGCAGGGAGGCAACATGGCAAGTAATAAAAATGACAATACCCTGATCGCTTTTTTTGGACGGGTCAACTACTCTTACAAGGGTCGGTATTATTTACAGGGTATACTTCGCCGCGAGGGATCATCGAGGTTCGGAGAAAACAACAAATGGGCAAGTTTCCCCGCGGTTTCAGCAGGATGGGAACTTTCAAAGGAAAACTTTATGCAGTCCATCTCACGCACTATCAATTACCTGAAACTCAGGGTTGGATATGGTGAAACAGGCAACACTGGATTTGCAAACTATGCCTCTTATGTAACATTGGGCACTGGTGGTTTTTACCTTTATCCCGATGGTGTATGGCGCCAGACCTACGGACCAAACAGGAACCCTAATCCGGATCTGAGATGGGAAACAAAAAAAGAGTTGAACCTTGGACTTGATTTCGGTATAGCCAACAACAGGGTTACCGGTGCAATCGAAGTGTTCCAAAGAAGAACCGTTGACCTGCTCGAAACATTTGATACCCAGTTACCAGCCTATGTACAAACAAGTATCTATACAAATGTTGGAACCATCGAGAACCGTGGTATTGAGCTTACCTTAAGCGGCCAGGTAATAAAAGGGAAGGACCTGAACTGGAGCATGGATTTCACAGGAAGTACTCAAACTAACAAGCTCGTCACTTTCTCTAACGAACAATATAAGGGAACTGCAAAGACCTATGGAGATATCGGCGGTGCAGGCGCTTTAGGTGCTGCTATCAGAACTGTTGAAGGCGGCCAGCTTGGTGCTTTCTGGGGTAAACGTTTTGCCGGTTTTGCAAACGATGGCTCATGGTTGTTCTACACACGGAATAACAAAGCAGTCCCTTTCAGCCAGATCAATACTTCAACAGACCCTAATACAACCGACCTCGCAGTGTTAGGATACGGAATTCCTAAATATTATGCATCATGGACCAACTCTGTCAGCTATAAAGGATTTGATCTTCGTGTATTCTTCCGTGGTAAATTCGGACACAAGGTGTTGAATCGTATGGCTATGACCTATGCTAATAAGCAAACAAGTACTAACCTCTTAAAAAGTACATTTGAAAAGCATAATCAGCTGAACACTTCGACAGTTGCCAACACATATCAATATTCAGATTATTACCTCGAGTCGGGTAGTTATATAAAGCTTGACGAAGTAACCCTTGCTTACAATTTCAAATTGAGATCCCAATGGGTGAGAAGTCTCAGGGTTTATGCATCTACACAGAACCTTGCAACATTTACAAAGTACACTGGCAACGATCCTGATTTTATCAATGACACCGGTCTTGATGCTGGTTTAGATGGCCGTGGACCTTACCCGAGCACTACTTCATTCCTGTTCGGTCTCAATCTTGGCTTCTAAATAAAAATGTTTAGAAACCTAATTCTGAATAAGTATAAATTTTAATAAATGAGAAAGTTTAAAAGCATTCTGAAATATTCCCTGATGCTGCTTCCATTGGCAGCTCTTGATAGCTGTACAAAACTGGATGAAAATGTATACAGCGAATATGTTGCTGAGAATTATTACAATAATAAAAACGAGGTATTAACCGCGGTTCTCCGTCCATATACTCACGCAAATGCCTGGATCACCCCGGGGCAAAACGGATGGTGGCGTTTGAGTGAATTGTCTGCCGATCAATTGGCCTGGCCGGTTAAAGGAAGGCATGGCCAGGATGGTGGAACCTGGATCAGGGATCACTATCATACATGGACAAACGACGGTGAAGAAATCTGGGGTCCCTGGAGGCTTATGTGGTGGGGTCTTGGACTTTGTTCAAGCCCGATCGAAAACCTGGAGGCAAGGAACATTGCTGATATGGGAATCACCGAAGCTGAAAAAGCGGCTTATATCGCTGAAATGAAAATGCTCCGTGCATTTCATTACATCAGGCTGATGGATCTTTATGGTAATATCCCCATTGCTTATAAAATAGGTGAGCCAAGTCCGCCCACAAAACCAAGATCAGAGGTTTTCGCTTATGTCGAGAAAGAAATCAAGGATAACATCAATGCGCTGCCGAATCTTTCCGCTGCCATGATCGGCAGGGCAACCAAAGCTGCCGCATATGGTATGTTGGTCGAGCTGTATCTGAATGCAGAAAAGTGGACAGGAACTGCGCGCTGGGATGATTGTATTGCAGCCTGTGACGCATTGATTAATAACACGGCCGGCGGGCAGAACGGGGCAATGGCTCTCGATCCGAACATTACTGATACCTATAAACCAACCAATCATCTTTCCAGGGAAATCATCTTCTCAATTGCATATGACTTTGTAAACGGATCGGGTTGGAAGCCACAATGGACAAGCGACTTTTATCATTTCAATCAGCGTTTTATCTATGATGGAACACATAATGGAAATGATGGTGTGGTTATGATCCCGGGTGTTTTCAGCAAATTTAAAAGCAATGATCTGAGGAGAAGTGAGTGGATACTCAGAGGACCACAATGGTATCTCACTGATCCAACCAGGCCGGTATTGGGTTCAGAAGAATATTCCGGTAAACAACTGGTTTTTGTTGACAGCATTCAGCGCGTAAGTGAAAATAAAACGCAGTCAGACATGACCCAGGGTGAAGAGAACAGCGGTCTCAGATTCAATAAATACAAACCGGGCCGCCAGGCAGATGCTACTTACATGAGCACTGACTGGGCAATTTACAGGCTCACCTGGATCTATTTTGCGAAAGCGGAGTCGCTGATGCGAAAGAACGGGAATGCAGCCACAGCAGCAGCTGTTACGCTGATCAATGATTCCAGGAAACGTTCATTTTCAGCTGCCGACTGGGCTACCGAGGCTTACACTACATCCACTTTGACCATGGACGAATTGCTGGCTGAAAGAGGTAGGGAGTTTCTTTGGGAAGGTTTCCGTCGCCAGGATCTTATCCGTTTCGGAAAATTTACTTCGACTGCATGGTGGGATCACGTGCCAAGCAACGATAAAAACAAGGAATTATTCCCCATCCCTAACAGGCAACGTGTGCTGAATCCAAATCTTGAACAGAATCCTGGTTACTAATCAGATTTCAATAATATCCAAAGGTCATATCATCGCGATATGACCTTTGCTTTTTCCGCCTGTCTCTGAGAGCAAATCTGTGCGGCAGAAAAGATGAATCTTTTCAGATGATATGATTCGGTTATATTTGGACCCTACGCCTTTGCCTGTTGTGTTGAGCCTGATCCTGTAGCGCTAAAAAATCTTCTAATGAAAAAAGTATCTTTAAAGGATATTGCCACACTTTCCGGCGCCTCGCCATCGACAGTTTCATTCGTACTGAATGGTAAGGAAAAGGAAATGAGAATAAGTGAACGGCTGGCCAAGAAAATCAAAGCGGTAGCTGCAAGAGAAGGGTATAAGCCTAACCAGGTAGCGGTTAGTCTCAGAACCGGCCAGTCAAAAATATTAGGTCTTATCGTTGAAAGTATCGGGGGGAATTTTTTTGGGGCCCTCGCCCGTATCATTGAACAGGAAGCCGATAAATTCGGATACCGGATCGTCTATTGCAGCACGGAGAACAACCTGGCTAAAGGGCAGGAGATGATCCGTATGTTATCACACAGCCAGGTGGATGGCTATCTTATTACTCCGGTTGTGGGGCTGGAGAAAGATATTGAAGAGTTGCTCAGGCATAAAAAGCCGGTAGTACTCATTGATGGATATTTTCCGGACGTACCCGCCCCTTATGTGCTTGTCAACAATATCTCCGGTATCACCCAGGGCATGAATCACCTGATACAGAAAGGGCATAAAAAAATAGGGTTTGTAACGGTTGAAATGGACCTGGTACAAATCAGGCAAAGAGAACAGGCTTACCTGGAGGCACTTAAAAAACATAAAATTCCTGCTCAAAAATCACTGATCTTCCGCTTGCCGTATAATTATGAAAAGGAAGTTGGCGTGGAAGCACTTTGCAATTTCATCCGCAAACACCCTGAACTTGATGCGATATTTTTTGCAACAAACTATCTTGGAATCACAGGACTTCAAAGCATCCATGAACTTAATCTTAAGATTCCAAAAGATATTGCAGTGATCTGCTTTGATGACCACGATATCTTTAGTCTGTATCCACCTGGTATAGCATCGATAAAACAACCCGTTGAGGAGATTGGCAAAACCGCCATTAACCTGCTGCTGAAACAGCTGGGTAAAGACAAAGTAAGTTCGGACAAAGTTGGCATCCAGATCAAGGGTACCCTGATAGAAAGGGGTAGCACATAATTTTCCTTTTCTTTTTGCAAAAACGATTTAGTATAGTATTTTTCGGTTTCAAATGCTTGATTTATGAAAAGCTTTATTCTACTCCCTTTTTTCTCGCTTCTTACCTTCGTGAGCAATGCGCAGCTGGTCTCGAAAGTTTCTGATCCGGTTGAATGGGTTAATCCCCTGATGGGCACTGATTCCAAGCCGAGCCTCTCTAACGGAAATACCTATCCGGCCATCGCGGTTCCCTGGGGTATGAACTTCTGGCTGCCACAAACCGGAATGATGGGTAATGGCTGGGCTTACACTTATAGTTCTGACAGGATCCGTGGATTTAAACAAACTCACCAGCCCTCGCCATGGATGAATGACTATGGGCAGTTTTCAATAATGCCAGTTACTGGCAAACTCAAGTTTACCCAGAATGACCGGGCAAGTTGGTTCTCCCACAAAGCAGAGGTTGTAAAGCCCTATTATTATAGTGTATACCTGGCAGACGCGGATGTCGTCACAGAACTTACCGCCACCGAAAGAGCGGCACAATTCCGTTTTACTTATCCGGAAACTGATAGTGCATTCCTGGTAGTTGACGCCTTTGACCGGGGATCATATGTTAAGATCATTCCTTCAGAGAAAAAGATAATAGGATACACGACCCGCAACAGTGGCGGCGTTCCTGCAAACTTCAAAAATTATTTCGTTATCCAGCTCGACAAAGCCTTCACGATGTCTATGGGCTGGCACGACAGCACGCTGGTGAGAGATTCAATAGAGATCACAGCCAGGCATGCCGGAGCCATCATCGGTTTTAAAACAAAAAAAGGAGAAAAGATCGGTCTTAAGGTGGCATCTTCATTCATCAGCCATGAACAGGCACAGCTGAACCTCGATAAAGAAGTCGGGACCGATGAATTCGAAAGCACTAAACAAAAAGCAAAGTCTGCCTGGAACAAACAGCTGAGCAAACTTAGTGTGGAAGGCGGCACCATAGAACAAACGAAGACATTCTATTCCTGCCTCTACCGGACACTGCAGTTCCCTCAAAAGCACTATGAATATAATGCTGCAGGTGAGATGGTACATTATAGTCCATATAACGGTAAAACCTTACCTGGTTACATGTTTGCGGGAACCGGCTTCTGGGATACATTCCGTGCACTGTATCCATTCCTGAATTTTGTATATCCGTCAATCAACAAGGAAATGCAGGAAGGGCTGGCAAATGATTTTAGGGAAGGAGGTTTTCTTCCGGAGTGGTCGAGCCCTGGTTTCAGAAGTGTGATGGTTGGTAACAATTCAGCTTCTGTTGTGGCCGATGCATATATCAAAGGAGTAAGGGGACAGGACATGAACGTCCTTTGGGAAGCGCTGGTAAAAGGGGCAAACAATGAAGGACCGGTGACCGCTGTCGGAAGGGCAGGAGTTAAATACTATAATGAACTTGGTTATGTTCCTTATGACGTGAAGATTAATGAGAACGCGGCCCGGACGCTGGAATATGCATATGATGACTTTACGATCTGGCAACTTGCAAAAGCACTCAAACGCCCGCAGGCTGAAATTGATCTTTACGAAAAGCGTAGCCAGAACTACCGGAATCTTTTCGATCCCGAAACCAAACTTATGCGGGGTAAAAACCAGGATGGTAAGTTCCAGTCTCCTTTTAATCCATTCAAATGGGGTGATGCATTTACGGAAGGAAACAGCTGGCACTACAGCTGGAGCGTATTTCATGATATCGAGGGTTTGAAAAAGCTGATGGGTGGAAATGAGATGTTTATCAGGATGCTTGATTCAGTGTTTAACATGCCCCCGGTTTTCGACGAGAGCTACTACCGGGGTGTAATACACGAAATCCGTGAAATGCAGATCATGAATATGGGTCAGTATGCCCACGGTAATCAACCCATACAGCACATGATCTATTTATATAATTACGCCGGCCAGCCCTGGAAGACACAGTATTGGGTACGCGAGGTAATGGAGCGGCTGTATAAGCCCACGCCTGATGGTTACTGTGGTGATGAAGACAATGGCCAGACTTCGGCCTGGTATGTTTTTTCAGCGATGGGCTTTTATCCTGTTTGTCCCGGTACCACACAGTATGTAATGGGTACACCCTTATTCAAAAAGATGGTTGTTACACTGGACAATGGGAAGAAGATTGAAATAGAATCACCAAAAAGTTCAGCCGAAAATAAATATGTGTCGCAGGTGAAATGGAACGGCGTGGTTGTTGAGAAAAACTGGCTTGAGCACACTGATCTTCAGAAGGGTGGAAAGTTGCAGTTTGAGATGCAGTCCCAACCAGCTAAGCAGAGAGGCACTACTTCAAAAGCCTATCCATATTCCTATACCAAACCCTGAGGCGTTCTGTTTAGATACCCCGGTTGATGAACACTATATAATGATTGTTCGGGGTGTCAGGGCGATCCTGCAATCAGGTTTTTCAAACAGGTTAGCTGAGTCATATGAAAAAGACTTCCCTTAAAGATATAGCGGCAGCTGTCAGGGTCTCACCTTCAACTGTTTCACTTGTGCTAAATGGCAAGGGAAAAGAAATGCGGATCAGCGAACAACTGGAAAAGCGGATCAGGGAATTTGCTGAGAAGTCCGGTTATCAGCCAAACAAAATAGCTGTTAGTCTCAGGACAGGTAGTTCCAAAATTCTTGGCCTCATCGTTGAGGACATTTCAAATAATTTTTTTGCGGGCCTTGCTAAAATTATTGAAGTGGAAGCCGAGAGATTGGGTTACAATGTCGTTTTCTGCAGCACGGAAAATGATGGAAAAAAAGGTAAACAACTGATAAAGTTGCTGACCCAGCAGCAGGTGGATGGCTTCCTCATCACACCAACAGAGGAAATGTGTGATGATATCCGTTCGCTGCAGGAAGAAAAGCATCCCGTTGTTCTGATGGACCGTCATTTTCCTGAGGTTAATTTACCTTGCGTCCTGGCAGACAATTATAACGGTGTACGGGAGGGAATGGACCACCTGATAAGCAACGGGTATAGCAACATCGGTTTTGTAACAGTTGATATGGGGCTGGTTCAAATGAAGCAAAGAGAGGCTGCTTTCCTGGATTCCATTAAAAGACCGGGTTGCCGGTCAGCCACTAATAAAATTTTAAGGGTACCGGTGAACACTCCGCAACCCGATGCTGTTTACATGATCGCAAACTTCCTGGAGAAAGACTCAAAGCTGGATGCAGTTTTTTTTGCAACGAATTACCTGGGTATCGCCGGGCTTGAAAGCATCAGGAACCTGCATATTAATATACCTGGTGAACTTGCTGTTGTTTGTTTTGATGATCATGATATATTCCGGTTATATACACCGGGTATTACAACGGTAAGACAACCGACCAACGAAATTGGCATGAACGCAGTAAGACTGCTCGTCGAACAGATCACACAGGGTCAGGAACCGGCTGACAACAAAGTCTGGCAGTTTCCGACACAGTTGATGATCCGCGAATCGAGCGGCACGAGGGAAAAGGTAAAACATCCGTTGGAAAAAATATGATGAAGCTTGCAGCTATTCTATCGTTGCCGGGGTCTTAAATCCGGATAAGAAAATGGAACATCAAAAAATTATTGCAGTTTCATTTTAGTCACATAATTTAGCAGTTGATTCATAACTGTATTAACCGTGTATTAACCGATTGCAAAACCCATGTATACACCCTGGTAACATGGTAATTTCTTAACCAAAACGTTTGCCTTACAGCCAAAAACCAATGCATATGGAAACCTGCCACACTCAATCTGAATCACTAAGCTAGTTCCTATTATTTCGTTTTTACATAAATACGTTGCACATGACGACGTTTATCTTTGATAAAAAGACGAGTTTTTAAATTTATTTACAGGCCTTAGCTAAATCGTTATAGTATTCTGATCTCTCTAAACAAATCAACTTTCATTATGAAACAACGAAGACTAGTCTGCTTGCAAAGATGCTCAATGGGCATCCTCTTGCTGTTATTGTCTCTTACCGGTTTCTCACAGGAAAAAAGTGTGACCGGTAAAGTAACTTCCTCCGCGGACGCCCAGCCACTGGCAGGTGTAACGGTCCAGGTAAAAGGAACCCAAACTGCTACTACGACAGATGGGTTGGGGGTTTACACAATTAATGTTCCCGGGAACAATGCCGTCCTGGTTTTCAGTTTTACAGGTATGACCAACCAGGAAGTTACAGTTGGTAACCGCACAACCATTGACATACAATTAAAAACCGATGATGCTTCACTCGGTGAAGTAGTGGTTGTTGGTTATGGTACTCAAAAGAAGTCTGACCTTACCGGCGCGGTAGCCACAGTTAAGGCTTCCCAATTGCAGGAAAGACCGGCAGCTTCATTGAACCAGGCGCTTGCAGGCAGAATGCCAGGCGTACAGGTGAATACAAACTCGGGGCGTCCCGGTGGTCAGACCAACGTACGCATCCGCGGTTTCAGTTCTATCCAGGCAACCAGCAATCCATTGTACATTGTAGATGGAGTAGCCCTGCCTATAGGAACCCAATCGAGCAACAGTAATTCTATTGACTATATCAACCCGAGCGACATTGCTTCAGTTGAGGTATTGAAAGATGCATCAGCAACTGCAATCTATGGAGCAAGAGGTGCAAACGGTGTTATTCTTGTTACTACCAAAAGAGGTAGCAGAAGCGGTGGCAGAATCACCTACGATATGGATCTGAGCGTTCCGACGATCGGACCAAACAGGGTTGAAATGCTGAGCGCACAGGAATACCTTGATATAGAAAATCTTTCTTACGACAATATCAAGGTTTATGATCCGGCAGGATGGGCCTCAGGTGCCTATAGCACCGTTGAAGACCCAAGGGTGAAAAGGAAAAAACTCCCTAATCTGTTCGACGCGAATGGAGCTCCCCTCTACAATACCGATTGGTTAGAAGAAGCCACTCAAAGCAAACTTTCCCAGAACCACCAGATCGGCATTACCGGTGGTAACGCAGACAATAGCTTTGGAGCTTATCTCGGTTATCGGGATGATAATGGATTGTTGTTGAATTCTTACCTGACAAGATATTCAGCCAGGTTTGTTTTCGATACAAAAATTAAAGAGTGGTTGCGTTTTGGAGGTAACCTCGGATATCACAACCAGGAAGAAAATATCGTTGACCAGGGAACAGGCGGTCTTAACTCTGTTCGTATGATTACCGAATCCTTCTCTTTCCTTCCGGTAAAATTTCCTGATGGCTCATGGGGTGATAATTACCTCTATCCCGGTGCTGAGGGAGGATCAAACCCGGTTCATATTCTTACAGACAGGAAATTGTTGTATAACACCCAGACAACTTTAGGTGATGTGTATATGAACATTGACCTTGCACCAGGCCTTTCTTTCAGGAGCCAGCTTGGCGTCAATATCGTTACAAGAGGTCAGCGCGAATACAGCGGCCGGTCACTTGACCAGATTTCCAGGAACCAGAATGGTACTGCTAACCAAAATAACAGCCGCGAGAATTTCTGGTCTTCAGAAAACTATTTCACATACAAAAAGAAAATCGGAACTGATCATGACCTGACTGCTTTACTTGGTCTGTCATGGCAGGAAAACAATTACACTTTCTTTAGTGCAAGTTCCCAAAACTTCTCAACAGATTTCTTTGAATACAATAACCTCGGCCAGGGTAGTCAGCAAAATGCTTCTTCCTCTGTCAGGAACAGGTTTTCTCTGAACTCTTATTTTGGTCGTATCAACTATGTCTTCAAAGACAAATATCTTCTCACCTTCACCGGCAGGGCTGATGCCTCTTCCAAGTTTGGAGAAGAAAACAAATGGGGTTATTTCCCTTCCGCTGCTGTGGGCTGGAGAGTGTCTGAGGAAGATTTCCTTAAAAACAGCGAAGTTTTCTCTAACGTCAAATTAAGGGCAAGTATCGGTGCTACCGGTAACTCAGAAATTGCACCTTACCAATCATTGGGTGTTCTCGGTTCTTATACCGGTATACTTGGTAACGTTAGAGTTGCAGGAGTTGGAACAGGACGTCTTGAAAACCCGGATCTGAAATGGGAAAAAACCACCCAGTCTGATATCGGTCTTGAAGTAGGCTTTCTTAATAACAGGATCAACCTCGAATTTGACGTTTACTACAGGAAGACAACTGATATGTTGCTCAATGCACCTGTGCCAACTTCAAGCGGTTACAGCACAATTGCGCGTAACGTTGGTAGCATGGAAAACAAGGGTCTTGAGATCGGCATAAACACTGTGAATGTTGCCGGTAAAGATTTCGGATGGACCACCGGGTTCAACCTTTCTCTTAACAGGAACAAAGTACTGGCCCTTGCCACTCCGGCTGATATCTTCGGCCTCGGAGGTCCAAACTTTACTAACCAGACTAATATCATCCGCGTTGGAGAATCTGTCGGTTCATTCTGGGGACTTACCCGTCTTGGAACCTGGCAGCCATCAGAAGCTGCAGAAGCTGCTAAGTTTGTGAGCTATCGCGGTGGTAAACCAATTTTGCCTGGTGATATCAAATATCTTGATGTAAATGGTGACTACCAGATCAATGATGCTGACCGTTCCATTATCGGAAACGGTAATCCTGATGCATGGGGATCTTTGTTTAATACTTTCCGTTACAAAAACTTCGAGTTGCTTTTAGAAATACAGTATGTGTATGGTAATGATATCCTGAATATGTCCACTCACTCAGGTGAAGATCGTCAGGCTATCGCCAACAGCTACCGTACTGTTCTCGGTGCATATGATGCAAGTAAGTCAAATACGAATTCTGACATTGCAGCAATCAGGGATACAAGGGCAGGTTATGTTACAAACGTTGATACCCGTTGGGTACAGGATGGCTCATTTATCCGTGGCAAAAACCTGTTGTTAAGCTATACATTCCCGGCTGCGACATATGAAAAACTGAAATTGAACAGGCTCAGGGTATTTGCTTCTGTGCAGAACTTCTTCCTGGTAACAGACTATCGCGGTAACGATCCGGAAGTTTCAACCTATGGTAACGCATTTGCACAGGGACAAACATTCTTTGACTATCCTAAGCCAACAATGTTCACTTTTGGTATCAATACCGGATTCTAAACAGTAACTGAAAAGAAATAATCATGAAGACATTCAATATAAAATCAATAAGCAAGGTGCTGTTGCTGTCCGTGGTAATGACCAGTTCAGCCTGTAACAAATTCCTCGATGAAGAGGATCCAAGCAACCTTACGGAAGAAACGTATTTCACGCTGCCGGGTCATGCTGATGCAGCTATCGCAGCTGCTTATGCGCAGACCCGTTTCATCGGCGGTGGTGCCGGTATCTTTGTACAAAACTGGTCGCTTCCGGAAATGCTTAGCGGTACAGCTAAAACTGAAACCGGTCAGAACTCCGATCTTAACAACATCATCGGTCTTTCGTACAACGGTGATAACCTTTTGATCACACAGTGGTGGAATGGCTTGTACAGTATAATAGCACAAACCAACCTGATCCTTAAAAAGGTTCCGGACATTACACCAATGGATGAAACTGCCCGCAAAAGGATCCTGGCACAGGCCCGTTTCCTTCGTGCCTGGGCGTACTTCTACCTCGTGCGTATGTGGGGAGATGTTCCTTTGATCATTCAGCCTGTTGAAAGTTTCACTGATGAAATGTTGCTTCCTAACCGCACTGCTGCTGCAACTGTCTATGACCAGATAGTAGCTGATCTCGTTTCTGCTGAGGCCGGCGATCTGCCATGGACCGATAACAGCGGACGTGCATCAAGAGGCGCCGTTAAATCGCTATTAGCGAAAGTTTATCTTACAATGGCGGGATTCCCGTTGAGTAAAGGTGCTACCCACTACAAACTGGCTGCAGATAAAGCTAATGAAGTAATCACCAGCGGTAGCTTCAAGTTATTTGCTACTTATGATGAACTGCATGCTTTGTCTACCGAGAACCGGGATGAGCATATATTCGAAATACAGTACCTGGGTGGAGTGTCCGATAACCCTATCCAGGCTGCCTTGCTGCCAAACTTCAAGGGTGTTTCAAGCTATGGTACCGAGATTGGTTCAAACGTACCTGTACCTTCATTTGTTGCAACCTATGATGCCGGGGACAAAAGGACCATCGATCGCCAGGGCTTCTATTACACCAATTATTATACAGAAGGAAGTGGTCCATTGAAATCAGTAGGTAACCCATACATATTCAAACATTTTGATATTGTTGCCAATGGTACTTCAGGTGTTCCCGGAACAAATGTATCCAGCCTGAATATTATGAACATCAGGTATGCAGATGTATTACTTATTCACGCAGAAGCGCAGAATGAAGTTGATGCTGCTCCCTCCGGTGCGGCCTGGAATTCCCTGAAGCTGATCAGAGACAGGGCAGGATTGGGTACGCCCGCTGTCGGCACCTTTACCAAAGCAAGCTTCCGTGATGCGGTTCTGAAAGAGAGATGGCATGAACTGGCTTATGAAGGAATCACCTGGTATGATATGCTCAGAACAAGAAGGGCATTCAATGTAACTACCAAAACCTTCGAACCATTGGTCGGCCATAAGTTCCCTGATAACGGAGTGACTTACCAGGAAAAGAATCTTTTGCTTCCTTTGCCTACAAACGAAATGAAAAATAACCCGAACCTGACACCAAACAATCCGGGTTACTAATTACAACTTATATTAATGTGAACCACAGTTCCGGATAGCAGCCGCTTCCGGAATTGTGGTTTTTTCAGTTCTGGACCACTGGCATTATGAAATTGTGAAGGAAGCCTTAATGCTGAGAATAGACTTTTGATTTTATTGTTTTTACTGGTATATTCCTTACCTTTGCCCTCCATTTTTCATTCTAATAATCAGTTGAGGATAGATTTTTAATGACGAAAAATTCATAATCGCCTCGTTATCAATACATCGGGAACCTAAGGGTTGCCATGTAATTTTTTTGCCTATATGGCACTTTTGAAGTTCGAACAACTAAAAAAACCGGTTTTAAAACATATGTCGTCTACAAAACTGCAAAACAGGGTCAACTTCGGTAAAATTAAAAACTTAGCGGACGCCCCTGATCTACTAGAAGTCCAAATCCAGTCTTTCAAAGAATATTTCCAGTTGGAGACTACTCCTGACAAAAGGAATATCGAAGGATTGTTTAAGGTGTTTAAGGAAAATTTCCCTATCACGGACACCAGGAACATATTCGTCCTCGAGTTTCTTGATTACTTTATCGATCCCCCACGCTATACTATCGAAGAGTGTATGGAGCGGGGTTTAACTTATGCTGTGCCTTTAAAAGCAAAGCTCAGGTTAAGCTGTAACGATGAAGAGCACGTGGATTTCCAGACTATAGTTCAGGACGTTTTCCTCGGTAATATACCATACATGACCCCACGCGGTACCTTTGTTATCAACGGTGCTGAGCGTGTGGTTGTTTCACAGTTGCACCGTTCGCCCGGTGTATTCTTTGGTCAGTCTATCCACCCGAACGGAACCAAGATCTATTCCGCCAGGGTTATTCCTTTCAAAGGAGCCTGGATGGAGTTTGCAACAGACATCAACAATGTCATGTATGCTTACATCGACCGTAAGAAAAAATTCCCGGTTACCACCTTGTTGCGTTCTATTGGTTTTGAAACTGACAAAGACATTCTCGAACTTTTCGGGATGGCTGACGAAGTTCAGGCTGATAAAAAACAACTTACAAAATACCTGGGCAAACGCCTGGCTGCCCGCGTTCTCAGAACATGGGTAGAAGATTTCGTTGATGAGGACACCGGTGAGGTCGTTTCCATCGAAAGAAACGAGATCGTTCTTGAGCGCGATACCATCCTTGATGAAGAGGCCATAGAAATGGTTTCTGAAATGGATGTGAAAAGCGTTTTTATTCAGAAAGAAGATGTTGGTGGTGATTACGCGATCATCTACAACACACTCAATAAGGATACTTCCAACTCTGAGCTGGAAGCGGTTCAGCATATCTATCGCCAGTTGCGCGGTGCAGATGCTCCTGATAATGAAACAGCACGTGGTATCATCGACAAATTGTTCTTCAGTGACAAGCGTTATGACCTGGGTGAAGTTGGACGTTACAAGATCAACCGTAAGCTGAATCTTAACTATCCTATCGAACAAAAGACATTAACAAAAGAAGATATCATCGAAATCATCAAGTACCTGGTCCGTCTGACCAATGGTAAGGCTGAGATCGATGACATTGATCACCTGAGCAATCGTCGTGTTAGAACAGTGGGAGAGCAGTTGTATGCACAGTTCGGTGTTGGTCTTGCCCGTATGGCACGTACCATCCGTGAGCGTATGAACGTTCGTGACAATGAGGTGTTCACACCTGTTGACCTGATCAATGCACGTACGCTTTCTTCTGTTATCAACTCATTTTTTGGTACCTCCCAGTTATCACAGTTCCTCGACCAGACCAACCCGTTGAGCGAGATCACGCACAAGCGTCGTATCTCTGCACTCGGACCCGGAGGTTTGTCACGTGAAAGAGCTGGTTTCGAGGTTCGGGACGTTCACTACTCACACTACGGACGACTTTGTACCATTGAAACACCTGAAGGACCAAACATTGGACTGATCTCTACTCTTTGTGTTCACGCAAAGATCAATGAGATGGGCTTTATCGAAACTCCTTACCGCAAGGTGGATAACGGTAAAGTTGAAATGAAGAAACTTACTTTCCTGAGTGCTGAAGAAGAAGATATCGCTAAGATCGCGCAGGCAAGTGCCCCATTAACTGAGAAAGGTGAATTCGCTGAAGACAGGGTTAGTTCCCGTCAGACAGGTGACTTCCCGATCCTTGATAAAACAGAGGTTGAGTTTATGGACGTTGCTCCTAACCAGATCGTTGGTTTGAGTGCTTCCCTGATTCCGTTCCTCGAGCATGATGATGCTAACCGTGCCCTGATGGGTTCTAACATGCAACGTCAGGCTGTTCCTTTGATCCGTCCCCAGCAACCAATTGTTGGAACAGGCCTGGAAGCAAAGGCAGCACGTGACTCACGTGTACAGATACTCGCAGAAGGTGATGGTGTTATTGAATACGTAGACGGTAAAGAAATTCATATCCGTTACGATCGTACAGAAGCTGACCGCCTGGTAAGTTTTGAAGATGATCTGCGTGTTTATAACATGACCAAATTCATCAAAACAAACCAGGAAACCTGTATCAACCACAAGCCTGCCGTTAAGAAAGGCCAGCGGATGAAAAAAGGCGACTTCCTGACTGAAGGATATGCGGTACAGAATGGTGAAGTTGCACTGGGTCGTAACCTGCAGGTGGCATTCATGCCATGGAAGGGTTACAACTTCGAGGATGCGATTGTAATCAATGAGAAAGTGGTTCGTGAGGATCTGTTCACTTCTGTTCACATTTCTGAATATGAACTGGAAGTACGTGATACCAAACTTGGTGAAGAAGAACTGACACCGGATATTCCGAACGTTTCTGAAGAAGCAACAAAGGATCTTGATGAAAATGGTATCATCCGTATGGGTGCTGCTATTAAAGAAGGAGATATCCTGATCGGTAAGATTACACCTAAGGGTGAATCTGATCCGACTCCTGAAGAAAAATTGCTTCGTGCGATCTTCGGTGACAAGGCTGGTGATGCGAAAGATGCTTCATTGAAAGCTCCAAACGGGGTTGAAGGTGTGGTAATCGGCAAGAAACTATTCCAACGCGCCAAGAAAGATAAGAATGCAAAGATCCGTGAGAAAGCATCTCTCGAGAAGCTTGAAAAAGTTCACGAAAAAAATACAACTGATCTGAAGGATCTGTTGCTAAGCAAACTGCAGACTTTGTTGAAAGACAAACCTTCGCAGGGTGTTGCCAATAACTTCGGTGAAATGCAGATCGGTAAAGGTGCGAAGTTCAACGCTAAAAACCTGGCTACACTGGATTATCAGAACATCAATCCACTGGGCTGGACAGGCGATCCTTCGATCGATGATCCGATCAATACGCTTCTTCACAACTACAATATCAAGTATAACGAAGAACTGGGTAGATACAAAAGAGAAAAGTTCAACATATCAATCGGTGATGAGTTACCAGCAGGTGTACTGAAACTCGCGAAAGTTTATATCGCGGTTAAGCGTAAGCTGAAAGTGGGAGATAAGATGGCAGGTCGTCACGGTAACAAGGGTATCGTTGCAAAGATCGTTCGTGCAGAAGACATGCCATTTCTGGAAGATGGAACGCCGGTGGATATCGTACTGAATCCATTGGGTGTACCAAGCCGGATGAACCTTGGACAGATCTATGAAACTGTTCTCGGATGGGCAGGTCTGAAACTCGGGGTGAAATTTGCTACGCCGATCTTCGATGGTGCTACGGTAGAAGAAATTGCTGATTATATCGATCAGGCAAAACTGCCAACCTTCGGTCACAGCTATCTTTATGATGGTGAGACAGGGGAGCGTTTCCACCAGAAAGCAACGGTAGGTGTTATCTATATGATCAAATTGCACCACATGGTGGACGATAAGATGCACGCACGTTCAATCGGACCATACAGTCTTATTACGCAGCAACCGCTGGGTGGTAAAGCACAGTTCGGTGGTCAGCGTTTTGGTGAGATGGAGGTTTGGGCACTTGAAGCATATGGTGCATCAAACATTCTCCAGGAATTACTTACCCTTAAATCGGATGATATCATCGGCCGTGCGAAGACTTATGAAGCCATCGTTAAGGGCGATAATATTCCAAGACCAGGTATTCCGGAATCATTCAATGTACTTGTACATGAATTGAGAGGTCTCGGACTGGATCTGAAATTCGACTAATCCGCCTACGCCCCTCCTACGCCCGTATCGGGTTGATTGTGGGAGTGGTTCATGGGCTACGGAGGGCGAAGCCCTCGATTAGCGAGTCGAAACCCGATAACGGAGGCTGAAAATTAGAACTTGATTTTAAAAAAGAAAGCATTTCAATAATATGGCTATCAAAAAGGAAAATCGTCCAAGGTCATCATTCTCAAAGATCACTATCGGGCTTGCTTCTCCGGATTCCATCCTGGAACGCAGCTACGGTGAGGTTCTGAAACCTGAAACCATCAACTATCGCACTTACAAACCTGAACGTGACGGTTTGTTCTGCGAGCGTATTTTTGGACCGGTCAAAGATTATGAGTGTGCCTGCGGAAAGTATAAGCGTATCCGTTATAAGGGTATCGTTTGCGATCGTTGCGGTGTTGAAGTAACTGAAAAGAAGGTTCGTCGCGAGCGCATGGGTCACATTAAACTGGTTGTGCCTGTTGTACACATCTGGTATTTCAAAAGTTTGCCAAATAAAATCGGTTACCTGTTGGGCGTTAGCTCAAAGAAACTGGAAAGCATCGTATATTATGAAAGATACGTGGTGATCCAGGCTGGTATCCGTGAAGATCGTAACCTGAAAACTAACGATCTTCTTACTGAAGAAGAATATCTCGAGATCCTGGAAGGTTTGCCAAAAGACAACCAGTATCTTCCTGATGAAGATCCTCAGAAGTTCATCGCCAAGATGGGAGCTGAAGCAGTTCATGATCTTTTGGGTCGCATTGAACTTGATCAGTTATCATTTGATCTTCGTAATACTGCTGCAACTGAAACTTCACAACAACGTAAGGCGGATGCTCTTAAACGTCTGAGTGTTGTTGAGTCTTTCCGTGAAGCAAACACAAGAATTACAAACCGTCCTGAGTGGATGGTCATGCAATATATTCCTGTTATTCCACCGGAACTCCGTCCGCTTGTTCCTTTGGATGGCGGTCGTTTCGCATCTTCTGATCTGAATGATCTGTATCGCCGGGTGATCATCCGGAACAACCGTCTGAAAAGGCTGTTGGAGATCAAGGCACCAGAGGTGATCCTGCGTAACGAAAAACGTATGTTGCAGGAAGCCGTGGATTCATTGTTTGATAACTCACGTAAATCGAATGCTGTTAAAGCGGAAGGTGGACGTGCATTGAAATCACTCAGTGATGTATTGAAAGGTAAACAAGGTCGTTTCCGTCAGAACCTTCTTGGTAAACGTGTTGACTATTCCGGTCGTTCCGTTATCGTTGTTGGTCCTGAATTGAAACTGCACGAATGCGGTCTTCCAAAAGATATGGCCGCCGAGTTGTTCAAGCCGTTTATCATTCGCAAACTGATTGAAAGAGGTATCGTTAAAACGGTTAAGTCTGCCCGGAAACTGGTTGACAGGAAAGAAGCCGTTGTTTGGGATATTCTTGAAAATATATTGAAAGGTCACCCGGTGATGTTAAACCGTGCTCCAACACTGCACCGTTTATCAATCCAGGCCTTCCAGCCAAAATTGATTGAAGGAAAAGCGATCCAGTTACATCCGCTTGTGTGTTCTGCATTCAACGCGGATTTCGATGGTGACCAGATGGCGGTTCACGTTCCTTTGAGCAATGCAGCTGTTCTTGAAGCACAGTTGTTAATGCTGGCTTCCCATAACATTCTTAACCCGCAGAACGGTGCGCCGATCACCCTGCCTTCACAGGACATGGTACTTGGTCTTTATTATATTACCAAGGGTAAAAAGACTATTGGCGATGAGATCGTTCGCGGAGAAGGTAAACATTTCTATTCTGCTGAAGAAGTGGTGATTGCTTACAACGAAGGTAAAATCGACCTTCATGCATTCATCAAAGTAAAAGCAGAAGTTCGCGATATCAGGGGCAATTTCACGCGTAAGCTGATTGAAACAACTGTTGGTCGTGTCATCTTCAACCAGAATGTTCCTAAAGAAGTAGGTTATATCAATGCCCTGCTAACGAAGAAAAATCTGCGTGAGATCATCGGTGATATCATTACCATCACCAATGTACCAAAGGCGGCGAAATTCCTTGATGATATCAAGTTGCTTGGATTCAGGATCGCATTCCAGGGTGGTTTGTCTTTCAACATCAATGACCTCATCATTCCTTCTATTAAAGAGGAAGTATTGGAAAATGCAAAAGGTGAAGTTGATGAAGTATGGGATAACTACAACATGGGTCTGATCACCAACAACGAACGTTACAACCAGATCGTTGATATCTGGTCACGTGTGGATACCCGTATTACTGAAACATTGATCCGTGAACTGGCCCAGGATAAACAAGGGTTCAACTCGGTATATATGATGCTTGACTCAGGTGCGCGTGGTTCCAAACAACAGATCAAACAGTTGTGCGGTATCAGGGGTCTGATGGCTAAGCCAAGAAAATCAGGTTCATCAGGATCTGAGATTATTGAAAACCCGATCCTGTCAAACTTCAAGGGTGGTCTGAACGTATTGGACTACTTCATCTCTACGCACGGTGCGCGTAAAGGTCTTGCGGATACAGCGTTGAAAACGGCCGATGCGGGTTATCTTACCCGTCGTCTGGTTGACGTTGCACAGGATGTGGTTATTACTGAAGAAGATTGCGGCACATTGCGTGGTATTGCCACCTCTGCGCTGAAAGATAATGAGGAAGTTGTTGAACCACTGTTGGATCGTATTGTGGGACGTACTTCTCTTCATAACATTTATAACCTCCAGACAGACGAAACAATTGTTGAAGCAGGTTCTGAGATCACCGACTACATTGCAAAACGCATTGAAGAGGCCGGTATCGAAACTGTTGAGATCCGTTCCGTACTTACCTGCGAAAGCAAGCGCGGTGTTTGTGTGAAGTGTTATGGTAAGAACCTGGCAACAGGTAATCTTGCACAGAAAGGTGATGCAGTTGGTATCATCGCTGCCCAGTCAATTGGTGAGCCAGGTACACAGCTTACGCTTCGTACCTTCCACGTGGGTGGTGTTGCGGGATCAGCTTCGGTTGAATCTTCACTGTATGCCAAATTTGATGGAACAATCCAGTTCGATGGTCTGAGACTTGTTGCAACTGAAAACGAAGCTGGTGAAAAAACCCAGTTGGTTATCGGTCGTACCGGTGAGTTGAGGATCATGGATGTCAAGAATGATCGTCTGCTGATCACTGTTAATATACCATACGGTGCCACTATGCTGGTTAAGGATGGTCAGACAGTTAAGAAAGGAGATACGATCTGTACATGGGATCCGTTCAACAACGTTATCGTTGCAGAAATTGCCGGTAGCATCAAGTTTGACAATGTAATTGAAGGTATCACTTACCGTGAAGAGGCTGATGAGCAAACTGGTCACCGTGAGAAAGTTGTCATTGAAACAAAAGATAAAACAAAGATTCCGACACTTATTGTTGAAGGAAAGGATGTTAAGTTATATAACCTTCCGGTTGGTTCACATATCACAGTTGATGAGGCTGACGATGTGAGAGCTGGACAGGTACTCGTGAAGATCCCAAGAACTCTGCGTATGCAGCGTGATATCACAGGAGGTCTGCCACGGGTAACAGAATTGTTCGAAGCACGTAACCCTGGTAATCCATCTATCGTTTGCGAAATCGATGGTGTGGTTGCATTCGGAGCTATCAAACGTGGTAACCGCGAGATTGTGGTTGAAGCGAAAGATGGTGTTGTAAAGAAATACCTCGTGCCTTTGACACGCCAGATCCTGGTTCAGGACGGTGACTTTATTAAAGCGGGAGCGCCGTTGTCAGATGGACAGGTTGCTCCGGGCGATATACTTTCTATCAAAGGACCGTTTGCAGTACAGGAATATGTTGTGAATGAAATTCAGGAAGTTTACCGTTTGCAGGGTGTTAAGATCAACGACAAACACATCGAGGTGATCGTACGCCAGATGATGAAGAAGGTTGAGATCATTGATCCGGGTGATACCCGTTTCCTTGAAGAAGATCTTGTTGACCGTCTTGATTTCATTGAAGAAAATGATTGGATCTTCGATAAGAAGGTTGTTAGTGATCCGGGCGAGAGCACAAAAATGCGCGCTGGTCAGATAGCATCGCTCAGAGAGATCCGTGAAGAGAATTCAATGTTGCGTCGTTCAGACAAAAAACTCGTGGAATTCCGTGATGCTAATTCAGCAACTTCACATCCTGTCCTGCTGGGTATTACAAAGGCGTCACTGGGTACACAAAGCTGGATCTCGGCTGCGTCGTTCCAGGAAACAACCAAGGTATTGTCATCAGCTGCCATACAGGGTAAAACAGATGATATGCTTGGATTGAAAGAAAACGTAATTACAGGTCATCCGATCCCGGCTGGTACTGGTTTACGCGATTTCGAAAATATGATTGTGGGTAGCAAGGAAGAGTATGAATTGCTGCAAACAACGCGCGAAGCAATGAACTTTGATGATGAAGAATAAGATTGGTGTAAAAACATCTTGTTCAATGTTATAAGTCAATTTAATTTGCCTGGTCCCGCACATGCGGGACCAGGTTTTTTTTTGCCATTGACCGGCTTTAAGACCGGCGCAGCTTAACCGGCACGGGGGGATTTTTAACAAATTTATTTCGGATAACATTTTATCTTGCAAGCCTTGGTTCTGCAATCCCCGAATTTACGGTCCGGGGCTTCACTACAGGCTACTTGCTTGTTAACATTGCCAATCAAACTAATATTAACCACATTAATTAACAAGCCCTGTCTTTACGGTGTAAAGAACTTCGCAGGTTTTTCCTAAACAAACATTATGAAGAATATTTCTACCCTTCTCAGTGCACTTGCTCTTATCCTGGTTGCTGTTTTATTTTATCTGCATTTCAATCACCAGGAGGAAGTGAAAAAGATCAGGGCGGAAAATACTGCTCAGAAGAAAGCTAACACCGGGGTTACTATCGCTTATTTCGAAATGGATTCGGTTGAAAACAGCCTTGACTATGTTAAGGACGCCATGGAAAAATTCAAGCTGAAGGAACAACAGATGAATACTCAATTGAACGGGCTGAAAAACAATTATCAGCGCAGAATTGAAGAATGGAACAAGAAGGGACAAACCATGACGCAGACAGAAAGTGAAGCTGCGCAGCGCGAATACAACCAGATGAATGAAAATTACCAGACCCAGAAACAAAAGCTGGAGATGGAGTTGCAGGATCTGCAGTTTAAGATGGCCCAGGAGATGAATAAAACCATCGAAGATTTCCTCAAAAAATTCAATAAAGACAAGGGCTACTCTTATATTATGACAAGTCAGCCTGGTCTCATTTATTATAAAGACACCGCTCACAATATTACGCGCGACCTCATCGCCGGTTTGAACCTGGAGTATAAGAGCAAGAAAAAATAACCATAGGTGGCGGTTTTTTCAGTTTTTAATTGATAAACCATTTGACGTTTGTATATTGAACCTTCAAGCCTGGTATTAATTGTTTATTCAATACAAGGTCTTCGGTTACACGTCAGTGTGTTCCGGTTAACATCTGAAAAAACCAAAATTCAATATGGAGTCACCCGCATTTAAGCCCTCCCTCGGATTATTTGATGCTACAATGATCGTTGCCGGATCAATGATCGGCTCAGGAATTTTTATCGTTAGTGCAGATATAACCCGAAATGTGGGAAGTGCAGGCTGGCTCATTGCGGTCTGGTTGATTACCGGCTTTATGACCATCAGTGCTGCGGTCAGTTACGGCGAATTGAGTAGCATGTATCCAAAAGCAGGTGGCCAGTACGTGTATCTTAAAGAGGCCTATAACCCCATGATGGGTTTTTTATATGGCTGGAGTTTCTTTGCTGTTATCCAAACAGCTACCATTGCGGCTGTAGCAGTGGCCTTCAGTCGGTATACCGCTTATCTATTTCCTTCGGTTGGCGAAAATAATGTCCTCCTTTCACTTGGTTCATCGGATAAGCCCTTTACTATTTCAGCGGCCCAGTTATTGGGTATAGCCCTGATCATATTTCTAACTTATACCAACACCAAAGGCATAAAAGGTGGGAAGTTGATTCAAACCACTTTCACATCAGCCAAGCTTATCTCTTTGTTTGGTTTGATCATCTTTGGATTTTTGCTCGTAACAGAAAACTTCTGGGATGAGAACTGGGCTACAGGATTTAATGCGCTTTCATTTAAAGGCGATACTGCCGCACCGGTTGCATCAGCATGGGAACCAATAGGGGGAACAGTATTGATCGGGGCAATTGCCGCCTCGATGGTAGGATCCATATTTAGTTCTGATGCCTGGAACAACGTAACGTTTATTGCCGGCGAAGTCAGAAACCCTCAAAGAAATATCGGGTTAAGCCTGTTCCTGGGTACATTGATCGTTACAGTCATCTATGTGTCTGCGAACCTTATGTATTTGTATGTTCTCCCGCTGGATGGAATTGCTTTTGCGCCCAATGACCGCGTGGCTACCTCAGCTGCCCAAAAGATTTTTGCTGAAGCAGGTGCTATCATCATTGCCGTGATGATCATGATCTCAACATTTGGATGTAATAATGGCCTGATCCTCGCGGGAGCCAGGGTTTATTATACGATGGCAAAAGATGGTTTGTTCTTCCGCAAAACCAGTGAGCTGAATAAACATGCGGTTCCCGAATATGCACTCTGGATCCAGTGTCTTGTTGCTTCTTTGCTATGCCTTAGTGGAAGCTACGGCAACCTGCTCGATATGATCTCTTTTGTGGTCGTACTATTTTATGCACTTACTATTGGCGGCATTTTTATTCTCCGGAAGAAAAGACCGGATCTTCCAAGGCCATATAAAGCATTTGGATATCCCTTCCTGCCCATTATTTATATCATCCTGGCCATTGTGTTCTGCGTGTTCCTCATAAAATTGAAGCCATTATATGCCGGTATCGGCCTGGCGATCGTTTTATTGGGCATACCGCTGTATTACCTTGCTGCCTCAAAGAATAAGCCGCAGTCTGCCTGATGAATAACCCGGCTTGATTTGCATCGGCGAAGCTTACCGACCACAGGTGTTGCACACGCTCAGCTGCTGACTGTCCGGGATGCACACGCTCAGCTGTTGACTGTCCAGGTTGCTCGCGTTCACCTGTTAACTTTCCAGGTTGCTCACGTTCACCTGTTGACTTTCCAGGTTGCACACGCTCAGCTGTTAACTTTCCAGGTTGCACACGTTAAGCTGTTGACTGTCCAGGTTGCACACGTTTACCTGTTGACTGCCCAGCATTTTTCGGCGCATTGATGATGTCGATTGATTGTTTTAAGATGTTGTTGATTGTGTTAAATTGAACCGGGAATCGGATTCCTGGTCATTACGTTTAATCAATAAATCTCCGGGTATGTATAATATCTATAAAACCGCAATCCAGGATAGGATCTGCACCGGTATTTTTTTCACACTCATTCTTATTCACTTCAATATTCTCACGCTGGTGGCTCAGTCTTTACCGGATAAGGCCGCGGTGAAAAAAGAGATCGCAAGATTGAACCAGGAAATGGAAGCTGCTTTCAATAACAACGATATGTTGAAAGTCGCTGCATTCTATGCGGATGACGGGGAGATTGTGGATGAAAGCTATACTGTTAAGGGGAGGGAAGGACTTGAAAAATACTGGGTGGCACTTAAAGACAAAGGAAGGGGTTGGAAATTATCAGTGGTCGAAGTTGGAGGTGAAGGTGAATTTGTGTATCAGCTCGGCAGGTCGGATCTGAAATATCTCAGAGAAGACAAGGAGGCAAATTCAATCACGAACTTTGTGTTGATCTGGAGAAAACACCCTGGGGGATCCTATAAGATTTTCCGCGATTATCTCACGAGAACCAAGTTTGAAAAGAACTGACCGCCCCGTGCCAGGCCGGTACCTCTCAAAGTTTTGCGGGCATGAGCTTTATATTATATTGCAGCTTCAAATAAAGCTTAGTTAATGGCTTTCATAGATTTCGATAAATTGTTTGACCGTTTTTCAGAGATTAAAGTAGGAGTGGTGGGCGATGTGATGCTTGACACTTACCTGTGGGGGCACGTAGAGAGAATTTCTCCTGAGGCACCAGTGCCCGTCGTAGCGCTCGATAAAAAAGAACTAAGGATGGGCGGTGCGGGTAATGTGGCGCTTAACCTTGTTTCGTTGGGAGCACAGGTTTCTATTATTACTACCACAGGGAAGGATGAAGATGGACGATCCCTGAAACAGCTTTTTGAATCAAAAGGGATCAATACCGATTACCTGCTTCAAAGCAGTAAACGCATCACAACGAACAAAGCCAGGGTGATCAGCAGGAATCAGCAGATGATGCGCCTGGATTCCGAGATTACGAAGGACCTCGATAAGGACGATGAACAGGAACTGTTAAACAATATCCGTTCTTATGTAGAAACCGAGAAGCCGGCGATACTCATCTTTGAAGATTATAACAAAGGGGTGCTGACGGAAGGATTGATCAGGGACGCAATAGCGATCTGCCGGCAACATCAGGTTGTAACCGCTGTTGACCCCAAGCGAAAGAATTTTTTCGGTTACCAGGAGGTTGATATTTTTAAACCCAATCTTAAGGAAGTAAAAGATGGCCTTAACCTGCTGATAGAAGAGGTCAATAAAGAAACACTGAACGATATTCATCAGCAGTTACATGCCCGGCTGAACCATCGCATTTCATTCATCACCCTATCAGAAAAAGGGGTGTTTTACCAGGATGGGCATTCAGGGAATATCGTTCCTTCGCACATCAGGAACATCGCCGATGTTTCCGGTGCTGGTGATACGGTGATTGCGGTTGCCTCTCTTATTTATGCGGCTACCGGCAGGGTTGATATGATGGCCGAGGTTGCGAACATAGCGGGTGGACTGGTTTGTGAGGAAGTGGGAACTGCCGCGATCGACAAAGGTAAACTCCTGCATGAATGCAAATTATTATTGCAATAATTGCTTAATTAAAGCTTAGTATTATTTATGGGCCGATATACACTTGTGATACATGGAGGAGCGGGTACGATTCTTAAGCAGGATATGACTCCTGAACTTGAATCGGCTTATTATTATGGTCTGCGGGAAGCATTGAATGCGGGTTATGCGGTGCTTGAAGAAGGTGGTTCTGCTATTAACGCCATCAAAGCTGCCCTTGTTATACTTGAAGATAATGTCCTTTTCAACGCAGGACGTGGTTCGGTTTTTACAAAGAAAGGTGTGCAGGAGATGGATGCTGCCATCATGGATGGCAGTACTCTGGCTGCCGGCGCCATTGCCGGGGTAAGGAATGTTCGGAACCCTATTGAACTCGCAACTGAAGTAATGCGTAACAGTAATCATGTTTTTCTGAGTGGCAAAGGTGCCAACGACTTTGCCATCAAACAAGGGGTGAAGCTGGAACCAGACGAATACTTTTTTTCACAGTTTCGTTATGATCAATGGAAAAAGATAAGGGATTCGGACAACTATTCATTGGACCATACTCACCAGGAGTTGGAAGAACTGATGAGAGATAAAAAGTTTGGGACTGTTGGCGCCGTTGCGTGTGACCAGCATGGAAATCTTGCAGCCGCAACCAGCACTGGTGGGATGACCAATAAAAAATATGGAAGAATTGGTGACAGCCCGATAATCGGGGCAGGAACCTATGCGAATAATGCTACCTGCGCCATTTCGGGTACGGGTCACGGTGAAATGTTCATCCGGTGCGTAGCTGCATATGATGTCAGCGCATTGATGGAATACAAAAACTATACATTGCAACAGGCAATGGATCACGTGGTAAAGGAAAAGCTGATATCCATCGGGGGAGAAGGGGGGCTGATCGGTGTTGATGCCTCGGGTAATGCAGCTATGGTGTTTAACAGTGCTGGCATGTACAGGGCAATGCGAAGTAGTGATGGTTTTTCTGATGTGGCTATTTATCAACCATCCAACTGATATTTTTTCTGAAATCATACCTGGTATGCCGATAGGTAAAGGAGTTGATACCTAAATATACTTACCATTATCAGGATCAGGTAATGCTTTTTGGAATACTTCGAAACCGGACTTACTTTTATGGTATTATAAAATTTCATTTTATAATATAAAATCGACGATTTTTCCCGGTTTCGGTGCGTCCCGTACGTCGCCCCACTAAGGTATGAGCCGCTATAACCATTTAATTCCGCGATAACATGATGGTTGGGGCGCCAAAAGCCACCCACGTTTGATTTTACATTATAAAATAGTAATTTACATTTCGTTATTTCCTTAACCCGGCTTCGGGTTATTAAATCAATTCAGTATATGATCCAGGTGATAAACCGTGCACTTGATATCTTGGAATACATAGCAAAAGATCCGGAAAGTCCCAGGCCGCTCGGAGAGATCGCCTCCGACCTGAATCTCAATGCGGGTACCTGCGCCAACATAATCAAGACAATGGTTGATCGCAAATACCTCGATAAACTTGGTAAACAAAAAGGCTATTGCCTTGGCTCAAAAGCTTACGAACTCACGGGCAATGCCGGCTATCAGAAAGACCTTGTTGATGCTTCGCGGGAACAGATGGAGCTACTTACTTCAAGCATGAATGAAAATTCATTGCTTTGTGTGCTTAAGGGCGATATCAGGTCGGTAATCTACCGGGTTCAAAGTAAAAACTACCTCCAGGCGAACACGGCGACAGAAAAAAGGGCTTACGATACGGCTTCCGGTCGTTTACTACTGGCTATGATGCCCGAACCTCAGATTGAGAAATTTATAGAAAAGTATGGCCCTCCGGCTACCGGCGAATGGGATGGTGTAACCGATCTTAAGAGTCTCCTCAGGAATCTGAAAAAAATAAAAAGCCAGGGCTATGCCATCCAGACGACGGTTAACCAGATAGTTGGGATAGCACTGCCAGTATATAAAGAAGAAAAAGTGATAGCAGCACTCAGCGTTTACATGCCATCGCTTCGTTTTAACAATCTTAAGAAGGTTGATATAATCAGGCAGATCAAAAAAGCATCCGAAGTAATTGGTGCAAACTTATCATAGCCAGCATTCCGCATATATCATTTGGATACACTGTTCGTCTCCAAACCAATCATTCTGCACGCTAGCCTTTATCTTCAACGATACCAACCATTATTTACGATAACGACTGTTCTTCAACGATGGCGACTGTGCTTATACTATAACAACTGTGACTTACGGTAACGACTGTGCTTATACTATAACACCTGTGACTTACGGTAACGACTGTGCTTATACTATAACACCTGTGATTTACGATAACGACTTTTATTCCAAAATAACAACTAGGATTTACGGTAACCATTGTTATTCACTATGAGACATCTATACATGACACCGAGTGTTATGCAAGGGTGCCAACTGTATTTAATATGACGAAGGGTACTTACGATTACGATGACCTTTTCGGTTATTATCATCTTGATGGTGTTGATCAATACGGGCTAAGCCCAGATAATTTTCATCGGCAAAGCGATATTTTTTTGTAAACCGACAACCCGTATCGCCCTTCCCCGAGAGCAGCAAAATAAAATTTCAAAATATTTCTCAATAATTATTTGTTCCGAATGCAGGTGATTGACTATATTTATTATATAGTAAAATTGAATTTTACATTATAAAATTGTAAACAATTGCTTATGCCCGCCAAAAGTGTCCTGATGCTTCTCACAATCCTGTGTAGCATCGTATCCCCAAACTTATTCAGCCAGACCTTCACCATTTCTGGTAAAGTAACTTCAGCAGAAAATGTTCCGATTGCAGGAGCGAGTGTCAGATTAAAAGGAAATGAAAATGGTGTCAACACTGATGACCAGGGAAATTTCCGGTTAAACGCTCCCTCCGGTACAGGCGCTATCCTCGTATCACATGTCGGATACGCAGAAAAGGAAGTAGAAATCAACAATCAGCAGGTCATCAACGTAACCCTTGAACTAGCCGGATCAAGACTTGATGATGTAGTTGTCATCGGCTATGGAACAGTCAGGAAAAGAGACCTCACGGGATCTGTTTCACAGATTAAGTCGAAAGACATCGGCATCTTCCCAAATACGAGCCCTGTGCAGGCCTTACAGGGCCGCGCAGCCGGGGTGCAGGTGATCCAGAACAACGGATCGCCGGGCGGTGCGATCAGCGTAAGGATAAGAGGTACAAACTCCGTTCAGGGTGGTAATGAACCATTATATGTAGTGGATGGATTTCCTTTGAACGGCAGTAGTCTCAACCAACTGAACACAGACGATATTGAATCTGTTGAAGTACTTAAAGATGCTTCGGCTATTGCGATTTATGGTACCCGCGGGGCAAATGGTGTGGTGTTGGTTACAACCAAAAAAGGAAAAAAAGGCGATGTGAGGGTGAACTATGATTTTGGATATTCCAGTCAGTCTCCAACGAAAAAACTGGACATGATGAATGCCGGTCAATGGGCCGAGTTTTATAATCTGCAGGCAAAAAATGATAACATCGCTCCTTACTTCACACAGGAGCAGGTGGATAGCCTTAAAGGGGTGGCCGGCACAAACTGGCAGGACCTGGTTTTAGATGACAATGCACCGTTATTCAGCCATAACGTTACTGTGAGTGGTGGTTCCGATAAAACCCGTTATGCTGTATCAGGAGGAATTTTCAAACAGGATGGAATAGTGAAAAACAGTACGTTTGACCGGTATACGATCCGCACCAATATCGAAAGCGACATCAGTAGCAAAGTAAGTATCAATGTGATGGCGAACCTTGCGCGCATTGAATCAGAACGCAGGAATTCTGGCGGTGGTAACCGCGGAGGTTCTACGATATCTGCTATGTTATCAGCCGCACCGACACTCACACCGTATCTTCCCAATGGAATTTACCGCAACTTGTCGACGTCTTATAATTTCACCTCGAATGTAATGCAGAATCCTGTTCTCAATGTTAATGAACAGCTTGACCATCTTCGCAGTAACCAGGTTCTTGTTAATGCAGGAGTTACTTACAAGCCTTTTTCGGGTTTGTCAATAAAGATATCCGGTGGTATAGAGAATACAGACAATGGAACCAATGCATACAATAACGGTTATATCACCTCAAATGGTACTTCATCAAGTACAATAACCGGGTCGGCTGCAGTAAGCTCTTCAAACTTTACCAGTGTACTTAGTGAGAACCTTGTAAACTATACAAAGAAATTTGGTGTGCATGATCTTTCTGTAACCGGTGCCTTCACTTACCAGGACTTCGTGAACACAAATATGAATGCCGGTGCAAGCGGATTTATCAGTAATATCCAGGAGTCATATGACCTCGGTGCGGCGGCAGTTTTCGGAACACCCGGAAGTGGCTATTCAAAGTCTACACTGGTTTCCGGACTTGGCCGTATCAATTATGGATTGATGGATCGATATCTTGCTACCATCAGTTTCCGGGCAGACGGATCATCAAGGTACAGCGAGGATAACAAATGGGGCTACTTCCCGGCAATGGCTTTAGCCTGGAAGGTTACCGAAGAAAAGTTTATGAAGCAACAATCTTTTATCTCTGATTTGAAAATCAGGGGTAGCTGGGGTATTACAGGAAGTACAGCCATCGGACCATATCAGACACTCAATCTTTTAGGTACCGGGTCGGTGATCTTTGGTGACGCACTTTATCCGACTTATTCACCGGGTTCAAGACTACCGGCCGACCTTAAGTGGGAGACAACAGAACAACTCGATATAGGTGCAGACATTGCTGTTCTTAACAATGCCCTCAGGCTCAGTGTTGACTATTATGTCAAAAACACGACTGACTTATTAAACACTGTGCAGCTGCCTTCATCGCTTGGTTACACATCTACCATACAGAATATCGGTGAGGTCCAGAATAAAGGATGGGAGTTAACCGCTGACGCAGATATACTACGCGATGGTGATGTATCACTTACTGTTTCCGGTAATATTGCATTTAACCGGAACAAAGTAGTTAAACTCTATAATGGAGCAGACGTACTCGGTTCAAGTATTAACATCACGGTAGTTAATGATTATATAAACAGGCTTCGTGAGGGCGAATCAATCGGTAAGTTTTACGGCTTCAGGGATATTGGTTATGATTCAAAAGGAAAGATAATTTACGAGGACATCGATAAGAATGGAGTGATCAATACCAATGATAAAACCTTTATCGGCGATCCGACTGCAGATTTTATATATGGTTTTAATACGGTTGTTGCATGGAAAGGTTTTGAACTGAGCGCTTTTTTCCAGGGATCACAGGGCAACGATATCTTCAATCTGAGTTCAGTGAATCAAACCCTTGACTACGGCTTCGGGTTGAATATGCCGGTAGATGTTTATAACAGCAACTGGTCACCAACTAACACAAACAGCAAATACCCCATCATCAGCCGTACAACCGCAGCACAGATCTCAACCAGGTTTGTTGAAGACGGTTCTTACCTGAGATTAAAAAATATTCAGCTTGCATATAACATACCCATGCAAAAAACAAATATGAAATGGGTCAAAAGTTTACAGGTTTACGCAAGCGGTCAGAACATACTCACGATCACCAATTATTCCGGCTTTGATCCCGAGATCAATAGCTACGGCGGATCGAATTCGATCATGCAGGGTATTGACCATTATAGTTATCCGACAGCCAAAGCAGTAACGATCGGAGTTCGTGCCGGCTTCTGACGAATCCGCTGGTTTGTGCGAAACGACGGTGCGCCCGTTGTCAAGACCTAAAAAAGTTTACAAACTCGCTTCAAGCGACGAAAAAAATAAACGTATGAAATATATAATATTCCTTTTTGCGATGGTCGTTGTTTCGACCGGCTGCAAAAAAGTTTTGACAGAAGAACCAAAATCAAGTGCTGCAGAAGTGTTTTACAATACGGCACCCGAAGTTGAAACAGCAGTGAATGCCATCTATGGCCCTCTGCGTGATCCAAACTGCCTGAGTGGGCTTTACCCGGCGCAGATAGAAACATATGGTGACTATATTTATGGACGCGGTAGTTATCTGCCATTGAATGCATACCAGACACTTGACAACACAAATATTACACGTACCGGACAAATTTGGGATCAATTTTACCGGGCGATCAGAAATGCCAACCTGGTAATAGCCAATGCTCCGAACGGCACTAATATCAGTGCAAATGATGTGAACAGGTTTGTCGCCGAAGCAAAGTTCTTACGTGCGTTTACCTATTTTCTTCTTGTTCGAAACTGGAGCGGGGTGCCAATTCGCACTGAAGAAAATATGACGGAACAGGATATAGAAAAGTCAACTGAAGCTGAAGTTTACAATCTCATTGTTAAAGATTTGACAGATGCAGAATCGGCTCTGCCTGATGTCAGCAGTCAGCCCGGACGTCCATCACGATGGTCAGCCAAGAGCGTGCTTGCAGAAGTATATATGTATCAGAAAAAATATACCGAAGCCACGCAAAAAGCCAATGAGGTGATTGTGTCAGGTAAGTTTTCTTTAGTACCGGTCACCACGAGTGCCGACTTTGAAAAGGTTTTCGGACCGGACGTGGTCAATACTTCTGAGGAGATCTTTTACCTCAAATTCAGCAAGCAGGGAAGCGGCCAGGGTTGGCAGTATGTTATGTTTGCGCATCATCCCGGAGCCGGCTATCACGGAGCCGGTGGATTCTACGCACATTATTCTGATTCTGTAACCAACCCGGTTATCAAAAACTGGAGTACGTCTGACCTGCGTAAAGTTTACAATCTTTATAGCTACGACATTGGCCTGGGAAAAACTTCGGTCCTGTTCAGAAAATTCAAAGATGTTGCTGCAAGCACACAAACGTCCGCGGGAAATGATTATCCGTTCTATCGTTTTGCAGATATTTTATTGTTGTATGCTGAGGCAGCGAGCCGTGCCAACAACGGACCTACACCATTAGCTGTTGAAAGATTGAACATGGTGCACAGACGGGCTTATGGCCTGCCACCGTTGTTACCTTCTTCGATTGATTTTAAGATAGCAGACTATAATGCCACCACATTCCTTAATGAAATAGTGAAAGAAAGAGGCTATGAGACAGTTTACGAAGCCAAGCGTTGGCATGATCTGAAACGCATGGGCATTGTTAAAGCGAAAATCCTCGAAGTAAAGGGCGTAAACGTGGCAGACAAATTTCTGCTCTGGCCAATTCCATTATCCGAGATGAACTATAACAAAGCACTGGATCCGGTAGCCGATCAGAACCCCGGCTATTGAGAGCAATTGCTGTGCATTCATCATTCACTATGTAAAATCAGTTGCATGAAAATGCAAGCGATACGATGCGTATGAAAAAACTTTTTGCTGTGGTTGTTATGCTGCCGGTATGCTGGGTAGTACAAGCTCAAAACCAACGCCTTGATTCTATCTGGTCGGACACAGAGATTGAAAGCCGGATCAGCCAGGGCATTGAGAAAAACAGGAAGGGAGAGATTTCCTTCAGCATTCCAGTCTATAAGGGAAAGACTGAACTGTCTGTCAGGCAGATCAGCCATGAATTTCAGTTTGGTGCCAATGCGTTTATGGTGAATGGACTTGAAAATGAACAAAGAAATAAGCAATATGAAGATTCCTTTGCAAAGGTGTTCAATCAGGCGGCTGTTCCTTTTTACTGGCAAACACTTGAGCCTAAACGCGGCGAGCTTCGCTATGCTGCCAATAGCTCTGTAATTTACAGAAGACCTCCGCCTGACGCGGTTCTGGCGTTTTGCAGTAAATACAACATAACGCCAAAAGGTCATACATTGGTCTGGAACCATCCGGCGCATGCAGTCCCAACGTGGATACCTAAGGACACAGCGGAGATTGAAAAACTAATCACCAATCGTATTCGTGAGATAGGAGAACGATATGGTAAGCAAATTTCCACCTGGGATGTTGTAAATGAGGCTTTGCATTATTTTCCGGATGTACCCATGCCCGGGGATTATGTATATAAGTCTTTTATCACTGCTATGAAAGCTTTCCCTTCGTCTACCAAACTCATGATTAACGAGGTGACTTCCATCTGGCAGAATAATCAACAGGAGTATAGTCCTTATTATATGCTTATTCAGAACCTCCTTCTAAGAGGTTGCAGAATTGATGCGATCGGTATGCAGTTCCATTTTTTCAATGAACAGTTGCATCAAAACGTTGTGGCAGGCTCGGCTATGACTCCAAAACAATTGTTCAGCGCCCTTGACTTATACGGCCGCTTCAACAAGCCATTGCACGTGTCAGAGATCACTATTCCGACACTTCCCTATAACGCTGAAGGGCAGGTGAACCAGGCCAGGCTCACACGCAACTTCTACAGGCTATGGTTCAGTCATCCCGCCGTTGAGGCAATCATCTGGTGGAACCTGGTTGATGGAACTGCCGTGAAAGGGGAAGACAAATGGAATGGCGGTTTATTAAATAATGATTTTTCCGCTAAGCCATCTTACACAGTGCTGGACAGATTAATTAATCACGATTGGAAAACCAACATTAATACGACTCTTACCGGTAAAGACAGTTTCTCATTCCGGGGATTTTACGGCGATTACGAGGTAACTGTCCGACAGGGGAAAAAAGAGACAAAACTCAAATTGAGGCTATCAAAAGACGCTGCTAAGTCTGGCAAAATGCCATAGTCAGGAGGTGTTCTCAACATGAAATAATTAACAGAGATCTATTATCTAACCATTACTGTTACATGAAGATTATTGACATCAGAACCAGGTGTGTGGCGATACCATTGAATGCTCAGCTCCGTCATAATACCGGTGTGCATCCCGGATATTTTCTTAGGACCATCCTTGAAATCTTTACCGATGAAGGTATTACCGGGCTTGGTGAAGTTGGCGGCGGCGATCAGTGCGGCGCCTTGCAGAAACTTAAGCCAAGGATAATTGGGTTAGATCCTTTTCACCTGGAAACAATAAAGCTAAAAGTATTACGCAGCATTTATTATATGTCAAATGCCCGGTTATACGCAGCCATTGAAATGGCTTGCCTTGACATACAGGGCAAGGTGCTGAACCGCCCGATGAGTGATTTGCTTGGAGGTTCGGTCCGCAGTGAGATCCCGATGATTGGATACCTTTTCTGGCGCTACGACCGGCCCGGCGGGGGCGATGACAGCGTTGCTGAAGATCTTGCTGAACATTGCGTGGAGCTGCATGAAACACTTGGTGTTAATTCGATGAAACTAAAGGCGGGGGTGATGAAGCCGTCTGAAGAAGCACGGGTGCTGGAACTTTGTCGTAAACAGCTGGGCGATGAATTTGGCCTGAGGATCGATCCGAATGGCGTATGGTCCGTGGCAACTGCCGTTAGGATTGGCCATCGCCTTGAACCATTGAATATTGAATATTTCGAAGACCCGTCATGGGGACTTGAAGGAAACGCCGCCGTAAAACGCCAGGTAAGAATACCAGTTGCTACAAACATGTTTCCTGCAAAGTTTGAAGACCTGGCACCAGCTATAAAACTTGGCTCCGTTGATGTTGTACTTACCGACCTGCACTACTGGGAAGGTCCGCGGGGAGTAAAGGACCTTGCAGCAGTCTGTAATGCTTTTAACCTGGGTATCTCCATGCATAGTGGTGCTGAGTTTGGCATTGAACTATCGGCCATGCTGCATACTGCCTCAACCATTCCGACCATGTCTTTCGCCGGCGATGCACATTATCATTATCTCACTGATGATATCATAGAAGGCGGACCACTAAAGTATTTGAACGGAAGTATCCAGGTTCCCCAGGGGCCGGGCCTGGGTGTCCGCCTGGATGAAGATAAAATGAAACATTATGAGAAATACTTTCATAAAATGGGCGATTATTACGCCAGGTTTCACCAGGATCCCAGGAGACCAGATTGGTATCCGGTCGTAGGCGGACTATAAAAATGTTTTATGATTGAAATGAAAGGAAAAAAAGCGCTTGTTACCGGAGCTTCATCCGGGATAGGGAAGGCAATAGCCATACAACTGGCTGAAATGGGCGTAAGAGTGCTCATTCACTATCACAGGGAAGCGCAAAAAGCAGAGTCAGTTGCAGAGATGATTAAAGCAGGAGGTGGTTATGCGGAAATTATACAGGCGGACCTTGGTAATATAGAACAGGCGGCGCAGCTGGGTGACAAGGCCTGGCAAAAATTTAATGGGTTTGATTTCCTTATCAACAACGCAGGGGTCTCCTACAAAAAACATTTTCTTGATACGACAATCGAAGACGTCAATCATTTTATAGACATAAACTTTAAAGGCACATTGTTGCTGACCCAACGATTTGCACAAAGAATGATAGACAGTTCAACTGAGGGTTGTATATATACCATCACATCCATTAATGGATTACAACCAGGTGTAGGATTAAGCGTGTATGGAGCTACAAAGGGTGCTCTCGAGACATTAATGAAAGGTGTTGCTCTTGAACTCGCCCCGCATAATATCAGGGTTAACACATTTGCGGTTGGTGCCATTCAGACTGGTATGAATGCTGACACCTGGAAAAACGTGGACAAATTAGCGCTTGTCACATCAAACATTCCCCTCGGGCGACTTGGTCAGCCGGAAGAGATTGCGGCGGTTATCTGTAACCTGCTGTCTGCCGGGACCTATATGACCGGGGCAACAATAACCATTGACGGTGGATGGACGCTAAAGCAGGGTTATAGCAAGCCAGAACCTTTTAAAAAAAGCAAGTGAATCAAACAATAAAACAGTACTTGTGAAATTGTCCTTTTTATTTTTCGGGAATAAGCCGGATGAAAAATGGCATCTGTGCAGGCAGATGGGTATCAGCTATGCCATAGCTAAGCTTGCTCCAGAACTCACTGGTGAACTACCCCCCTGGGACTTCAGCTCTTTACAATCTTCCAAGAGAACCTTTGACTCGTTTGGCTTAAGCCTTACCGGGCTTGAGGGAGACCAGTTTGACATGAGCAGAATTAAACTCGGCCTGCCGGGGAGGGATGAAGATCTCGACAAATACTGCCTGATGCTTGAAAACATGGGCAGACTTAATATAAATCTTCTTTGTTACAATTTTATGGCAGGCATTGGATGGTACAGAACAAATACTACGATACCTGAAAGAGGTGGTGCCTTGGTAAGTGGATTTAATCTCGCCGATTCTAAACAATCCGGCTATACTGACGCCGGGGAGATCAGTGAAGCAACGATCTGGGACAACTATAAATATTTTTTAATGAAGGTTATGCCGGCTGCTGAAAAAGCCGGCGTAAAAATGGCCCTGCATCCTGACGACCCGCCGGTTTCACCGTTGAGGGGCATTGGCAGGATCTTCACAAATGCAGCAGCTATCCGCAAGGCATTGAGTTTATGGGAAGGTCCGTTCCATGGATTAACTTTTTGCCAGGGCACCTATGTCACCATGGGTGAAAACATATACGACCTGATTGCAGAGTTCAGTGCCACGCAAAAAATATTCTTTGTACATCTCCGGGACGTGCTTGGCAACAGCGCAGACTTTCATGAAACCTTTCATGATAATGGTCCTACGGACATGAGCGCCGCCTTGCTTGCTTATCATAACGCTTCATATAACGGGCCTATCCGTTCCGATCATGTTCCAACCATGGCAGGAGACGACAATTCAAACCACGGCTATGCAATGAAGGGACATCTTTTTGGAATTGGTTATATGAAGGGCTTAATGGATGCGAACGGTATAACATATCAATGACTTATTGGAAAAGCGATCACAATTAACTGAAATATTATGTTGAATCATAAAACGAAACCTGTTTACCTCGTTGCAATCATCTGCTTCTTATTACCAGTGATCGCATTTTCACAGCGCCTGGCACAGCCGTGGTACATTACCCCGAGAACCGGTACCCAACATATAGATCTGAATGGCAAATGGAACCTGTCATACATGGATACTTCTGTCGCCGACCTAAAACAACTAAGTAACCAAAAGGACGCGTTTGAAACAACCATACCTAATTCGGTGCATTGGTCTTTATTTAAGGCAGGTAAATTGCCGCATCCATATTATAACCTTAATTCTGTGTTGTATAAATGGACAGACGAAAAGGCCTGGTATTATTCCAGGTCATTTGAAATACCTGCATCGGTGAAGGACAATTATGTTTTTCTGTGCTTTGATGGAGTTGATTATTTTTCCAAAGTCTGGTTAAACGATAGCCTCGTTGGTGAACATGAAGGAATGTTTGGTGGCCCTAATGTTGAGGTTGGTCGCTTTATCAAACCCGGCCAGCCAAACAAGATAGTTGTCGAAGTACGGGCAGGTAACTGGGGGAATAAACCCACAGACTTAAAAGACTTGCCGCGTGCCGTTTCCGGCAGGATTGATTTTGACAAACGCCCGGGCTTCAATCCAAGAGCAAGCGGACGCATAATAAAGCCATGGGTTATTTCGGGCGGCTCCGGCGGTGAGGCTTTCTTTTCTATTGGTATGTGGCAGGGAGTAAGGATCGAAATTGCACCCAAAGTACATCTGGAAAGACCTTATCTCACTACGAAAAGTATTGACGGGACTAAGAGTTCACTCCATTTATCCGCCGAAATATTTTCCGGTGAGCATTCACTGCTGAAACAACTTCATCCCTGGAACAATACACAGATCCGGCACCCGGATGAGAAAGGGGTTCCCTTTATTCCTGTAAAAAGTGACGTGAGTGTGGTTATAGAAATGGAGGCACCTGGAAAAGCAACTTTTAAAAAAGAATTTCCTTCAAAAATATTTGAAGGAAGAAGCTGGCTGGAACAGGACTTTGATTTGCCCAACCCACTCATCTGGAGCCCTAACGGTCTTGGTAAACCGAATTTATATAAGGTAACTGTATCACTGAAAAAAGACGGGCAGGTAGTCGATAAAGCTCAGTTCGACTATGGAATACGCACTATAGAAAGAGTTCCTGGCACGGGTCCGAGAACCGGTGACAGATTTGATAACTGGCAATTCATTGTAAACGGTAAGAAGATCTTTGTCAAGGGGATGAACTTCACCCCGCAGGATATCCTGCTGGAAACCTCGGAAGAAAGATACCGCTGGACACTCTCGGCTGCACAAAAAATGGGTGTACAATTAATCAGGATCTGGGGCGGAGGCTTGCTGGAAACAAACACGCTATACAAGATCTGTAACGAACTCGGGCTGATGGTATGGCAGGATTTTCCCATAGGTAACCAGGATACACCGGAATATCCGCAGGAGATCTGGGAAGCACAGGTGGTGCAGAATATCATAAGATTAAGAAATCATCCATCACTTGTTATCTGGTGCGGGGGTAATGAATTTAATCCCTACTCTTACGGTAATGCGGCTTCCATCGGCATCCTGGAAAGGAATTTGCGCACCTTTGATCCTTCGAGATTTTTTGTTCGCACAACTCCCGATCATGGCAGCATCCATGTATATCCGGACATGGATCCGACCTGGTACAATAAAAGTTATGGCAAAGAAGCGTGGATCTCAGAAACCGGGATGCATAGCATGCCTGAAGCTTCCTTGTTCTACGAAACGGTTAATAACGGTGAGTTTAAAGGCTTAGGTAGAATGTGGGATACTGCCTTCGGTGGTTCCCATCCTGAATTCATTCATCATTTTACTGAATACGGCCCCGGCCGTGTACCCCGGATGTTAAGCCGTGCTTCTCATATCAGTGATATGAATGACCCGACGATAGAGTCTGTTTCCGAAGCCACTCAGATCGGCGCGGCGGAATTCTACCAGGTCTTCTCTGAAAAAACACAGGCAAACTATCCAGTCACGACCGGCCTGATGCCATGGGTATTCAAAAGACACTGGCCCGTTATTGCGATCCAGCTCATGGATTGGTTCGGCCATGCCGGAGCGCCGTATTATTTTATGAAGCGCACCTACGAGCCGATACATATATCAGTAGATATCGAAAGACTTCTTTGGGCACCCGGCGAAAAAATCAATCTCAACCTCAAAGTCACCAGTGCTCCCGGTACGCCTGCAAACGGATTAAAGACCAGCATAAAGGCTTACGACGATACTTTTAAAGAACTATTCCGCAACGAAAAGCCTGTGACACTTAAACCCGGTACCTCGGTGACTTCAGTGTCAGCCGGAAGCCTGGATATACCCGGAGCTTATGCAGACAAGTTTTTATTCCTGCTTGCTGATTTACATGATGCAAGCGGTAAGCTTATATCACGTTCATATTATTATCCGCGGGTACTTACAAAAATGAAGGATACTGCTTTTTATAATAAATATATCAGCCAACCAATAGCCTGGATAACGCTGGAAAAAGGCCCATGGCTGAAACCGGTGGTTCAGCAGTCGGAAACATCTCTTTCTATAAATGTAGCAGGAAATAAAAAACTTACAGATACAGAAAGTGAATTGACCCTCGTTGTAAAGAATACCGGTAAGTTACCTGCCTTCATGACAAAGGTTGATGTTGCAGGAGTGAAAAGATCTTTTTATGCTACAGATAATTATTTATGGTTGCAACCAGGAGAAAGCAAAAAGGTAATCATGAATGTGTTGTGGCGGGAAGCAAACCGGAATGCAACTGCAGTTGTGAGTGCATGGAATGCACCCGGGGTTAAACAGAAATTACAATAAATTATCAGCCGATGGCCATAAGTGACACATTTACTCCGAAAGCTTCGAAGCAACTGCAAATCGATAGCGGCACTGCAAGTTACAAATGGCAGATGTTGGTATTGCTATGGATCGCTTTTTTCCTGAACCAGGCGGACAGACAGATTTTTAGCGTGGTATTACCCTTGATAAAAGCGGATCTGAAACTTACCGACTCGGAGTTGGGTTTAATTGCCTCTTCGCTTGTATGGACCTATGGGTTGCTTGTTCCGGTTGCAGGATTCATCGGTGACAGGTTTAGCAGGAAAACGATCATCGGTTCCAGCCTGTTCTTCTGGAGCTTTGCAACACTTGCAACGGGCATCAGCAGTACCCTTACCCAGTTTGTATTATTAAGAGGTGTTGCCACGGGTGGAGGGGAGGCCTTCTATGCGCCCGCAGCAAACGCGCTGATCAGCGAGGAGCATAAGAAAAGACGCTCACTGGCGCTGGCTATACATCAAAGCGCTGTTTATTTCGGAATTATACTTAGCGGTCTCATCGCGGGTTATATAGCAGAACAGTATGGGTGGAGAAACGCGTTTTATCTTTTTGGAGGCTTTGGAATAATTATTTCGGTAGTCATTTTCTTAAGGCTGAAAAAAGACAAGCCTGCTCAATCGGAAAGCAATGTCGGTATTGTTAAAACCGCCAGGCTGGTGGGAAAGACTCCAACGATTATCCTGTTAACTGCGGCCTTTGCATGTATGGTTTTTGTAAATGTAGGTTACCTCACATGGATGCCTTCACTGTTAGTTGAGAAGTTTGGAATGACCATTACGCAGGCTGGTTTTTCATCCATGTTCTATCATCATCTTGGCGCCTTTTTAGGGGTAATTATCGGCGGATACCTGGCTGATAGATTCGCTAGGGAAAAACCGGGGAACAGGTTGTTGCTTCAGTCAGTCGCCCTGTTTGGCGGTGCACCCTTCATTTATTATATCGCTATGGGTGAAACGACCACCGCCACATATATAGCTTTATTTCTTTTTGGTGTATTCCGCGGGGTGTATGACTCGAATATTTTTGCTTCTTTATTTGAAGTGGTCAACCCCGCAATCCGTTCGTCGGCTGCCGGTTTAATGTTAATGTGTGCATTTCTTGTCGGCGCTTTTGCTCCTTATATCCTGGGAATATTGAAACCAGGCCTTGGCCTGGAGACAGGCATGTCATGGCTCTGGGTTAGTTATTTCCTTGGGGGCACTTTTATTTTAATTGGGTTTTTGAGGTTCTTCCAAAAAGACAGGGCCGCTATGTTGAAACTATTAAAAGACGCATGACGTCGTCCAATCCATTATGCTAAGTGATATTCTTACGATACCTGATCTTATTTGCTGCTGGGACTTTGACCGCGTTAACCCGTTTGTCTCAAAAGGCAGGTATCCATATACGTTAGTTGAGGGCAATGGCAGGAACGAAATTACCGATGACGGAATACTTAGTGGTTCTTCGGTTATGATCAACGAAACACAATATCTGTATATCCCGAGGAATGAATGTCCTGCACTGGATATTCACGGTCGTGATGCGCAGGTCACTGTGCTTGCATGGGTCAGGCGCCAACGCAAAAGTTATTCTCAATGCGAGGCCATCGCCGGTATGTGGAATGAAACCCGGAAACAGCGGCAGTATTGTTTGTTCCTGGATATTCAACTCTACGAAAGTGCCGACCAGGTTTGCGGCCATATTTCAGGAGTAGGCGGACCAACCCCCGGTGAGAAATGGTGTATCGATGTATCGGTAGGTAAACATAAAGTCTTATACAACGAATGGAGCTTTGTAGGATTTTCTTATGATGGAAACGAAATCCGTTCCTACCTCGATGGTCGTTATGATGAACGCGAAGGCAGAAATCCTTATCCATACCCGGAAGGCATTTTCGATGGCGGCATTACCGGGTCCGACTTCACGGTTGGTGCGGTTCACAGGGGCGGTGAGATGGGTAATTTTTTTGTTGGTAAGATTGCAGGTCTGGCGGTGTTCAACCGTGCACTGAGTGCGGATGAAATACAGTTGATTCATAAACTCAATCCCATAACAAAAAATGATTCAGGTAGATAAAACATTAATAATATAACATCTAAAGCCAAAGATTATGAGTGTAGATCAGTATAAAAAAGAAATTGGAATGATGAACCTGGAGAAATTAATCGAGTCCAGGGAAGGCAAGGCTGAGGGAGAAATACCCATTCCATCAAAGGAACTGCTTTACAGATTTGAGAAACTATATACCGGTGCCATCAATGATGTGCTGAGGGAATTCTGCCTTTTGAACCAGGCGCTTCCCGGCCATATTGTTCCGCTTCGCGAATACCGGACGGTCGCAGGATTCGCCTTTACCGTAAAAAGTGCCCCAAATGCCATGATCAGCGGCGAAATGGAGTACCGGGTTCAGATGCTGGATGAACTAGGTGAAGACAATTTCGTTATCTGGGACACCACTAACGATTCGAAGGCGACGTTGTGGGGAGGTGTGATGACTGCTACAGCCAAAGGCAAAAAAGTTAAGGCTGCCTGTATTGATGGCGGGATAAGGGATACTCACCAGATCATAGAAGCTGATTTCCCGGTTTTTTATAAGTACCGCACTTCAAATGGTAGCCTTGGAAGATGTCTCATAACTCACTATCAGATCACATTACAGATTGGCGACGTGACTGTTAAACCGGGTGATATTGTCCTGGGCGATATAGACGGGGTACTGGTGGTGCCGAGAGAGATTGCTTATGAAGTGTTGATCCGGGCAGAGGAAATATATGAAAATGAAAAAAAGATCTTCAACTGGGTAAATGCCGGTGAATCCGTACAGGAGATTACAAAAAAAGGTGGATATTTCTGATCATAATCATTACGCTATCCGTTCTGATTTTATCGAAGAATGAATGTATTTGATGTAATCCGTGATGAACTCATCCGCCAGTTATCCGCCTTGTTAACCATTGAGATCAGGGCTGTCGAGGCAAAGGCCGTGTCGGGTGGATCCATCAATGCCGTTTATAAATTGCAAATTAATGACTCGACAGAGTTTTGTTGCAAGGTCAATTCAACAGGTCGGTTCCCCGGCATGTTCGAATCAGAATCGGCTGGCCTGTCTCTCATTGCCTCCCAGCATTTAATAAGGGTGCCACCAGTTGTCTTATCTACCCGGATCGGCAGCTACCAGGTGCTGGTGATGGAATGGATAGAACAAGGCTCGCAAACCAAAAAGTTCTGGCAGAACTTCGGTAAACAACTGAGCCTGCTTCACCACAGGCACTCCGATTATTTTGGTCTTGATCATGACAATTACATGGGCGCGCTTCCCCAGTCAAATTCAAAAGCTGCAGACTGGTCAGCATTTTTTTACCTCCGGCGCATTCAACCACAGATTAAACTCGCCGTCGATAAACAATTGCTCACCGCAGAACAGACGAGGCTGTTTGAAAAATTACCATCAATTCTGCCCTGCTTATTCCCTGATGCAAAGCCCTGCCTGCTCCATGGCGATCTGTGGAGCGGAAATTTTTTATGTGATAAGGAGCAAAACGCGGTACTTATTGATCCAGCTGTTTACTACGGTCACCCTGCAATCGATCTGGCGATGACGACACTTTTCGGGGGTTTTGATAAGGCGTTTTACGATAGTTATAACTATTACAATCCGCTGCCGGTAAATCATGCTGAACAATGGGATTGTTGTAATCTCTATCCATTGCTTGTTCATCTCAATCTGTTTGGCCGCAGTTATCTGAGTGATATTTTGTCCATCGTGGGCCGGTACTGATTTTGGTGACTCCGGGGGAGCAGTTACGCGTGGAAGGTCGGGTGTGTAATTTCCAGCCGGCAAAGCCGCCGCATGTTTTTGATCCTGTAATTGAAAATAAAGGATTAACTTATGGTGCGTTTTTCTCTCCCGATTAATCAATCAAACTCAGTTTATGAAGAAAACATATTTCTACCTCGTCGCATTTATTGCCGGCGTTACTGTTATTGCAGCTTTTAAAGCACCCCGGCAACAATCAGCTGCCAAAGCGGGGGCGGATGTAAAATCCATCACCGCACTGACCTTCAGTCCGGATGGCACTTTGTTCGTAGGCGACTCAAAGCTTGCAACGGTGTTTGCTGTTAAGATGAACGAAACCAAATCTGGTAAGAAAGCAGCACCAATCGAAATGAAAAACATCGATCAAAAGATCGCAGCTGCGCTTGGGACCGATGTTGCGAATATTACCATTACCGATATGGCGGTAAGTCCAGTGAGTCAGAAACTCTTTATCAGCGTTCAGAACAGCGATGGCACCCCGGTACTTTTGAAGCTGGACGGAGCGAGGCTGGAAGCAGTATCACTTAAAGACATGCCTTCAACTTCTGTTTTGCTTAATAATTCTCCGGCAGAAGATGCAAAAGATCAACGCGGCCGCCCGATGAGGATGTCGACAATCTCGGATCTTGGTTACGATGAAGGGAAGTTGCTTGTGAGCGGGTTGTCAAATCACGAGTTCAGCTCATCATTCAAAAGTATTCCCTACCCATTCACCAGCAGGCAGGATGAATCCACTCTTGAGATCTATCACGGTGCACATGGTAAATATGAAACATCTGCTCCTATCAAAACATTTACAACTGCCACAATAAATAATAAAAAATTCCTGGTTGCCAGCTACACCTGTACTCCTCTTGTTTTGTTCCCAATGGATGAATTAAAACCAGGGGCGCATGTAAAAGGAAGAACAGTCGCGGAGATGGGTAGCGGTAACACTCCAATTGATATGATCACCCTGCAAAAAGGAAGTGAATCATTTTTATTGATGGCCAATACCAGGCACCCTGTTGCTAAAGTTGACTATAAAAATCTTGCTTCTTTCCAGGGCACGTTGACCGAGCCCGTGAAAGGCACTGCCGGCGTGAACTTTACTGCAACACCAACCCTCAATGTGTTACAAATGGATAAACTTAACGGTAGCCAGGTGGTAATGATCCAAAAGCAGGCAAATGGAGACATTGACTTACGCACAACTGATGAAAGCTCATTATAATTCCCGGTTTACAAAAATGATCAGGTTAGGCGGAATGCTTAGCCTGATTTTTTTTGGCCTTTTATCGGAGTTCTCGTGTTCACAAAAGAGCAGTACCGAAATTTCATTGGTGTATGAGGGCGAAAAGGCGAAAGCTGTTGCTGTTCCACTAAATCTTCTCCAGGATGATCAACTGGATCTGATTCGCCAGGATCTGGCAGTGCGATTAAAAGATCAGCCGAATGGAATCATTGGGGAATATGACCTTTCTACTGACCGGATAATATTCACTCCGGCATTTCCTTTCACCCCGGGAAAGGCCTACGACATTTTCTATAAACAAAAGTTGTTAAAACAGATTGCGGTTCCGTTTCCTGACACTGCTGATGCCCCGAACGTAGTGAATATTTATCCATCTGTAGATACGCTCCCGGAAAATGTATTGAAACTATACCTGCAATTTTCTGCGCCTATGCGTGAGGGTGAGGCCCTGAAACATATTGCATTATTGAACAACCATGGCGATACGCTTGATGATGTTTTCCTGGACCTGCAACCAGAACTATGGAATACCGAAAGAGATGTGTTAACGATCTGGTTCGATCCAGGGAGAATAAAACGCGAGTTGATCCCGAACCGGGCTCTTGGGAACCCTTTGAAAAGCGGTGAACAATACACGATCCTTATCAAAACAGATTGGAAAGATGCCCGTGGTCTGCAGCTCAGGGAAGCTTACCGGCGAAGCTTTTTTGTCACGACGAGGGACAGTGTCTCACCTGATCCCAAAAACTGGATAATAGACGTACCGGTTTCCCGAACCAATGATCCGCTCATCATCCGGTTTCCGGAATCACTGGATTATTTCCTGTTGAAAGAAGTGATAACAGTCATTGACAAAAACGGATCCATTGTACCGGGTGTTTTGAAAATAACACCCGGGCAGCAGCAGATAACATATCATCCCGGGTCAGATTGGATGGAAGGAGATTATACTATCAGGGTAGGGACATATCTGGAGGACCTGGCAGGTAATAATATCAACAGGCTGTTTGAAGAAGATATTTCTAAACATCCAGTGGCTAAAAATGAACGTTTCCACGACATCAGGTTCAGGATAATGAAACGTAATGGAAAGACCGGCAACCGATAGGAGAAATAGTCGTATAGATATGAGACTACCATCAATGCCTGATGACCAACAAGCCACATAAATTGCTGATCATACTTACGCCCGGATTTCCGTCGGATGAAAATGATACTGCCTGTCTGCCGATGCAACAGCAGCTTGTCCTGGCTTTAAACAGGGTGCACCCTGGCTGGATCATCATGATCTTTAGCTTTCAATATCCTTTTAAATCGAAAACATATAGCTGGTATGGCAATACAGTCATAAGTTTTGGTGGAAAGAACAGGGGGCATATATGGAGGCTTTTCCTTCGTAGGAAAGTAATGCGCAAGCTCCGCCAGGTGCACGGGGAGCAACATATTGATGGCATTTTCAGTTTTTGGTTCGGCGAATGCGCGTATGTAGGAAAAAGATTCGCCGACAAGCACAACCTTAGACACTATTGCTGGTTACTTGGCCAGGATGCGCGGTCTTCAAATCCATATCCCGGTCGCATTTCAATGAGGGGAGATGAACTTGTTGCTTTATCTGACTTCCTTCAGGCCGAATTTGAGCGGAACCACGGCGTAAAGCCGGCGCGCGTTATCGTACCAGGCGTCAGGAGCGAAGCACTTAGCCTACCGCAAACCAGGGATATTGATCTCCTGGCTGCGGGTTCACTGATCCCCCTGAAGAACTTCGATTTGTTCATTGAACTCGTGTCTTCGATCCGGAAAAAATTTCCTGGCCTGAAAGCGGTGATTGTTGGTGAAGGGCCGGAGAGAAAGAGGCTTGAGCAACAGATAAAGGCGGCAGGTTTAGTGTCGACAATCTCCTTATCGGGCCAATTATCCTATACCGGGGTGTTGGAGCATATGAGACGAGCCAAAGTTTTATTGCATCCATCATCTTACGAGGGCTTCTCCGGGGTTTGCCTGGAGGCACTGCAAGCGGGGGCTCATGTCATTAGCTTTTGCAAACCAATGAATACAGACATTGATCATTGGACGATAGTGAATTCAAAAGAGCAGATGCTGGAAAGTGCGATAGCAATTCTTAAGGACCCGCAGAGTACAGTTAATACAAAGCCAGTTTATGATATTGATGAGACAGCAAAAAACATCATTGGTCTTTTTGACAAGTGATCAACTGTTCTTTTACCAGGGATGATCAACTCTTTTTCTGTTGAACGGAAATCATCAACAATTTTTTTAAATAATGATGCCTAAGTATTCTTTTTTCGTCAGTCGTTTTCAACCATACTTTTTTGAACGATTATGATCGTCTGTTTTTGTATCAGTGTTTGAATAATCCATTTACTACCTCGTTTGTTTTCCTGGCAATGGCCTCAAAGGATAATTCTTCCTGGAAATGAAGACAAACCTTTTCCTGTTGCTTTTGCCGATCAATTTTGGTTGTCTTCAGCAAAGTTTTCAGCAAGCCCTTTACATCACCAGGTTCATACAAAAAGCCAACCTCGCCATTTTTGGTCATCTTGCGGAAGGAAGCGATGTTGGTCACTACGGGAATGCATCCGCAACTCATGGCTTCTACCACCGAGATTCCGCTCCCCTCGTAATGTGAGCCTGAGATGATAAAGTCCGCTGACCTGAAATATTCTCCCAGGACATGGTGCTTTACCTTTCCGACCAGTAAGATTGCGTCCGCGCCTGTTTGTGATGCATTAATTGTTGATTCAATTTCAGGCAGCAGATCCCCATCCTGGAAAATCATTTGCAATTTCGCGGTTGGTACATATCTGAGAAACTCAATGAAGGCCGCAACCACAGTAAGGGGATCCTTGTTTCTATCTAATCTTCCCACCCATAGAAAAACTGGTGGCTTCATCACATCATAATGTCTGTAACTTCTTTCTTCATAATCCGGAAAAAAGATGGATGAACTTTGGATGATCTCAAACACCTTTTTCTCGCTTTCGATAATACGTTGTCGTATCCAGGGTTGCCCTGATTCGAAGGAAGTGAAAAAATAGGCTGATACAAATTTGTCTGCAATTTTTTGAAGAACACTTTTATAGCCATGAAATGGTTTTTCTGCGCGGTGCAGGATAATTATCCGTGTTTTTTTGCCGAGCTGGAGGCGAAGCAGGATTATCTGCAAGGGAAAGATAAATCCGTTGATGAATACAACATCAGGAGCCAGTTTTTTCATCAGCCTGTGTTTTCGAAAAGGGAAGCGGCTTATCCTGCTTTTCAAAGGGATGAACAGGTACCTTACCCCTTTATGCCTGAATTCACCGGAGTAGTCAATATGTTCAATGGCCGTTACTGTATGCGCTTTGCTGAGATGTTCAGGGATACCGGTGTAAAAGGCTATACGGTCGAGCCACGGCCCCGGTGCATTAAATTCGGGCGAACCCTGGTAGCTGGTGAATAGAAAGTGCATGTCTGCAAGTACAGTCTTTTTTCCCCGGCAATCCGGGGGTTGTCCCAACTGTTACCAGACGAAACGTTGAATTGATCTTCCGGGTTGCCAGGGTTGTGAGTTATCTGTCGGGCACATATTCCCGGGGCAGGCAACTCTCTTGCCGGGTATCCGTATTTAAATCTGACTGTCAACGCAATCATATGGCCAAAGTGTTGTTATTCAATCCAAGGAGCGCAAATAACAAACCGCGGATTCCGAATTCGATCTTAAGTATCGCTGCTTCCATTGAAGGGCAGTTTGAGTATGTAATTGTTGACGGTAATCTCGAAAGAAATCCCGCTGAAAAAATAATGGAATATCTCGCGGCGGGTAACATCAGGTATTTTGGTTGTACCACGATGCCGGGACCACAGCTGAAGCAGGCAATCCCGGTGTCAAAAAGCATCAGGAACGTTTATCCGGGGATAAAGATAGTATGGGGTGGATATTTTGCTTCGAACCAGGCCAATGTCGTGTTGAATTCCGGTTATGTGGATTTTGTGATCAATGGACCCGGTGATAAATCTTTTCCTGCCTTGCTTAACGCGCTTGAAAAAGCGGAGCCATTTGATTCCATCCCGAATTTAATTTTCAGGCTAAAAGGTGAAATCGTAAAAACACAGAAAAGTGAGCTGCTGAACCAGGATGAACTACCGCAGTTGCCCTATCATAAACTAAATACGTTCTACCCGTTGCAAAAATACCTGGGTAAGTCTTACCTGGGAACGAAAACCATTGCTTACCACTCGAGTGTTGGTTGTCCGTTTACCTGTTCTTTTTGTGCCGTGGTGCCCATTTACCAGGGGCGTTGGAAAGCTAAATCAGCCCATCTGGTTTACAACGACATCAAGCTGTTAAAAGATCGATATGGGGGTAATGCAATCGAGTTTCATGATAACAATTTTTTCGTTTCTGAAAAAAGAACCGTTGAATTTGCCAGGCTTATCAAAAAAGAGGAAATGGTTTGGTGGGGAGAGGGTAGGATCGACACTATAAATAAATATACTGATGAATCCCTCGCGCTGATGCGGGAATCGGGTTGTAAAATGATCTTTTTTGGTGCTGAGACGGGCAATGATGATATCCTCAAAGCGATGCATAAGGGTGGTACACAGTCTGCAAAACAGATCAGGGAATTTGCGGCCAGGCTCGCAAAGTTTGATATCATCCCGGAATATTCCTTTGTGCTTGGTACTCCAGCCGCCACCCCGGAACTGGTGATGAAGCAGATTGACAGAGACATTGCTTTCATCCGTGAAATCAAGTCGATCAATCCAAAAACGGAGATTGTTATATATGTCTATAGCCCGGTCGCTACGGAAGGTTCTGACATGTACAATAAAGTACTGGAAACCGGCTTTCGTTTCCCGGAGAAACTCGAGGAATGGATCAGTCCTCAATGGGAATCTTTCGATCTGAGAAAAAATCCCCTGACACCGTGGCTGACGCCTGCTATGATAGATAAGATAAAGGATTTTGAAACCGTACTTAACAGTTATTATCCCACGGTTTCAGATATCAGGTTAACATCAGCTAAACGGTTCACGATGCGGGTAGCAGCTACTTTGCGTTACCAGTTACGGCTTTATAAGAAACCCTACGAATTGAAATTGTTACAGATTTTATGGAAATACAGGCAACCTGAAATACAAGGATTCTAATGCGCAGCATTGTCAAATACCTGGTGAGTCACACTTATAAACCAGTGCTGGAAGTATATCTTTCCAGCACAAGAACTTACCGGTACCAAGGGATAGAGCTGGAAATTCCGGCAGGAGTATTCCACCCACGTTTCTTTTTTAGCACGAAATTTCTCCTAAACCAGGTAAGAAACGAAAAGTTTTCGGATCAGTCAGTATTGGAGCTTGGTGCCGGGAGTGGCCTGATCAGTATTTATGCAGCCTCCAGGGGAGGCATTGTCACGGCCACAGATATTAACCCGGTTGCGGTAAGTTGTCTCAGAAAAAACATGCATAAAAACAAGGTCATGCTTGAAGTTTTAGAAGCGGATATGTTTGCCGGCGTACCTGTGAAGCCTTACCAATTTGTTTTACTGAATCCGCCTTACTATAAAAAAGAACCCGCATCAGTTTCAGATTATGCCTGGTATTGCGGAAAAAATGGCGAGTATTTTTACAGGTTGTTTGAATCGCTCGGTCAGTATCTTGACAGCACCTCAAAAATTTTAATGGTACTCTGTGAAGGTTGTGATCTTGAAATGATCCATCATGCAGCTGCGAATAACCAATTCAAAATGGAATGCATTGCAACCGGCGATCGGTTTCTTGAAAAACATTTCATATACAATATATCATCGTTAAAATGGGTCAACTGAACAAATCATATCACGTTGGCCGTCATGAAACGGACCCGGACCGGCAAATAATGCCTCAGCTTTATATCGCTTTGAGGGAGAAGGAAAACCGGTTGGTTAATGATGAAGAATTATTGAGATTGCCGGAGGTCGACGGTCGTCATCACCATTACAAAGAATGGGAAATAAGAAGACGTTCATGCAATCTCCTTCTTCATTATGTTATGAAAAAAAAACGGGCTTTGAACATCCTGGAAATAGGTTGTGGCAATGGCTGGCTGTCAAACCGCCTATCCTCTGTGCCCGCTACAGAAGTAACCGGGCTCGACATCAATGCGGTAGAACTGGACCAGGCAAAAAGAGTGTTTGCTGATAAACGAAATCTTCACTTTATACAGGGCGATCTCAGGCAGGGAGTTCTCGGCGATAGCCGTTTTGATCTAATTGTTTTTGCTGCTTCTATCCAATACTTTCCTTCGCTGATTGAGATCATCAGCAAGGCAAAAACACTTTTAAAGACAGGTGGCGAAATATACATCACTGATTCGATGTTTTATGATCAGCAGGATCTCAAAAACGCGAAAGCGAGGTCGGCTACTTACTTTGATTCCATTGGTTTCCCGGAAATGTCGAATTGGTATTTTCATCATTCGATCACAGCGCTGGATTGTTTCAATTATAAGATTTTGTACCGGCCGGGAACCTTCATGAGTAGGTTTTTTAAGCATAATGATCCCTTTCACAGGATCCTCATCAAACCTGGTAACCTGTGAAACAGTCGATATATCATACGCTGAAACGATATCATACCTTACGCACGCATCGGGTAAGTGCATTACCTATTGCTATCCTGATGCCACATAGTTCCTGCAATTGCCGCTGCCGCATGTGCGATATATGGAAAGGTAATCAGCATCTTAAACAGCTAACGAAAGACGATATCATTCCATTGCTGAAAAGTTTCCGGGAGCTGGGTACCAAACAAATAGTGATGTCCGGCGGGGAAGCTTTGTTACACGAAGGCTTTTTTGAACTATGTGAAATATTAAAAAAGGAAAACCTCAAAATTACTTTGCTTTCCACAGGGTTGTTGCTAAAGAAACATGCTGCCCGGCTTTTGCAACTGGTTGACGACATTATTATTTCTTTGGATGGAACGGAAAAGATCCATGATTCCATTCGTGAAGTCAATGGCGCTTTCAATAAACTGACTGAAGGAATAGCCGTTCTCAAATCGAAAGATAAGTCTTACCGGATCACTGCACGAACGGTGATCCACGGTTTAAATTATCAGGCGTGGGCAGGCATCATTGAATCTGCTTCAGATATCGGGATTGACCAGATCAGTTTTTTGCCGGCGGATCTCACCAGTCATGCATTTAACAGGGAGGTACCATGGACCCGTGAACGGCAATCGGAAATTGCCATCAACCGGGAGGAGTTGCCAGTACTGAAAGCTATAATCGAAAGCCTGTCGCCCCGTTTCGAGAAACAATTCAGGAATAGGTTTATTGCGGAGTCTCCGGCCAAATTGATGAACATATACCGGTACTATGCGGCCGGATACGGGTTGGAAGATTATCCCTATAAACAGTGTAATGCACCCTGGGTCTCGACGGTGATTGAGCCGGATGGTGGAGTGAAACCCTGTTTTTTTCACAAGACGATTGGAAACATCAGGGACAATGATTTGCAGAACATCCTGAACGGTAATGTTGGTTTGAATTTTCGGAAAAAACTGGATATGGATCACGACCCTGTTTGCAAAAAATGTGTCTGTTCCCTGAATCTTCCACCACGGGTTAATCCGGCCCGGATGTAGAATGTCATAATTAAAAAGAAGTGATGAAAATAGTTATTACGCACTCATATTTTCTGCGCCTTGATGCAAAGCAGTGGCAGATCGGGCGGCCATATCCGCCACTCGGAACATTGTATGCGGCTTCCTCACTTAGATCGGCAAATCATGATGTAACCTTTGTTGACAGCATGTTTTTCCATTCACCCAAGGACATTATTCCGGCACTTGAAGCCGGCCCGGATCTACTTGTGATCTATGATGACGGCTTCAATTACCTCACAAAAATGTGCCTTACCAATATGCGTGAAGCCGCCTTTGCTATGATCGGGTTAGCTGTTTCGGCAGGTGTCAGAGTAATAGTTTCGAGTTCGGATTCTACAGATCATTACCAGCAATACCTGGAGGCCGGCGCCGATTTTATTATCCTGGGTGAGGGTGAAGCAACCCTGCTCGAACTCGTTAGTATGGCCGGTTCAAAGAACTCGGATCCAGGCAACATAGCTGGACTTGCTTTTATACAAAATGAACGCATAGTCAAAACACCACCACGTGCGGTGATCCGAAACCTTGATTTGCTACCACTGCCCGCCTGGTCCCTGCTGGATATTGATCCATATAAAGATTCCTGGAACAGAACCGCAGGTTATTTTTCCATCAATGTCGGTACAACCAGGGGCTGTCCCTATAAATGCAATTGGTGTGCGAAGCCGATTTATGGCAACAGGTATAATGCAAGAACCCCGGCAAATGTATTATTGGAGCTCATAGACATTAAGACAAGATTCGGCCTTGATCATGTGTGGTTCTGTGATGATATTTTTGGGTTGAAACCGGGGTGGGTAGAAGAGTTTGCCGATGTAGTGGAGGCAGCACAAATAACATTCAGGTTTAAAATTCAATCGAGGGCAGATCTGCTTGCTGACGAAGCCTATGTAAAAGCGCTAGCCAGGGCAGGATGTGAAGAGGTCTGGATGGGTGCGGAAAGCGGGTCACAGAAAATACTTGACGCCATGGATAAGGGGATCCAGGTCAGCCAGATCAGGGCAGCTACTGCGCTGCTTAAAGCCAATAACATCAAACCATGCTTTTTTATTCAATTCGGATATCCGGGTGAAACAAGAGAAGACATTGAACTCACGATTAAAATGATCAACAGCTTACTGCCTCATGAGATAGGTATTTCTGTGTCTTACCCGCTGCCTGGAACGTTATTTTACGAAAAGGTGAAGACTGAACTGAAAGAAAAGTCCAACTGGACAGACTCTGATGAAATGGCACTTATGTTCCGGAATACATATTCGCCTTCATTTTACAAACAGCTTCATCATTACGTGCATAAAAATTACAGGAAACATCTTGCCATTGAAAACCTCCGCTCATTGATCAGGAAACCTTTGAGTGCGAACCGCAAAATGACGCGTAAGGCGCTTTCGTTTTTTTATCTTTTACCTGCCGTATATCTTTCAGAAACAGCATTAAGAAAACTTGAAAAATAATGAACCTCCTTCAGGATATCAATGAGGAAAATGTCCAGGCAGCGTTTACAGCACAGTCGGTTTTGTTCGACAAGTTGTATGGTATGGATCCGATGATTGCTTATAAAAGGTCAAGAGTGCGCAAACATATATCTGGCTACCTGCAAAAGGGCAGCCACATGCTGGAGCTGAACTGCGGTACCGGAGAAGATGCCTTATATTTTGCAAAGCTGGGCTTTACAGTCCATGCAACGGACGTGTCGGCGGGTATGTTGGATGAAGTAATTTCTAAGAAATCAGGTACTCCTTTAGATGAAGCTATCACCACAGAGCAATGTTCATTTACAAATCTCGCATCGTTAAAACGCAAAGGCCCTTATGATTATGTCTATTCAAATTTCGGTGGTTTGAATTGTACCGGTAAACTCGGTAACGTGCTGACTGAGCTGGTACCACTGGTGGCTCCGGGTGGGTTTCTTACCCTTGTAATAATTTCTAAGTTTTGTTTATGGGAAAGCATGCTGATTTTTAAAGGCAGATTCCGTACAGCTTTCAGAAGATTCTTTAGTGCAAATGGCAGGCAGGCCAATGTGGAAGGGAACAGGTTCAAATGCTGGTATTACAGCCCTTCTGATGTGAGCGGGTTGTTAAAAGACCAATTCGTTTGTATTGCAACGGAAGGTTTATGCACCATCGTGCCCCCTTCATATATCGCTGGATTTCCAGAAAAATATCCTCGCCTGTTTGATTATTTATGCAGGCAGGAGAATAAGTGGAAGACGTCTTTGCCATGGAAATATATTGGCGACTATTTTATCATTACGCTGCAAAAGAAAAAATAGCCCCAATGAATTGCTGCTAGATATTCAGAATGTTCGATCCGGATTGTTCTTCGAACTGCCTGTAGAGTGCATAAAGTCTGATTTCGTATCGTTCAAGCAATTTGACCTGGAAGTTAGCGGGTAGCGGTTTTGCATAGTGCTTGCCCGCATCCATGCCCATAACATTACCATTTTTGTTTAATTTCTTTCGCCTTGTTTTCTCTGCCCATTTGTTTGCAGTGATCTTCATGAGGAGGGTGTCCAGATAATTTCCTGCTGCGTTATTAAAAAAGAATTCAATAAATTTTTTAACAAGTGAGTCTTTATTTGCTTTCACATAAGTGATATGCATATTATGGTTAGGCAGATACTGACTTACCCATTTGTTGTGTTGAAAGAAAAGTCCAAAAGTTTCTATGCCTCTCAGGGGCATTAAAGTAGCCACTTCTATTGCAGTGTAAACATTCTGTTCTTTGATCCTGAGCATCTCATGATCAATATAATAATTCATGCAGAAGTAATGCTGCTTTCCCACAAGGAACGTGAGTTTTTTGAAGAGGTGCATGAAGGTCCTTGCCAGCCAGAGCCGGTTTGATTTGGTGATGATGAAAAAGTCGATATCTGAGTTTTCATCGGCGAAATTCTTTGACAAAGAACCGGATACTGCTACACCACTTACAAAAGGAAAGCCTGCAAGGAAGGAGGCAATCTTATCAGCCGTAACCAGCTGTTGACGGGCCTTTATATTGCCATTTTTTCTTCTTGTTGCAAGGGCCGGGTTATTATGCAATGCATAAAAATCATCCAGTTTAAATATTGATCCTTCCTGTTCAAGTTCGAGTAATGGAAGTGCAATCTCCTGTACACTGCAATCAATGCTTAGAAACTTTACTATCTCAATCGGGGTTAATGGATAACTGAACAAATCGAAATAGGAGAGCGTAGCTAATATTTCTTTTTTAACGCACAAATCTGGGAGGGGGTTTGATAATTAATACGACGGTTGACCTGAGGTGGTTGCCCTGCTGAATTAATTTCAAGACGGCGAATTCCTAAACAACATCCGGTCGTTGACAATTGAAAAGATAGTACGGGGGTATGAGAACAATAAGATTGATACAATAAACAACACAACGATTATACCAGTGTAGATTAAAGTGTCAACAACCGAAATAGAGTGTACCGGGTCTGGCGACGTATAGTAGCATACAAGATCGGCAGTGGTATTTGAGCTGCTGATTCACCTAGATCAGCGGACAAGATTGAACAAGATTTTTGTGCAGACAACGTAGATCAGCGTGCAAGATTGAACAAGGTTTTTGTGCAGACAACTTAGGTCAGCGTACAAGATTGGGGAGGTTGTTTCTTCTGTTAGATAAAGGAGATCTGAGCAACAAGACCGGCAAGAGTACTTGTTCTGTGTAACAACGTTTCCCGGGATAAACTGAGATGGAAAATGAGTAAGACAGGGTAAAAAAATATTTAGCAGGTAGATTGACCTGTTCAATTAACTGAATCACTGCAACAAAAAGAACGAAGGAAAAATAAAAAAGCAGGTGCAAGGCCATTCAAAACAGCCTGCACCTGTTCTTTTCTACGTGGTCAAATTATCTGCAATCTTATTAATTGACGAGCGCTCATCACCCGACAAGCGCTCATCACCTCACAAGCGCTCATCACCCGACAAGCGCTTATCACTCTGCTACCAATCGTGATTTAATGCCTGGCATTGACCGACAAGCATTCATCACTCTGCAACCAATCGTCACTTAATGCCCGATATTACCCGACAAGCACTCATCACTCTGCAACCAATCGTTACTTAATACTCTTTTGCGAATGCTAATCGCAAAATCGGCGTTCATCTCCTTAGTAACATTAATGCGTCTATTAACATTTATCCGTTGATGACATTCATCCATTGATCAACACTCATTACTTAATGGACGCTGATCGCTAACGAATGCTTACCATTCTATCTGGCCCCTGATTTCGCCACCCGGGTTCGTTGAGGTATGAATGTTCACATAATAGAATCCGGCCAGTAAACTATCTTCTTTCAGTTTGACACCGTCAACCAAAACCTTATCAGAGAAAGTGCCAGCCTGTGTTTTTGGAAAAATTGAAAAGAAATCATACTTGATGCCCGCATTTGCCCCTTTAGCAGCCGGTCCGTGTATATGTGCACCTGATGGTACGGCCGTCAGTGCCTGGTAAACCACGGTGAACGAGAGCATTTTTGTTGACTTATCATAGGAGACATCAAGAGTACCGCTTGCCGGGCTCGTTTTGGCCGGAACTTCCTGCGCACCAGTCACCGGCAGGCCTGTTTTGGTAACGATGTTCGGATTTTTTTCGTCATCGTCGTCTTTGTCGCAGGCAGTCAACGAAGACAGGAAGAGGCAAGTTGCTAACAGTAAATAGGCTTTTGATTTCATGCTAAAAATTTTATAGGTTATAACCCAGGAAGATAAAACGGAGTTATGTTGCAGCAGGTTGCCTTGTTTTTGAGTAATTATATATAATGTGTCCGACCGGTCATCATTTTAAATCCAATAATGAATCTTAAGTTGCAAGACTTCCCGTAAATTGTTATTTTACAACCTAATGTAGCAGTTTGACCCGTGCCCTGACGAAGGATACGATCGTTACCTTATAAATTTACAGATGCTCGCAGTCACCATTTTAGGAAATAACTCCGCCTTGCCGGCTTACGACCGGCATCCGACGGCCCAGCTTGTAACGCTGGATGATCAGTTATTTCTTGTCGATTGCGGAGAGGGTACACAGGTTCAACTTTCAAAATACCGGATACGGTGGGGGAGGATTAATTACATCTTCATTTCTCATCTGCACGGAGATCATTATTTTGGATTGCCTGGTTTTCTCAACAGCATGGGTTTGTTACAAAGAGAGCACGAACTGCATCTGTTTGCACCGGCGCCGCTTAAAGCAATACTTGAGCTGCAATTCAAGGCTGCAAACACAGTTCTTCCCTACCAGCTTCATTTTCATCCGCTCGAAAAAAGTGGTATTCTGATAAAAAATGACAAGTTCCAGGTTGAAGCTTTCGCCACCAAACACCGCGTTGAATGTTACGGTTTCCGCTTTCAGCAGGTGAAAGCACCAAGAAGGGTAAATCCTGAAAAAGCGGTGCTACATGGAATCCCCGCGATCTTTTATGACCGGCTCAAACTCGGCGAAAATTATATTACCAAAGACGGGCGTGTGATTTTTAATGAAACAGTTACTGAAGAAGCTCCGCGGCCTAAGTCTTATGCTTACTGTGCCGATACCCTTTATGATGAGGACCTGATCGATAAGGTCAGAAATGTGGATCTGCTTTACCACGAAACCACTTACCTGAAAGACCTCGCCGAGAGGGCCTATACCCGGTTTCATTCTACCACATGGCAAGCGGCAACAATTGCGAAAAAAGCAAAAGTGAGACGTTTACTTATCGGCCATTTCAGTTCTAAATACGATAAACTCGATATATTTCAACAGGAAGCGAGGGAGATCTTTGAAGACACAGATCTTGCGATTGAAGGAGTTACCTTCAGGGTGCCCTGACGGAATTCATTGACCACTTTTTGCATTGACATACGAAAACAGATCTCTTGATTGAACAGAAACCCGATCATTATACCGCCACGGCTGCTACTATAAAAGAGCCCCCGGGAAGCATCAGCTCATCGTTGAAATTTCTTGGACCCGGATTTATTTTGTCTGCGTCTATTGTTGGTTCGGGCGAATTAATTGCCACCACAACACTCGGTGCGAAAGCTGGTTTCATCGCATTCTGGGTGATCATCGTGAGTTGCCTGGTTAAAGTGGCCATTCAGCTTGAGTTTGGAAAGTACGCCATACTTACCGGTGAAACAGCTATGAAGTCTTTCAACACTTTACCCGGACCCCGGCTGGGCAAAGCCAGCTGGGCTGTATGGGCGATCTTTTTACTCACCTTAATGAAAATCGTACAGGTGGGCGGCATGCTGGGTGGCACCGCAATAGTCATGAGTATGCTTTTTCCATCCGTAAGCATCATTGTCTGGGCCGCTGTTATTGCGGTGCTGGCCTTCCTGCTTATCTATCGCGGCCTTTATGGATTGATTGAGAAATCTTCCCTGGTAATGATAGCCCTGTTCACGCTTCTTACCTTTGCTTCACTTATCGCACTTAACTTCACAGAGTACAATATCACCGGGGCTGAATTGTTTAGCGGCCTCCAATTCAAACTGCCTCCACATCTTGTGCTTATTGCGGTTGCTGCTTTTGGTATTACCGGGGTGGGGAGTGATGAAATAATCGCTTATAATTACTGGTGCCTTGAAAAAGGTTATGCAGCTTTCACCGGTCCTAAAACAGGCGATGAAGCCTGGAAAAAAAGAGCGAGAGGCTGGATTAAGGTGATGTATCTCGATGCTTTTGTGGCAATGATCATTTATACGATGGTCACTGCAGCATTTTACCTGCTGGGTGCAGCAGTATTACACAGTCGCGGACTTGTTCCCGAGGGCAACCAGGTAATAGAAACACTGGCATTGATGTATACCCAGTCGTTAGGCGCCGGTATCAAATCTGCATACCTGGTCGGTGCTTTTTTTGTATTGTTTTCCAGCGTATTCGCAACGCTTGCCGCCTGGTCGAGGTTATTCTCTGATATTTTTGGCCAGCTCGGCTGGATCAATTTTCACAATACTGCGCAGAGAAAAAGGACAATAGCCACGCTGTCATGGGTGTTCCCTTTAATCTGGCTCATCACATTCCTTTTCATTAACCTGCCGGTATTCATGATCCTGTTTGGAGGTGTCGTAGGATCATTTATGTTACTGGTCGTTGTATTCGCAGCGATCAATTTTCATAAACGGAGGGAGCTATATTTCAAAGCAGGAGCTGTGTATGAGCTTTGTTTCTGGCTGAGTGTTATAGCAATTCTGATGGTCGCCTTGTTCGGCATTGCAAAATTATACTAGCTCTTATGCGCCATTTCACTTACCCAGATAAGTCCTGATCTTCTGATGTAATTCATCGCTTACCGGAGTTACAGGTAGCCTGAGATAGTTTTGTATCAGCCCCAACTCAAAACAAAATGCCTTTGCACCGGCGGGATTATTTTCAGCAAACAGTAATTCATACCCGGCAATAAGCTTGTCGTTGAGCGTTTTTGCGGATTTGAAATCTCCCTTCAGGCAAAACCTGACCATGTCGGTAAATTCCCTGGCAAAACAATTTGCCGCAACACTGATCACCCCGTCCATACCGCATGCGATCTGTGGCAGGGTGAGCGCATCATCACCGCTGATAACAAGAAAATCTGCCGGGCGGTCGCGAAGCAGCTCCATGCATTGTGCCATATCTCCACTGGCTTCTTTGATACCAACAATGTTTGGAATCTCCCTGGCAAGGCGGAGCGTTGTGGCAGCAGTCATGTTACGGCCGGTTCTTCCCGGTACGTTGTAAAGTAAAACAGGTCGGGGAGATGCTTCTGCCAGCATCTTATAATGTTCGTATATCCCCTGTTGTGAAGGTTTGCTGTAGTAAGGACTCGCGCTCAGCACCGCCATTGCTTTTGCTAAGGGAAAGGTCTGGAGGTCGTTGACAAGTTCCTGCGTATTGTTCCCACCGATACCAACAATCACGGGAATCCGGTTATTTACTTTTTCGTATGTGTATTGAATGATTGCGATCTTCTCTTCCTTGCTGATGGTTGGTGTTTCCCCGGTTGTGCCAAGGCTCACAATATATTCCACTCCACCACCGATAACATAATCGATCATGTTTCCGAGAGCCTGGAGATCTACTTCAAAATTTGATTTGAATGGTGTTATGATTGCTACTCCTGTGCCCCTGAGAGCAGTGAGGAGGTTGTTTTGAATGGCCAAGAGATTCTTTTATTAGATAATGATTATTGATTGATTTGAACTTAGTCGTGCTCTTTTATATAAACACCTGCGGGGATCTCATCATAGAAGCCCATCTTACTGTATTTCTCGATCCGCTTCTCTACCCTTGTTTTTGCAGGAATAGCCTTAAGTTCTTCAAGTGATTTCAATAATTGTGCTTTTAAAAGCATGGCCGCTTCGGTATAATCCCAGTGTGCTCCGCCGATAGGTTCAGGAACTATCGCGTCGATGAGCCCAAACTGATACATATGATCCGGTGTGAGTTTTAGTTGTTCCGCTGCTTTTTCTTTTTGATCCCATGACCGCCATAAAATCGAACTACAGCTCTCCGGTGAAATTACGGTATACCAGGTGTTCTCAAGCATAAAAACCCGATCGCCCACACCTACACCCAGCGCACCACCCGAGGCGCCTTCACCGATAATTACACATATAACGGGCACCTTAAGCCGCATCATTTCATAAATATTTCTTGCAATTGCCTCGCCTTGTCCACGTTCTTCCGCTTCAAGCCCGGGATAAGCTCCTGGTGTATCAATAAGTGTAATAACGGGTTTATTAAATTTTTCAGCCAGCTTCATCAGGCGAAGTGCCTTGCGGTATCCTTCCGGATTGGCCATCCCGAAGTTCCGCAACTGTCTCATTTTTGTATTGATCCCTTTTTGCTGCCCGATGATCATCACAGTCTGTCCATCCAACGACGCAAAACCACCAACCATAGCTTTGTCATCCTTCACATTCCTGTCGCCATGCAGCTCCACAAAATCAGAACACATTTTTTCAATATACTTAAGCGTATAAGGACGATCAGGATGCCTGCTCAACTGCACTTTTTGCCAGGGGGTAAGTTGCTGCGTAATTTCCCGGCGTCTTTGTATTATTGTTGCTTCGAGTTTCTGAATATGATCTGTCGCGTCAATCTTACTTTTTTCAGCCTGCTGTTTCTGAATTTCAATGTGGTCAAATAAGTCTTTGATCGGCTTTTCGAAATCCAGAAACTGACGGTTTTTATCCTGAGGCATAGGCAATTTTAATGAGGTGTAAAATTAAGGGTAACAGTCGTTTTATGTTTATTTTTTTTTGCCCGCCGCTGTTACCCCCAGGTGCACACTCATTGCCTGCTTACCTCAATAAAGCTGTTTTAAGAGTCCATATTTACAATAATATTTATTGGTTGTAGACCAGGGCAAACTCCTTAGCGAATGTTTCGAGGTCTGTCCCACCGGTTTTTGGTTTGTTTTTCATAAAATCGCCAAATAATTTACCGGATCTGATTGCCGCACCCATCTCAACGTAGTTTGAAGCAATTTCAGCAGGAAGTCCGGCTTTCAACATCCCATCGAGCGCTTGTTCATCGGTGAAGTCGACCCAGGGAAGTTCTGGTTTACCAATGGATTCACCAATCACCTTGGCGATTTCATCGGTGGTACGCAGATCGCTGGCCACATAGCGGATCGCTTTCCCTTCAAAAGGTTGTTGAATAGAATCGGCAATTGCATTAGCAATATCAACCGGGTGCACAAGAACTATCTGTGTATGCTGACCATAATTACCGCCCATGATTCCCGCCTGTTTGATCAGGCCAATGTTACTAAGGAGATTATAATAGAAAAATCCGGCTCTTATATGCACAACGGAAACCCCCTCCAGCGCATTCAATACATTTTCAACGTCGTGGAGACCTTTAACGGGTCCGGTGCCATCGGGCAGGTCGGCTCCAACACTACTTAGGTTCACCACGCGCTTTACTCCTGATTTTTGAATAGCTGCAGCATAGTTCCCGCCCACGCCTGCGATGTGGTTCCGCCAATTAGTCGCAGAAAGAGTAGGCGGTACCATAGTGTACACCGCGTCTGCGCCAGTGAAGGATCGGACCAGGAAGTCGATGTCATTGATCGTTCCCACTGCCGCTTTTGCGCCGAGCTCTTCTATAGATAAGATCTTGTCTGCATTCGAGGTGATAATGGTTACCTCATGACCATTTTTTACAAGGTTAACAGATAATGGTTTACTGACGTTGCCTGTGGATCCTGTAATAACAAATTTCATAGCTGTTGTTTTTATATTTGAAAAGTCAAAGTTATATTTGTACTTACTTTTATACAAGTACTTACCCTAAAGTATGTTCCCATGACGAAAGTTAAAGAAAGTTCCACCCGAAACGCAAACAAAAAAAAAGCGGTCCTTGCCTGCCCGGTGTCTTATGTTATGGAAAAAATCGGCGGGCATTGGAAGCCGGTAATACTTTTTCAACTCATGACCGGCGCCAAACGATATAGTGAAATAAGAAGAGCCATTCCTGCGATCACCGAAAAAATGTTAATTCAGCATCTGAAGCAATTGCAGGAAGACGGGCTTGTGCTGAGAGATGCTTCGCCGGTTATACCTCCCGTAGTTTATTATACTTTAAGCAATTCCGGAAAAAAGCTGACTCCTGTGCTGAATGCAATGGCAGCCTGGGCAAGTGATGATGTGAAGTCAGGGTCACGCAAGAGGCAAAAGCCGGCATCGGCAGCGGTCTGATAGTCCCCATAAATAGTGAAGCCGGATCGCTACCGGGTATATGGCAGTGATGCGCCAGCTGCGCTCTGCGCAACATGACTATCCCCGGAATGATTTTGTAATCCACCGATATCCCCGGAATGATTTTGTAATCCACGGATATCCCCGGAATGATTTTGGTGGATATGGGTCCATATGCGTTTACATTTCTGTTTTCTATTGCTGTGGTTCCTTCAGACCCAAACATCGGTATCTGCACAGGCAGGTGATAAGGTATTCACAAAAAAGGTGATCGCGCAGGATCTGGATGATCCCTGGACCATCATTTGCGCCCCGGATCAGCATCTTTGGATCACCGAAGCGAAAGGGTACCGGGTACTCCGCATCAATCCGCAGACCGGCTCCAGGGATACATTGATTGATTTAAACAGCCTGAGAGAATTTCCACGCTATGACACCCTTAATGATGGGATTGACGGCGGAAAGCCCTGGCCACAGGCAGGCCTTATGGGCATGGCATTACATCCCGGAATGCTGCGGGGAAAGCCCTTCGTTTACCTTGCATACCTCTACGATTTCGAAGGAAAAAATTCACCCGGTAACGGGCAAAATAAACAAGATGGTGGTTTTCATTTTCTGACCCGTGTTGTCCGTTACCGCTATGACACAACAAACATTAAACTTGTTGACCCGGTGACCGTCTGCGATTCGATACCCGGATCAAATGATCATAACGGTGGCCGGCTGCTCATCACCCTGATCAATAACAAACCCTTTTTATTCTATTCCGTTGGTGATATGGGTGCAGGACAATTCCAAAACGGCGGAAGACAAAATCATGCGCAGGATCCGGGGAATTTTGAAGGGAAACTATTGCGATTTGAGACAGAACCGCTGGATGCAGGGAATACTGCTGAATCATGGATCCCAAATGATAATCCTCTCAGCAACGGCAAGAAAAATGCGGTGTGGAGTTCCGGTCATAGGAACGCACAGGGACTTACAAAGCTACTTATAGCCGATAAGGAAATAGTTTATGCGGCGGAGCATGGACCATTTTCTGATGATGAAATAAATATTGTTACAAGGGGCAGCAACTACGGGCACCCACTGGTTATTGGTTATGCTGATGGGAATTACAACGGGCTGGCTGCTGGTGTTACCCAGGTGGACAGTCTTCCCGGGAAGTGGAACACAACCTATCCGCTTATATCTAATGAGGTTGCCAGTGCTGCCAGGATCAAAAACTATGTTGATCCATTAAAAAGCTTTTATCCTACAGGAAACAAAGCATTGACGGCTGTTGCTACGGGTATGCTGACCGGCGCCGTACAGGACAAGGGATGGGAATCACTGGCGCCATCGGGCCATGCCGGTTATGATTCCGATGCGATCCCGGGATGGAAACCTTCTCTATTGGTCACTTCATTGAAACATGGAAAGATAACCAGGCTTAAGCTTAACCCGGCGGGTACCGGCGTAGTTGCCCAGGAGGAGCTGTTTAAAGCAGGCGGTCGCTACCGTGATATCGCGGTTTCTACCGATGGTAAGCGGTTATATATTGTCACTGACAAATCAACGGTTACATCTGGCCCCAGTGCAGGAAATAAAGCAGCAAATGAATTAAGTGGTGCTGTAGTTGAATATACCTACACTAAGGATTGAAATTCGTAAAGGGGATTGAGTATCCTTTCAACGGGAACAACGTTGTCGCACCAGCGAAACGATGCCGTGTTTAAGTGATATAGTCAGATGCCGTGTTTAAGTGATATAGTTAATTAACTTAGCCCGATGAAGAAGATCTGCGGCTTTTTATTGACTTCGACAATTGTATTGCTATTCCATGCATGCAAAACCACCAAAGGTCACCCCCAGATTTCGGATGATGGGTATAAATTGATTTGGGCAGATGAATTCAACAAGGATGGCCGTGTTGACAGTTCATCCTGGCAATTCGAAAAAGGCTTTGTAAGGAATGAAGAGGCCCAGTGGTACCAGGAGGACAATGCATGGTGTGAAAATGGCAAACTCATTATAGAAGCAAGAAGAGAAAGCAGGCCCAATCCCCGGTTTAATTCAGATGGACGAGACTGGCGAACCAAACGAAGGAATATTGAATTCACATCTTCCAGTATCAATACATCGGGTCGTAAATCCTGGCTTTACGGCAGGTTTGTTATGAGGGGTAAAATAGATATAAGCGCAGGCTTGTGGCCAGCCTGGTGGACCCTTGGGGTTTCAGGTAACTGGCCTGCTAACGGTGAAATAGATATCATGGAATACTACAGAAAGATGATCCTTGCAAATGTTGCCTGCATGGGACCCGACAAAAAAGCAGAATGGTTCAGCGTTACAAAGCCGGTTGATTCATTGGGCGGCATCGCCTGGGCGAAAGACTTTCATACCTGGCGGATGGATTGGGATGAAGACATGATAACGCTATTTCTTGATGATGTTTTGCTGAACAAAGTGGAACTCACAAAGCTGATGAACAAAGATGGATCTGCTATAAATCCTTTCAGGCAGCCTCACTATATGTTACTGAACCTGGCAGTAGGAGGGATGAATGGTGGCAATGCTGACTCAACAACCTTTCCACGCAGGTTTGAAGTTGATTATGTAAGAGTGTATCAGAAATGACGGCAGTCACTAAACTTAATGCGAATTACTCAACAGGGAAATAAACGTAAAACACAGAGCCGCTTGAAAGGTCGCTTTTTGCGGTGATAAATCCATCATGCAGATCCATGATCTTTTTACAAAGTGCGAGACCTATGCCAGTGCCTGAATACTCGTGTTTAGCATACAGGCGCTGAAACATTGAAAATATAATTTTATCATATTTCTGTTCAAACCCGATTCCATTATCGATGAACTGAATTTCCAGGTATTGTCTCTCCGGTATGTTGTTGGGAAGATTATAGGCGTTTTTTGAGGTAACCAGGCTGCTTTTGATCTTTATAACGGGTGATCGCTCACAGTATTTCAATGCATTTCCAATGATGTTCGAAAACAATTGGTTTATCTGGAGCGGAATTGCTTTGATCACCGGCAGTGGTTCTGTTTCAACCTCCGCTTTTTTCTCAATGATAAGAAGTTCATAATCCTGGATAACATGAAGAAGGATTGAATTGAGATCAGTATCAACCTTATCTTCACCGCTGCTGGATGCGCGGCTGTAATTCAGCACTGATTGAATCAATGCCTTCATGCGGGATGCGGAACCTTTTAGTTTGTCAAGGTATGTTGAAATTGCGGCTTCATTACCCAGATTTTTGGAGATGATGTCTGCAAATATTTGAATTTTTCTGAGAGGTTCCTGCAGGTCGTGAGAAGCGACATAGGCAAACTGTTCGAGCTCTGTATTTTTTGTTTCAAGTTCTTGCAGGTATTCGCGCAGTTTGTCTTCCGCAGTTTTTCTTTCTGTTAAATCCCGCGTTACTTTCGAAAATCCAATAACAGCCCCATCGTCTGCATGTATAGCAGTAATTACTATACTGCCCCAGAACTGGCTGCCGTCTTTCCGCACGCGCCACCCTTCATGAAGGGCTTTACCATTTTTCGCGGCTTCTGCGAGCAGTTGTTCCGGAAGCTTATTTTCGCGGTCAGAAGCAGGATAAAATACCTTGAAGTTTTGGCCAACAATTTCAGCAGCTGAATACCCTTTTATTTTTTGAGCGCCAATATTCCAGTTTTCGATATCTCCGTTCCTGTTTAAAAGTATTATGGCATAATCTTCTACCTCAGCGATCATTTTCTGATATCGCTCCTCGCTTTTTTTTAATGCCTCATTCGATCGTTGTAAAGCTTCTGTGAATTCCTTCAGTTGGTCATTCGCTTCCTTTTTACCAGTCGCCGGGTGATCAATTTCAGATTGTTTGACAGAATCTCCCGGTGAGGTATGCTTCATTATATCTTTTTCTGGCATAATACAAGTTTACTATCGACAACTCCTATTGTTGTTCATGCATTCCGGTGACAGGTTATCTGAGAACTGAGTAATGATCGTAAGCAAATACACTTATGCCTAAGCTTCTCCTGGTCCAAATTATGGACTACCAACCAAACAAAGATTTTTCCAAATTTACAACACACTACGGACATTCACCGGACAGTGATTAAGTTTCAAATATGGATTATTGTATCTTGTACCATTGGTTAACGAATCCGGGAAATGCTTGTTGTGGTGCCAATAGCAGGAAATCACTTATTATTTCATTATTAATACTTACACTTGAAGCAGGAACTTTTTGCCGGTATAGAGATAGGGGGTACCAAACTCCAGATCGTGTCTGGTAACAAAAACGGCGAGGTGCTCTCACTGCATCGGTTTGAAGTAGTCGGCAATGAAGGAGCCGCAGGTATACAGGACAGGATTGAGTCGACGATCAGGCAGGATTTTAAGAACCAGCTTTCCGGAATCGGCATTGGCTTCGGAGGACCAGTCAACAGAATTACCGGGCAGATTGCAACTTCGTTTCATGTTGAAGGGTGGTCGGGCTTCCCGATAAAGGATTGGCTCGAAGCGATTGCGGGTTGCCCCGTTACTGTCGACAATGATGCAAATGTTGCAGCATTGGGAGAGGCAATCTTTGGTGCGGGAAAAGGATATAACCCGGTATTATATTTAACACTGGGTTCAGGGGTTGGAGCTGGACTTGTGATAAATGACGAGGTATATCACGGTGTGCTTCCCGGTGAGTTGGAAATCGGCCATCTGCGGATGGACAAAGCAGGAACCATTTTTGAATCTCTCTGCTCAGGATGGGCAGTTGACAAAAAGATCAGGGACGTTATTGAAACACACCCGACCGGGATATTGGCCGGCTTAGCCCGCGGGCTCAATAAGGGAGAAGCAAAACATCTGAAATCCGCTATGGATGCCAACGACCCCACGGCCTTACGTATCTTCGACGAAACCATGGATGATCTTGCTTTTGGCCTGTCTCATGCGGTACACCTGTTGCACCCGGAAATAATTGTACTTGGGGGTGGTCTTTCACTTATCGGACAGCAACTCCGGGATGCGGTAGCTGAAAAATTGCCTTCATACCTTATGACAGCTTTTATTCCTGCACCACTGATCACTTTATCGAAGCTCCGGGAACAGGCCGTACCCGTAGGCAGCCTGATATTAGCAAGCCAAATAAACCATCAATCTTAAATCGTTTTTTTTATGCAGGATTATTTAGCAACCTATATAAAGGGACAGCAGGATGCGCTGGCTGGAATTCCTCTTGACCAGGTTGAAATCATCATCAGGCGTTTCCATGAGATCTGGAAAGAGGAGCGGCAGCTCTTTGTGGTGGGTAATGGTGGAAGTGCAGCAAATGCATCCCATTTCGTTACAGACCTGGGGAAGAGTGCCTCCGACGCGATGGGAAAGCCCTTCAGGTGTATGTCTTTGAATGATAATGTAAGTTGGATGACGGCAATCGGAAATGACTATGCTTATCACGAAGTGTTCACAAGGCAACTTCTGAATTTTGCCCGCCCCGGTGATACCTTGTTTGTGCTTGGTGTCAGCGGTAGTTCACCAAATGTGGTCAATGCTGTTGAATGGGCTAAACACAATGGTGTTTATGTAATTGCATTAACGGGTGGTAAGCGGGGGAAAGTTGCTGAGCTTGCAGACTTCACTATTGTGATTGATTCATTTCATTATGGCCGTGTGGAGGATGCTCAGATGGGCATTTGCCATATGATATGTTATTCATTCATTGAAGGAGCAGTTAAATGAGTGACCGGTGCTGATTGTAACTATTTAACCACATTTGTATTTAGAAAATTGCCTCGTTGTGGCTGGTACGGTAATTTTGCATAAAGGGCCAGCCACTTACCAAAAGCGGTGCATGATTCACTCTTGCCTTCTCCGGTTCAGGGTAATGCTGCGACGCCGGCCATTTCCCGGCACTCCTGCGCACAATGACGACAAGCGATGGCACAAATCCTGCAATGTTCGGCATGGCTATGATGCTCACACTCTGCAGCGCAAGCCTCGCACATATCTGCGCAGATACGGCAAATTTCCATCGCTTTGTCCGATCCAAGGCTGATCAACTGCCCTGTTGCATAACAAATGGAAGCACATTCCATATCCAACTGGATACATCGCGCCATCATTTTCACATCATCTTCCTGGGTGCAGGATGATGCACAATGATTACAAATCGCAGCACATCTCAGGCATGCTTCGATACAGCTTTGGTAGTTGTGATATCTTTCCATGATGCTGGGTTTTGAAAATCTACTCCAAGAACGTGCCGCTGGTATACAGTCAATAAGTAATAGTCAGACCAGCGCCCAATCCCATATCACTATCATAGTGAGTCGAAACCGCAAAATGCTTTGTAACAATGTATCTCAGGCCAGTCATATATTCCTTGTCAGAATTGACGAAAAACCTGAGTCTCAGCCTCTTGCTCATTGCAAGATCTTCTCTTCCCAGTTGCAACCTTACCCTGCCATCCGTATCTATTCTGGCATCAGCTGTCACAAGCATAGGCAGAGTATATTGGAATCCAAAACAAACCGCTGCCCTTTGATCTTTCGTGTTCACCTGGCCGAATAAATTCTTTTCAGCTTCCATGTGTTTCCGGTAGCGCCAGTCGAAGCCTATATAGGGCATCAACCATTGATTTCTTCCTACCAGCCGCCCGATATGCGTTTCACTTTCAAAACCTTTTTCACTGTTAAAGCCCAGTCTCCATTCCGTCTGGAACACCCATCTTGTATTACTGACAGCAATTTCACCATCGCTACCGTTGCTTTCAAGTCCCACCTGGGCATAGGAATAAAATCTTTTGTCATCGCGATATACTTTCCGGAGATTCTGTTTGAAAGGTTCAGGCGATGGAGTATTATTTTGCTGCCGGTATGTCCGGGCCTGGTCGGTAGAGTCAGCGTTGATATCGTCATTTGTCGCAGAATCAGCATAGCTGAAAATACGTCCCATTCCTGCCATCATGTGGTAAAGGATATGGCAATGAAAATACCAGTCGCCGCGGTTTTCAGATGCGTGAAATTCGATGGTGTCCGTTTCCATCGGCATGATATCCAACACAGTTTTTAATGGCGAGTAGTTGCCCTGTCCGTTGAGCACCCTGAAAAAATGACCATGCAAATGCATTGGGTGCCGCATCATTGAATTATTGTAAATGATTATCCGGATGTTTTCGCCTTTGCGAATTAATATTTTATCAGTTTCAGAAACCGTTTTGTTGTCTATCGTCCATACGTAACGATTCATATTACCGGTTAACTCAAACCTGAGATCCCGAGTGGGACCGCCAGGTAGCGTAGTGGGTTCGGGTGATTTGAGCATCGCATAATTCAGCGTGGTTATGTTTGCGTTGCTGTCAGCTATTTCAGGGTACATTACCGTATTCATGTCCATTTGCTGAAGACTCATGTTCATGCCCATATCGTTCATAGTTCCATCCATATTCATCATGCCATTCATCATCTTCATCCCCTCGAAATATTTTAACCGGGGCAGAGGCGTCATGGGACGTTTGGGACCATCACCCAGCCACATCCTTGTACTGTTGGTCCTGTCCTCGGAAGTGGCATTAAACTCATAACTGCCATTTTCAGGTATGGTAACGATGACATCATATGTTTCGGAAACTCCGATTATCAGGCGGTCTACCTCCACCGGTTCTACATCTTTTCCGTCGCTTGCTACTACTGTTATTTTACCTCCTGCAAACCTTAGCCAGAAATATGTGGATGAACTTCCATTGATGATGCGTAATCTTACTTTTTCACCTGGTTTAAATTGTTTTGCTTCCGCTTCCGCTTTCCCATTGGTTGTAAACAGATCGTAATACACATCACTAACATCCATCGCCGCCATCCTTTTCCACTCATTTTTTATTTTTGTCGAAAATTGTTTTTCTTTTATCGCCTGCAGATAGTCCTGTGTGGCGTTTTTCCTGATACCGTACCAGTCGGTGGCATTGTGAAGCGAGCGTTCAATTTGTTCCGGTTTTTCGTTGGTCCAGTCACTTAGCAAAACGGTTTGTTCATTGCCTGTTGTTTCTCCTTTTTTATGAATGATAAACGCACCATACATGCCCGATTGTTCCTGGAGCATCGTATGAGAATGATACCAGTAAGTGCCGTTCTGGACAAGGGAGAATCGATATACCGAGGTGGAATTGCCTTTGACCGGTGAGGTAGTTAAATAGGGTACACCATCCTGATCGTTTGGTAGTATGAGGCCATGCCAGTGAATAGATGTTTCCATATGCATCATATTATGCACATAAATGACTGCACTATCGCCTTCATTGAAATGAAGCTCCGGCCCGGGAATGCTACCATTAATAGCGATGGCTTTGGCGGTTTTGCCGGTATAATTTACGACCGTATCCTTTATATAAAGATGGTAGGTAACCTTATTGCCCGTCCTGAGCATGAAGGCTTTTCCACCATGGTTAATATCCTGTGAATGCGTACCTGTATGCTGCGAACGCGAATCAAGCCAAAGAATACTCAACATGGTGAACAGCAGGATAGACTTGTACTTATCAATTTGGGTCTTCATCAGCATTTATCCTCCCCGGATTAATTTAATGTTTCGGTGATGTTGCCACAAGTCAACATACTGTTGCCATAGTATGGATTCTTAACCTGTTCAACCTGGCTTATCCAGTACGCTTTTTTCATTGGGCAATACATAATGTAAGCAGGACTTCCTTGTTTTTGCTTTTTTACCAGGGTGATGACGGACTCAGAAAGTTCCTGGAATGATCCCCTTTGTTTCACCAGGTCTTTACCTGCGGCGATGTTGTTAGCAGCGGATGATATCTTCTTTTGTAGTGATTTATACTCCTGACCCTTATCAGCACCGGTTGTTTCGCCCGGCAAATTGTTGATAGCAACCGAGAGTTCTTTTGCCGCCCTTGCAGCTTCGGTAGCGTTACTGTTCACCAGTGCATCTTTTAGCGTATAGTATTTTGTTAGCCAGGTTGCTGGTGTTGATGTATTGTCCTGGCCGAACGTAGCAACATGTGATGCAATGACAATTGCCAGTACCGCGATGTTGATCAATAACTTTTTCATAATTTCTGTTTTGTGCATTAATATTCCTTTATTTTTTTACTGTATTCGTTCAGCCTTGTACCCAATAGATTCAATCGCTTTTACGAGTTGTGTCTCATTGATGGCCTCGTTGGTATCAATAGTCAGGATCTTCTCCGGAGATTGAATGTCTACCTGCCAGTTATCTTTTCCTACCTTGCTATCCAGTACCGGGGTCACTGCAGCAACACATCCGGAACATTTAATTGTTGTCTTGAATTTTAACGTTTCCATGTTTCTATTTTTTATTTGATTAATAATATTTATTATAATGTACTCATCTTCAGGCGCAGGCTGTTTGCAACCACACTGACCGAGCTGAAAGCCATTGCCGCTCCGGCGATCATCGGATCGAGTAAAAATCCATTTACAGGGTAAAGGACTCCGGCAGCGAGCGGAATGCCGATTATATTATAGATAAATGCCCAAAACAGGTTCTGACGAACAGTACGAACCGTTTTTTGAGACAGCTTCAATGCTTTGGGAACATTATTAAGATCTGAACTGATTAAGGTGATCTTTGCCACATCCATGGCGATATCTGAACCTTTGCCCATGGCAATACTGACATCTGCCTGTGCCAGGGCCTGTGAATCGTTGATGCCGTCACCGATCATCGCAACAATCTTTCCCTGTTCCTGTAAATTTTTGATGAATACCGCCTTTTCTCCGGGCATCATTTCAGCCTGGAAATTCTTTATTCCGGCCTCAGCCGCCACGGCTGTTGCAGTCTGCAGGTTATCACCGGTGAGCATATATACATCTATGCCGTTATTGAGCAAAGTATCTATGGCCCTCCGTGACGTCTTTTTGAGTTTATCTGCTATCGAAATGATCGCAGCGACTTCCCGGTTTTCAGCAAACAGAACAACTGTGTTCGCCTTCGACTGGAGCGATGCAATTTCGAGTGACAGACCAGCCGGAATGGTAATGCCCAGATCATGCATCAACCTGAGGTTTCCGATGCTGTATTTATTTCCCTTATAATCTGCTGTAATTCCTTTCCCGGTGATACTCTCCAGATTGGTAAAAGAAACCGGCGCGGGGTTTTCTGTCCCGAGGTGATTTATCACGGCGGCTGCAAGAGGATGTTCAGAACGACTTTCAAGTGAATGCAGTATTGAGATTAATTCGGACCTGCGTGCCTCCATCAATATTTTGAGTTCAACAACAGCGGGTTCACCTTCTGTTATTGTACCTGTTTTATCAAGAACGATAGTATCCACCTTGTAACCTGCTTCAAGACTTGCGGCATCCTTTATTAATATATTGTTTTCTGCGCCCTTGCCAATGCCAACCATGATGGCAGTAGGGGTGGCTAGTCCCAGGGCGCAGGGGCAGGCAATTACCAGCACAGTAAGTGCACTTAACAACCCATGCGTAAACGCATTCGTACCACCGAAAACCATCCACATTAGAAATGTGAGCACTGCAATGCCAATCACAACCGGCACAAAAATGCCTGCTATTTTATCAACCAGCTGTTGTACGGGAGCCTTGCTTCCCTGTGCCTCACGCACCGCTTTTATTATCCTGGCGAGGACGGTATCTGCACCCACCAGTTCCGCAGTAAACTGCAGACTTCCCTTTTGATTGATAGTGCCTGCAAACAATTTGTCGCTTGTTGTTTTCAGTACTGGTAAGGGTTCGCCACTGATCATGCTTTCATCTACGTAAGATTCACCGCTCTTCACAATGCCATCAACAGGTATCATTTCACCGGGTTTCACCAGCAATGTGTCACCGACTTTGACGGCTGCTACCGGTACTTCGGCCTGGTGTCCACCGTCGTGAATAATTGTCACGGTGCGCGGCTGCAGGCCCATCAGTTTTTTTAATGCAGATGATGTTCTCGACTTTGCTTTTTCTTCCAGTAGTTTGCCGATTGAAATAAATGCAATTATCACAGCGGCCGCTTCAAAATACACGTGTGCGTGTAAGCCACGTTGATGCCAGAACTGCGGAAACACCGTATTAAAAGCGCTGAAAACAAAGGCCACACCCGTACTTAAAGCAACAAGTGTATCCATATTGGCTTTACCATGCCTTGCCTGTTTGTATGCATTGGCAAAAAAACTTCTGCCAGAATAAAACACGACCGGGGCCGATAATATCAGCATAATCCAGTTGGCAAAAGGAATACTCATAAAAAACATCCCGATTATCACTACCGGCACCGAAAGTACCGAAGCCCATAAGGTTCTTTGCTGCAGCGACCGGTAGCGGCTATGTACCGCCTCCGCCTGGATCTGTTCGCTGTTTTCCGCATCAATAACCAGGTCATAACCGATTGAACGCACAGTATTTTGCAATTCAGTTTTCGTAACGGTTGACGGATCATATTCGATCCAGGTACTTTGATTTGCAAAATTTACTCCCGCATCTTTCACGCCTTCCCTGGATTTGAGCATGGATTCCACACTAACCGCACAAGCGGCACATGTCATTTCCAGGACGGGAAAGGTTTCTTTGACGGTGCGGGCAGTGGGGCCGGCCTTGCTCTTTTTTGTAGGACTTATGGTAGTCATATTGTACACTTTTTGGTTGTCTATTCAATCCTGGCTGTTATACCGGATTTGCGATGTAAAGTTCCGAAAAGGGGGAGGGAGTGTTGTTACACTTTAAGGCCTGAATTGTATAAGATTTTATGTACTGGCTTATACTACAGGCTGATGGCAGTCACCGGTCGGGCGGTAACATGTTAAATAGAAATGGATTCAGGCCGGTTTAGTCGGATGCTTCCTGGGACAGATGCTCCCGGAAAGGCGCCATTTATGGTTCGGGATCCGGAGGAAAAGGAAGTGCCGGGGATTGATCTTTGGTATTGCAGAAGAACGTATCGGGCAGCAGGGATCCTTATACAACTGTGAGGGGTTGGTATATAATTTTCAGATCAGTCGTTGAGCTTATCAAGCGGTTTCCGTTTATTGTCTTTCAGATTCTTAAAATGCGAAGGGGTAAGACCGGTAATTTTTTTAAACTGTTGCGAGAGGTGCTGAACGCTGCTGTAACCCATCTCATATGCAATCTCGCTGAGACTCATCTCATCGTACATTAATAATTCCTTCGCCCTTTCAATCCGTTGAAGAATCGTATACTTTTCTATGGTGATACCTTCCACTGAACTGAAAAGAGTACTGAGATAGTGGTAGTCCATCTTCATTTTATCTTCGATAAGCGCTGAAAGCTTGAGGTTCGAATTATCTTCATTATGGTGAATCAGGGAAACAATGGTGTTTTTGATTTTTTCGACGGTGCGTGACCTTTTATCATCGAGCAGTTCAAAGCCAGACTTTTGAAGGTTGGCGCTTAATGTTGCCAGCTTATCACCAGGTAGGTCATCCGAAACCTCCACCTCGCCCAGTTGGATATTCTGATAGTCAATATCCAGCGATTCCAGTTCCGTTCTGACCGCCATGATACAGCGGTCGCAAACCATATTTTTTATATAAAGATGCATGCTTATAAATTGTTACTCCTTTCAGCGTTCTGAAGCACCAGCTGTCAAATCAAGGGGAGCTTCAGACACCTGACTTCATTCAAAAATGTTGATCAATCTAAGAACAATCAACCAACATTTTCGGCTTCGAAGATCTCCTAAAAAATTCAAAAATTCAGATCAAATAAATTATACGTAAACCCGGTTTTTAAAAACCCCGGTTACGCGACTTATGCACGCAGACCACCATCCGTATAAGTACAGGTCATCACCCCCGGACCAGCAAATAGCCTTCGCCGACAGTACAGTTATATCAGCCAGCTGTTTTACTTCCTGTTGTTGTAATTCCCGATTTGAAAATTTTCTTCCCAAAATGGAAATGAAAATCAGTGGCAACAAACTGAAACCCTTACTGGTATTGAGTCGTACAATTGGCACGTGGTTGGAATATACCTAATCGGTTTTTCATAGGATATTGGATTTAAACACGGCCTGGGTTTCTACCCGGGCCTTTTTTTAGTGTCTCCTGCAACACTCCGCATTATTTGTATCCTGTCATTTGTCGTTTTTTGCGTTTCATTCAACAACTATACAACAAGGCTTATACTTCTCCCCGTTTAAACGGTAGGTGTAGCATTTTCTTTGAATGAGAAAGGCTGGCCCTGAAAAATTTTTATAATCACCTGAAATAAGTCCTAAATTAGTGTAAACCCTTATCCCTGATTTGTCGTCACGTTACCCTGAGTGAGCGCTTTCTATTTACTATTCCATCTGATCACCCCTAAACGAAGCTCCCATGACCGCAACCATTGACGATCATCAAAGATTGACTGCCTTGCAGCAATTTCCGCTCGAAGGCAGCTGCAAAGGCAGGTTTGCTTTTGGCAGTGTTCCTGCAGATTTTGCCCAGTCACTGCTGCCTTCTGAATTAGTACTTGCTCCTCAAAATTATGCGCCGGCCGGGCAACATCCGCTGCTGATCATGTTTAATGATACGCATCTCAACTCAAATCCAAACGTTGAGAAACATATTCTTGGAGGAATCCTGCCCGAGATGAAACTGCATTATTATGAATTCATAGTCATGTTACCGTATGTGCAGTTTTCCGATAGTGCGTATTCATCAAAAGGTCCTTATTGTTATTTACCCGTCCTTTACCTGGATAGTTATGCGGCAGTAGCAGGCGGAAGGCTGTTCTGGGAGTTCAATAAGGAAATGGCGCAGTTCACGGTTGATGATAACAGTTATACCGTCAGGTCTTCGTCTACGGGTAACACCCTGCTTTCAGCTACTACAGGAATGATGAGTCTCATGCAAACTGACAGCTCTGTGCCGGGTTTCGAAGCTATTTCCCCCATGCTGGTGTTGCCTGTTATTGAGCATGGCCCATATGGTTATGTAAGTTCAGTTTACCAAATCGATTTTGATAATATTGACATAGCTCCGGCCGGGTTAGAACTGGTTAACCAGGCCTCTTCCTATCTCCCGCAAGGTACTTTTAGCTCTCCCAGCATCCTCCAACAACCACTTGGGGCTTTTTATATGAATTACAACTGGGCGCTCTCATACATCGAATTCATAAAATTCTAAGAAATGGCTATACAAAAAATCGCGGTTTTGGGCGGTGGGATGGGTTCACTGACTTCAGTATTTCAGCTAACCTCTGACCCGGACTGGAAATCAAAATACGACATAACCGTTTATCATATGGGATGGCGGCTTGGTGGCAAAGGAGCCAGCGGGAGAAACGCATCCATAGGACAGCGGATAGAAGAACATGGACTTCATCTCTGGTTTGGTTTTTATGATAACGCATTCAATATTATCCAGCAGGTATACAAGGCCAATAATCGTCCACCCGGAAGCCCGCTGGCGACCTGGGAAGAAGCGTTCACCGGGTATGATTTTATTGCCTTGCAGGAACAAATCAACGATCAGTGGCTCAGCTGGCCGTTCGTTTTACCGACGAACTCGATGACTCCCGGTTACGGTGGTCCTCCGCCAACCATGCATCAGTATGTGGCGAGAATTGTCGATTTTATCCTTCAACGACACGAAGATTTTACTCAGAAAGCGTCAGCTCCTGTGCAGGCGAAAGTACATGCTTCGGGAATTGCAGGTGAGTTTGCATGGTTGAAGTTGAAGTTCGGAGAATTGGTAACAGACGTTGAGCATGCCCTCGAAAACACCGGGAAATTCCTGTTACATGCAGCTTTAAAAGCGGCGTTAGCAGGTGAACACCTCCTCGTTAAAGATATACTGGGCCATTTTATGACCTGGCTAAAAGGGATTGCGGAAGAAAAGTTGGAACATGACACCGAACTGCGGAGATTTTTCATACTGGCAGATCTTGGAGTGGTCACCATTATCGGTATGGTGGAAGATAATGTGATTGAAAAAGGATTTGATGTCATCAACAACTACGATTACCGTGAGTGGCTTGCCAAACACGGTGCAGCTGAGATCTCTATTAATTCAACCATTGTTCAGGCGGTATATGGCCTCGTATTCGGTGGTAAGGAGCAATACACATTTGAAGCCGGTGTTGCGATGAGGGGTTTACTGAGACTTGGGCTCACGTTCAAGGGTCATGTATATTACCGGATGATGGCCGGGATGGGAGATGCTATCTTTGGCCCGATGTACCAGGTGTTGCAGCAACGTGGGGTTAAATTCGAGTTCTTCCATAAGGTAACAAACCTGGGACTGGATATCCATAATAACATCAAGACGATTTCCATAGATGTACAGGCGACCCTGGCAGAGGGATATACCAGCTACGAGCCGCTGGTGACCGTTAATGATCTGCCTTGCTGGCCCAATATTCCTAATACCCAATATCTTGCCCAGGGAGCTGAGATCCTTCAGCAAAATGTAAATCTTGAATCATATTATTCAACCTGGCCGGCTGTTCAACAGAAGCAACTGATATATGGGCAGGATTATGACCTGGTAATACTTGGTATCTCCATCGGGGCGTTGCCTACGGTTGCCAAAGAACTCATCCTCAAAAGTACGGCCTGGCAGAATATGATAAAGAATGTGGTTCCGGTAAGTACAATCGCTTTTCAACTGTGGCTCAATACAAGTATTGCTGATATGCAATGGCCATATGTAAAGGATGGACTTGCCCTGCTGGGCTCTTTCCAGGAACCATATGATACTTGGGCAGATATGAGTGATTTGATTGACCGCGAAAATTGGCCGGCAGGTTACACACCCGCCAATATTGCATATTTCTGCGGACCGACACCTGCGCCCAACGCGGACCAGATCCTGCAAAATGTTATGCAATCAAATTTCACGGACACAAATTTCCCGGGTGTTCAAACGGAATTGGCGAAGCAGTGCGCACTCGATTACCTGCAACAGCTGTCTTCGAATATATGGCCGGGGATATCGAAGGGACAAAACGGTTTTGATTTCAGTAAGCTTATCGATCTGAATAATGGCCAGGGCCAGGCAAGGTTTAGCGATCAGTTCTTCAGGGCCAACATCGACCCAACTGAATTGTATGTGATGTCCTTCACCGGCAGTTCGGCATTTCGCCTGAACACCGATCAGACACATTTATTTCCTAACCTTTACATTACCGGCGATTGGATTAACAATGGTTTTAATGCAGGTTGCATAGAAGCTACTGCTATGGCCGGTCTGCAGACTGCCCGGGCAATATCCGGGCAAAATTTCGAGATTCCGGGAGAAAAAGATCTATAAAAGAACGTGGTTACAATTAAGGGATTTGAGGCTATCGAAACTATGGTTGATGCTCCGCTGTTCAGTATGATGCGGGTTGAGGATTTGCTGCGCCATGAACAATTTATCGCGAAGGTTTACCGCAATCCAAATGAGCACCAGATACAGTCGTTGAAAAACATGGTACAGCTGGTGATGGAAAAAAACTGGAGCGAAGCGCTGCAGCCCGTTAATGTTGTGCAGCAGCAGGACTCCATCGCCGTTATCTTTAAAAATAGTGCCGGCTGCATACTTAGGCAGTATATAACCCAGCAGAAGAAAATCAAGCCAACTGCTTTTGTCCGGCTTGCGCTGAGCATCTGCAAAATGTTATCAGCATTTCATGCAGGAGGTTGGATAATCGGCAACCTGCGCCCCGAACATATATTTATTGATCCGGAGGAGGGGATTTGCAAACTATCTGATTTCCGGAAAGCGTCGAGGGTTTTTAAAAAGGAAACTGATAACTTTTTTGCATTCGCCAGTGCCGGGGACCTTGACTACATAAGTCCTGAACAAACGGGGCGCATAAACCAGGTTATTGATTTCAGATCCGACTATTATTCGGCCGGCGTTATATTCTATGAGATGTTAACGGGACGGCCTCCGTTTAACAGCACCAGTTCCTCAGAATTATTGTACGCACACATTGCCCGCCAGCCGGTAGCATTGAATGTAATCGATCCCTACCTTCCGCAGGTCCTCAATGATATTGTATTGAAGCTGTTGGCCAAGAACCCGCAGAACAGGTACCAGGGCGCCACAGGATTAATGCACGATCTTGAACAAAGTACCAGGTTTTTTAATGATGACAACTACCGTGAAAACTTCAGGCTCGGAGAAAAGGATTATGTAAGCAGGATCACTATTTCTGCAAAGCTGATGGGGCGCGATGCGGAACTTGTGCTGATGAATGATGCTTACCAGCTCGCAAGAAGAGGCAAAAAGCAGGCACTTTATATTGGTGGTTATTCCGGTGTTGGAAAAACGCGGCTCGTCCAGGAGTTTCAGCGGACAATGGTAGAAACCACAACGTTTATCACCAGGGCGAAGTTTGATGCCTTGCAGCGGAATTCACCGTATACTGCACTGATAGCTGCTATGCGGGATCTTATCAGGAACCTCCTCCGGGAAGAGGAGGATAAATTTATTTACTGGAAGCGAAGGCTGATTGATTTTTTGAAAGGGAACGGTCAGATCATTATTGATGTTGTCCCCGAGCTTGAGATCCTTGTAGGCAGACAATCAGCCGTGGACGAACTGTCACCTGACGAATCACAGAATCGATTTCAGCAGACCTTTTCAAACTTTATTGCAGCATTCAGCTCAGATGAGCATACACTCATCGTCTTTCTGGATGACCTGCAATGGGCTGATCTTGCATCTATAAAACTCATTGAACTAGTTGTACTGAATAACAATATCAGGAAGTTTTTTTTCATTGGTGCTTACCGCGACCATGAAGTGGATCCCACCCATGCATTCGCGATCTCACTGGCAAGGCAACAACTGCGGGCTGATATCAAGGAAATAAAATTGTTACCCCTTGCAAAAACCACCATATCCAATTTTATTCTTGATACACTGCAAAACCAGGTTGAAAAACCAGCTCAGCTGGTGGACCTGGTATACCAAAAGACACAGGGTAACATCTTTTTCACCATTCAACTGCTCACATCACTCAATGAAACGGGCGTCCTTGCAAAAAATGAATCCGGCATCTGGGAATGGAGTGAAAAAGGTTTGCTGGATTTTAACCTTGGCGATAATGTAGTCGATCTGCTGATACAGAAAATAAATAATCTGACTGATCTCCAGAAAAAGATCATTACTACGGGGGCCTGTGTGGGGGATACCTTTGACCTGTTAACGGTAACCAATCTGATAGATGAAAAGTTGTTTAAGGTTGCTGATGTATTGCCTGAAGTAATAAACACCGGCTATATTGTAGCAGCCGATGACAATCTTGATCATTATATACGTTCATCCCATAATATCAGCGATACAGATCTGAACCGCATTGGCAATGTGAGGTTCCAGTTTGCACATGACAGGATCCGACAGGCTTGTCTCTCACTCGTAAATGAAGAAGAAATTGCTGCTATAAATCTGCGGGCGGGCCAGTTCAAGCTGAAAAATTATACAGCTGCGGAAATCGCTGAAGACATATTTATTATTGCCAGCCATTTCAACAAAGGGAGGCAGTTTATCAATAATAAAGAGGATCTGGATAATCTTATAGAAATAAACCTGGGTGCCGGCAGAAAGGCAAGCAATGCTACTGCTTACGATTCAGCAATCAATTATTTACATCTCGGGCGCCAGTCTTTGAACTTCCGGCAACATTACCGGCAGCTTTATGAGTTTTATCTCCTCGGCGCGGCTTGTAAATACCAGACCGGTAAGTATGAGGAAGCTGAAAAGGACCTGGATGAACTATATGCACATTCTGAAACGAGGCTTGATAAACTGGAGGTCCTGATACTGAAGGTATATATGTACACTTCAAATGAACAGAAAGAGAAAGCTGTTGAAGCCGGTCGTATCGGTTTTGGGCTTTACGGTTTATATATGCCGAAATCGAAGCCTGCTATCATGCTGGCAGTGTTTAAAGATATCATCAAAGCCAAATGGTTATTAAGAGGCAAAAGGATTGACGCTCTGCCCGATTACCCTGTTATGAAGGATCCGGAACAGGTACGTTTCCTTGAGTTTACGCTGGCAGTCTCGCCGCCGTCATATCAGTACGATCAGAATCTGTTTGCCTGGGGGGTCATGCAGATGGTTAACTATTCTCTGAAGTATGGTAACAACGGCGTTGCTTCGTTTGGTTATATGGGTTATGGAATGATCCTCGCCCAGTCTTTCGGCGATTACCAAACCGGTAAAAAGCTTGCAGACATCGGCATGCAGATCAACAGGCAACTTGGATACACGGTTTTAAAATGGAAACTTGGCATGTGCTACAACAATTTTGTTCAGCACTGGACCCAGCCCGTGAGACCGGAATTTGATAACATGCAGGAGATCATTAATGGTTGTCTGTCCAACGGTGACCCGATCTATGGAGGCTACGGCATTTTTCATTATCATCAGAAAAAATTTGTACTCGGATTTCCCCTTCCCGAGTTACAGCAATCTTTTGAAAATTACCTGCGTGTAGTGGATCAGCGCGGCGACCTGGAGACAAGACATTTCCTGGAGGGATATTATCATGCGATCCGGTGTCTTCGTGGTATTGACGAAAACGTTTTGTTAATGGGCCAGCTTTACAATGCGCCCGAACGGCTCGCGCAGATTGTGGCTTCATCATCCTTTTCCTGTGCCGCTGATACATACATCGCTTACATCAATGTGCTTTACCAGTTCGGTTACATCCGGGAGGCACTGCAAAACTATCTCGAGAGCGGGCGGTTTATGGCGTTTATTTATCACCGTTATGAATATGCCGAGTACAATTTTTATGGTGGATTGATCTGTGCAATGGCCCATGAAAAAAAATTATCACCACACAAGCCTTATCTGAGGATGCTCAATGATCATGTCGCGAAGTTGAAAAAATGGAGTGCATACTGTCCCGATAATTTTGAGCCGAAGTACTTTTTATTACAGGCGGAGCTCGCCAGGATCACTGGTAACACTGCGGCTACTGCCACTTTATATGAAAATGCAATCAAAAGCGCAGACAAATATCTCTACATTAATTTCAAGGCGCTTGCAAACGAACTTGCCGGCAGGTATCACGCCGGCTCCGGCAACGTGATCATTGCGAAAACATATCTTGACAACGCGAGACAGTCTTATCTGCAATGGGGCGCCATCGGAAAGGTGAAACATATTGAAAAAGAGTTCGGTAGTCTGCTTGGGCCAAGCGTGCTTGATCAAATAAAAACCGGGAGTGCGGAGGGCTCATTGCAGCATATGGATCTTGACCTGGTAATGGAAGCTTCGCAGGCAGTGAACAGTGCAAAAGATATTAACCAGGTGATTGAGCAACTCATGCAAACCGTAATTCAGAATTCAGGAGCTGATACCGGCTATATCCTGATGAGCAACAGGGCTGATCTTGTTATAAAAGCATTTTATAATAATCATGATGGTGCCAGGTCAGTGACTGAGTATCCCGATGCTGACCGCCTGCCCTTAAAAACAATCAGGTATGTGGCAAGGCTCAAAGAACCCTTTATAGTAAACAATCCGTCGAGGCAAACGGAATACAGTGTTTTGCCTTATTTCGCTTTGCACCAGCCCCAGTCGGTGCTGATCTTTCCGATTTTAAAGCAGGGCGAACTTTTTGGGATTTTGTACCTGGAGAATTATTCAAATGAGGGCGTGTTTGATTCAAATCGCATTGGACTGCTAAAGCTCATTTCGGCACAAATAGCTATGTTGCTGGACAACGCTAACCTTAATACTAACATGGAAAGCCTCGTAAAAGAGCGGACGGTTACACTGGAAACCGAAAAAGAACAACTTTCGGAGTTATTGAAAAATATTTTTCCGAGGGAAGCAATTGAAGAGTTGAAAGCGACAGGAAAAACAACACCTCAGCGGTTAGAAAATGTAACGGTGTTGATGGCCGATATAAAAGGCTTTTCGAAAATTTCTGAAAAAATTACTCCTGAAGAACTGATCGGGATGATTGATAACTACTTCCGTGCATTTGATGGAATCATGGGAAAATACGGGTTGGAAAAAATTAAAACAATAGGCGATGCTTATATGGCCATTGGAGGGATTGGTAACACGCTTGATAATGGGGCGGAAAAGATGATCCTTGCTGCACTTGAAATGCAACAGTTTGCTGCTATGCAACTGGCGGGTATTGAAGCAGACGATAAGGTTGAGCTTAGAATCGGCATTCATACCGGTGTTGTTATTGCAGGCGTGGTTGGCGCAAAAAAATTACAGTATGATATCTGGGGCGACACCGTTAATATCGCAGCCAGGATGGAACAAAACTCGGAACCCGGGAAGGTTAACATATCCGAGGCCACCTACCAACAGGTAAAAGGGAAATTTAATTTTGTATACAGGGGGAAAATTGAAGCAAAAAATAAAGGCGAACTGGATATGTACTTTGCAGAAAAATCGCGACCATGAAGGCAATCATCGGCTGAGCTCAACAAGCCAGTAATTATGCTGATACTTATCATCGGAGCGGGCACTAATTTTCTACCGCAGCAGGTTGTTCCTCGTTACTTAATCTTAATTCATCAGCCGTCTGTGGATTGTCAGAGCGGTTAGGCTGACCTTGACCGGTAGTGATGAGGTTGAACAGGCTCTCTTGTATATACCGGGTCCATGAGTTTGAACAGATATCATAACATTCGTATTCAGGGACGAGGCCAAGATGTGTGACCTTCAGCTGTGTTTTATCATCCTGCCTGGAAATCTCAAAAATGATCTGTGTATCCTTCCATTCACTTTTGTCTGATGTAAAGTTGAAATAGTTATCAACCACATACCAGACTATCTTTTGGTCAGGTATAACCTCGGTCAGCCGCATGGTGCAACGGTGTATGTCCTTGAAGTGATAATAGAACTCGTCACCCTGCTTAGCGGTGCCTCCTTCAATTTCTTCCGACCACCAACCTCTCACGTTTGTAACCGCCTGGAAAACGCCTGCCGGAGTCTGATCTACCACAATCGTTGTATTGAAGTCAGGAGTATTCATCTTGTTTGTTTTTAAGATTTAGTAAATAAAAATCCAGTATTAAAATTAATGGCTTAATCGATTATCTGGGGGGTGTGGAATAGACAATCTATGGGGTTGATTCGGACAGCATATTGGTGTAACTTGCTTTTACAAAATCCTTTTATGAAACATGTAACTATTATTGTTCCTGAAGGAAACGCCAACCTGAGCAGCATAACGGGAACATTCGAAATTCTTACGAGGGCAAATCAGTACTGGCAAAAAATGGGAAACCGTCCGGCCATTGAGATCTGTATAGCAGGGTATATGAACGAACTGAAACTGGACGGGGGCTTTTTTTCAGTCAATCCCGTAAATATAAACGACATAGCATATACTGACCTCGTGATCATACCTTCTCTTTCGCACGATTACGACAATATCCTAACCGATAATAAAGAACTCGTTACCTGGATCAGGGAACAGTATAAAAAGGGTGCAGAGATCGCCAGCATATGTACCGGCGCCTTCCTGGTTGCAGCCACTGGTTTGCTTGATGGCAAGTCATGTTCAACGCACTGGAACGCGGCAGCCGGTTTCAAACGATTATTTCCGAACATCAATCTGCAGACAGATAAATTGCTTGTTGCAGAAAGAGGCATATATACAAACGGTGGAGCATATTCTTTCTTAAACCTGGTACTTTTCCTGGTTGAAAAATACTTCGACAGGCAAACGGCAATCATATGCTCAAAGATATTCCAGATTGATATTGACCGGACATTACAGTCACCGTTTTTTATTTTCCAGGCCCAGAAAAACCATGGCGATGAAGTGATAAGCAAGGCGCAGACCTATATAGAGGAGAATCTCAGTGAACGGATTTCTTTCGAAGAACTTGCGGCGAAACTTTCAGTGAGCCGGCGGAACTTCGACCGGCGGTTCATAAAGGCAACGGGTAATACACCGGTGGAATATCTGCAGCGGGTAAAAGTAGAGGTAGCAAAAAGTACCCTGGAAAAAGGCAGGAAAAATATTTTTGAAGTAATGTATGATGTTGGCTATTCAGATGACAAGGCTTTCAGAGAGGTCTTCAAAAAAATTACCGGCCTTTCGCCTTTGGACTATAAAGCAAAATTCAGTAAAGCATCCGCGATGGTATAAAGCATTGTTCATGATTGTCTATGAGGTGAGCAGTCTGTTGTCAGGATGTTATTCTGCCGTAAATATTCTCGAGAAATTGCATTTAAAAGCAAATTGAATTTTGTGGCATACAGAATGAAATCCGTCACTATAATTGTCCCTACGTCCATACTGGTATTCAATACCTAACATTACATTTTCAACTGCATAATATCTCAGGTTGCATAAAGCATATTGTCCCATGCGGAATGCGTCCGGCGATTGAAGGTCCGCATTTTTGATCTCCATCATTGAATAGCCAACTGAGCTATGAAGTTTCTTGCTCCATTTATATTCGACAAAACTAAAAAAGCCCAATACGGGAAGGGCTTTTCCTTTTGCTGGTGTAACGGGGTCCGAAGGATTACTTTCTAATGCCACATCTGGTGAGGGGTCCGCAATATGATTCTGAAATCCTTCGCCCCACTCACCCTGGAATTTAAATTTTAGCTTTTTGGTGATATCAATTACGGTGCTCACATTCACTCCCCAACCGATATCTTTCCCGCTAAGATCTATTGAGCTGGTGTCTGATACGTTTTTCCATTGAATTGATTTTGCAATGGCCGCGATCCGTGTATAACCCCAGTTCCAGTTACGCCGGTAATGTGCCGTGAGGTTAGGCAAGGGGAGTCTTGGCTTAAGCTGGCGGGAATCTACACTATTTGTATAGTCATACCCATCGGCTGTTGCTCCCGGCCTTTCCAGTCCCACTGCAAATCTGTGTTTTTCTGTAAATACGGGGGTGTAACGAACCTGGACGTTTAAGATGAAAATACGGGAACAAGGTCCCCAATAATCCAAAGTCACGGGGAACACATCAGTATCCATTATCGTTGAGGGAGTCTGACCTACTAACAGCTTACCCATTTGGGCAAATCCGTTGACAAGGTGAATCGTGGTCTGGCCCGCATCTTTGCCAAAGCCATACAGGTCAAAATCGAATTGGGTTTTTAATTCGCCCAGTTTAGTCTGTGTACTGCTTCTAACCCCGAAGCGCGTTTGCCTGACACTGACAAAATAATTTCCGGAAGTGCCGAACTGATTTTTGTATTTCGGGAGTTTTGTCGGACGCATTACGTCGAACCAGTCCGGGTCAATGGAGTTGAAGTTGTATCCGCCATCTACAAGGATGAATCCATACAGCTCCAGGTTGTCTGTCTTTTCCTGTGCACAAGAAAATACCGGTAGTAACACAATGGACAACCGAAGAACAAAACGTTTAGTTGTCCTCATGATTCTGCTATGATAGGTTTTACGACTCACATCATGGCCAGGTTTTTCCAGAAGCGTTCCAGGCTTTCATCGCCACCGAAAAGTGTGGTGAAGATCGTTGAATCGGCCAGTAGGATATCGCCTGGTCTTTCGTTTGTGGGGGGCATCCACAGAAACATATTGAATTCCGTGTTGCCGGCTTCGATAAAAGGATGAGGGTGTGACATATCAATGGGCTGACGCGCCAGGACATGAATTTGTTTGTTATCATCAGTTGTTACTGCATAGTGGGGGAGATGCATATGAAAATTAAACGTGTTCACCCCAGCCAGCAATCCTTTTGTATCGAAGTCCATTTGTTTGTTCAATGGTTGTAGCTGATTGTTGGTTCCCTTAACCGTGGCAGGACGCAGCCCGAACCTGTTTTCAACCGGCACTCCCAACCCCTTCATGATGGAACGGGTGTAGGTGCCGAAACGCTGTTGTCTTGGCACCAACGGATCTCCATGATGGATATATTCCTGTTGTCTTTGCTTCCAGTCTTCCGAGAATCCAACATCGTGATGTGGCCCGATGATCAGGCAGGTGCCTTCACGCTTTAAAAAATGCCTGAGTGCTTCAATTTCTCCTGGCTCCGCCTCCTGCTCGGTTATCATATGGTCAAGTCCGAAGATCATCATAGTATCTGTATCGGCAAGTACCCTCTCATCGATGGGTAACCGTTGACCCGCCTGATCGATCCGTTGGTACACCTGTAGAGGCTGACCTGTTACGGATTCCACTACTTCCTGGAATCGCACTATGCTGAGATGAAACAATTCCAGGGTTCCCGCGATCCCCTGCAGAAAGCATTGTTCACGAAATTCAATGGATTCAAATGCAGGCCAGAGCACACGACGGACCTCGGTCATAGTAGAAAACCGGTTATCGAGTTCGCTTGTATCCCGGTTTGCTTCCCAGGGATAGCTCCATGTCCAGTAGACACTGAACCGTCTTTTGCCTTTTAAATAGGGACGGGGTTTCAAGACCTGGTTATAGACCCTTGGTGAGGGATAGACTGGTGCAGCCATTGGAATTGCTTTATGAATTTATTTTAAGGAGGCGAGATATTTTAAGCCCCTGATTCCGGGCATAAAAAAGTATGCTCCGCCGGTTACAGTTGTAAAGGCATTTAAACCTGTCAGCTTTTTTTTGATTGGTTTTTTGGGAATGGTTATTTCAAACTTACCATCTATACTTCCTGCAAAAGGATCCCGTTCATTCAATTCATGAAATTCAGGATCATTGGCCCATACAGAAATTAAAAATTCAAACTGCCGGGTAAGATCAGCACAACCACCAAATACCGCTATGCCGCGGTTAGCGCCATCTTCGGGAGCATCGTCAGGAAGGTGGGGACCAAAGGTTCCTCCCCGGCGGATGATCAACCGCCGGTTCATGATACGCGATACCCGCGAGTCCCTGACATTCATTCTCCGTATATGAGCACCCATCGGACATGCAAAACCCCTGGGATCCATTTTCTCGTAATCAAAATTATTATTGCGCTGGTCATCAAATCCGAGTTCGCGATCATCTTTGTCGGGGCACAAAACCAGTGGTGCCCCGGTCGTTCTCCACCGGCCCATGATTTTGGCTGCCACCAGTTCCTGTTCTTCCCTGGTTTTTCCATTTGCTTTTAGAAAGTCACGGAACGCACCTACATGTTCCCGCATTTTTCTATACCCGAGAAAGCTTCCGTTCTTTGAAAGAATTTCGGGTTGAGGTTGAACAGGCATCAGGCCTGTTTCATCGGGATAGCCAAGAAAGAATTCCCCGATTTTGCTCGGTTCTCCGGAGCCCGGAGTCGGTATCGTTCCCATGCCTTCTATCACAGGAGTGGTTAACCGATCGCGGTAACCAAAATGTTCATGTACATAATCATATGGGGGGATAGCCTCAATCAGTATTGAAGAAAGGATCTCAACTCCCGGATTGTCCTTAATATAGTCATCATTTTTTTTAATGCATCGGTCCCTTTCCTCTTTATTTCGGGCGAAAAGAATAACTACTGCATGAAGGTCTTCACTGGTTATCTTATCTTCCCAGTTATCCGGATGATTAATACCAGTGTCCCCGAGCATGGCAGCTCTTGCTGCCATGCCCTGGCGAAAAGCCTCTGGAAAACTTGCCAGCGAACTTTCATCAAGTCCTAGTTTTCGCAGGCCATTAAACGTGAAGGCCAGGCTGACCCATCGCATATCCGTTTCGCTTGCGGCCATCACCGTTTTAGCCGTGCCGACAATATCCGAGAGGGTATTAACCCAGTTGCGCCCTGCTTCCGCTGACCGGAAGCAAATAAAATTATACTGCGCAATTACAGCATGGGGGCGTGTTAACAGATAATGCTGAACATCTTCTAATTCGAGCATACTAAGATTGTTGTAGATTGATTATTGCATTTGATCCAGCATCTCAGAAAATGCATCCTTCAATTTCAAGGCTTTTTTTACCTCGTCGGCAGACACAAAAGGATACTCGCCATATTCAAGAAAACTCGGGCGCTGATGTTCACGGAAAAATTTCACCACAGCATTGATATTTGTTTTCCAATCCTCCGGAAATCCTTCGAGGTTTACAAATACAGTTGTCAGTCCGGTGCTGTTGAACAACGCGATAGCGTCTTCCATGTATTTATCAAAATCTGTATCGAAGATGCCCTGGTACATAAAATGCAGGCCATTTCCTACATCAAACAGCACCCACCGGAGATAATGCAGCTTCAAAGGTGCCAGCACATTCGGGGTGCTTTTCACTGCTGCTTCAATTGTTTTACCATATTCGCGAATTGTTTCTTCCCGGCCGGGTATCACTTTCACGATAACCGTGAAGCCGTAATTGGCAGGTGTTTTTGGGAACAGGGCTCCATACCGGCCCTCTTCCTTTGTAAAATAGCCTTCCTTAGGAAGTGCCATAGCGGCTGGGGTTGCCCAGTTGTTGTTCGAATTGTTTGACATGTTTATATGATTAATTATTATTCTGAAATCATTTGTGTTTTTATTTTACAGGGAATGATGCTGAAAAGCGGCCTGTCGATTTCAGGATCACTCAACCAATTTCTGACCTGCTGCTAGCGCACCTTGTCCATCAAGAGGATTTTGTGAATTGATAACTACAATGAAAAACTGTCTTCATGAAGGTCGCAGCTTTGCACTGTATTTAACCGGAAAACAATCGTTTAACTGTTAAACGAATATTGTATCCACCACCTGCTGTTGGAATCTTCTCCCTGCTTCTTTTCAGTGATCAATTGCCAGAGTAAAGGCAGGTTGTGAAACTGGTTGATTGATAAAAAAGACCAGAATTCTGATCCGATCATTAGAAGCATATTCAGATCAGAATGAATTTAACTGTTAAATGCAGGCTTGGTTACCAGTACCATTGCTCTATTCAACGTGGATAAGCCTGTTCTTCAGAGTTATCAGGACTTGTTTGTCAGGAATGCCGGGGTTGATGTGTTTAGGCGATTAACAGCGGAAAACCTAACTTGGGCCCTTTAAGCAAATAGTATGAACTACGAAGAATTGGTAAAGAACCACGCCGGTGGGATGATTGAAAAACTTGTTAATGAAGTTTTAGGCAGAGACAGTGTCGAGATTCATTTTGACTTCCAGGATGATGAGCAATGGTCAGTTATCAGTATGCACATTTATGAAGAAGATAAGGAGATCGCGTTGCGGGTACATCCAGATAATACTTACCACCTGTACTTCGGTTATTATGATGATGAAGACGAGTTTCATGAACTCACCCAGCAACTAACGGATGAGGAGAAAAAAGTCATTCCCAAAGGACTTCAAAAAGCAATGGAAAAAGTTGTCGCAGACGAAAGAGGTATGCGATTACCCGGCAACTTTCTATCAAGGTAGGTAGGTCACCACCTAAATGAGGCCGCCGTTAAGCACGACGAATTTTTATACCGCTTAACATAAATGGTAAGCAGGTTATTCGCGATGTATTGAAATTTGATATATTTAAACAACCTTATCCTTCCTATCCACCCCTGGGAAATTTATTACGGTCAGACTGATTGGTTTATTTACATGATAGACTTAATTACCGGATCGATCTGTTAACTCTATCTTTTTTCAATAACCCACAAACTTCTTGCTATGAAGAAAAAATTACTGCTCTTTCTGTGCATGACAGCGTCAGTTTCAATGGTACATGCGCAGTATTTAGCCGGGCCGGGTGCTGCCGGTTCAGGTGCCCTTCAAACCAAAACCAGCGGACTAGCCAGGTCTGCAACAGTCAAAGATCAATCCAATGTGGTGCCTGCAGGAGTTAAAGATCAACACCCTGTTCAGGCTTACCTGGAAAAGCCGATCACAGGAACTGTTACTGATGACCGGAAAAATGCACTTATGGGAGTAAGTGTAAGCATTAAAGGATCAACCGTAGGAACGACAACAGACGCCAACGGCAAGTTTTCCCTGACTGTCCCTGATGCCAATTTAAACGATAGCTTATTATTCACATCTGTGGGGTATGAGGACAAGACAATAGCAATAGCTGGCCAGGATGTATTTACTATTACGCTTGATCCTGTTATCAGTAATCTTAACCAGGTAGTTGTTGTAGGTTATGGAACACAGAAGAGGGCTGCCGTAACAGCAGCAATCGCGTCTGTGCCGATGAAAGAGATCAAGGACATGCCTGTATCCAACGTTGCAACGGCACTACAGGGTAAGGTTCCCGGTGTTGTGGTTCAGCAAAACAATGGAGCACCCGGCAGTACCCCGGCCATTAAGGTCAGGGGACTTGGTTCTATCAGTGCCGGTAACTCGCCATTGATTGTGGTAGATGGTAATATAGTCAGCCCGAATGTCTTCAGTCTGCTCAACAGTTCTGAGATTCAGAGTATGGACGTTTTAAAGGATGCTTCCTCTACGGCGATCTATGGTTCTCGCGGCTCAAACGGTGTTATTATTGTAACTACAAAAAAGGGTAAGACCGGCAGAACAAACATCAACCTTGATGTTTATGGTGGTTTCCAGGAGGTAACAAAAACAATTGACCTGCTTAATTCTGAGCAGATGGCAGAACTTTCTAAGGAAGCAGCAAACAACGCCTATCTTGATAATGTTCCCGGGGCAAAGATTACAGATCCAAACAGCATGCGTCCCGTACTCCGTTATCGCTATCCGAGAGGTGAAGTATTTCCATGGTTGAATTTTGATGACCCGCAAAAAATTGCAGAGCTGCCAGACTATGATCTGCAGGATCTTATCTTCCAGCGGGCGCCGATCAGCAATTACCAGCTTTCTATTTCCGGTGGAACAGACAAAGCCCAGTTTTTTGTTGGAGGCGGTTATCTTAAACAGAAAGGTGTGATCAAAGAATCTGAATTCGAACGTTACACAGTCCGTGCCGGGGTCGATGTGAATGTATCCAAAAAGTTGAAGGTTGGAGTAAATATAAATCCATCATACAGGGTTCAACAGGAAGTAAACGCGAACGGTCACTGGGCAGACAATGGGATCATAAATGCCGCGCTGTCTGCAGTACCTATGGCTCCGCTATATGCTGCAGATGGTACTTATTCTTCAGAGACCGCAATAGCTGCGCCTTACAACTGGCCCGGGATAACTAACCCTGTTGCCAACATCACCGAATTTAAAAGTGAACTGCAGACTACTAACCTTTTAGGAAATGCTTATGTTGAATACGATATAATAGACAAACTGGTTTATCGTGCATCGGGAAATGTGAATCTGAATTCAAACCGGAGAAACGCATATCGCACCTCTGCCATTGTATTGAATCAGCTGCTTCCACCTAATCTTCCCATCGCCCATGCATTTTCAGACCAGGGATTAAGCTGGTTATTTAACCAGACTTTGAGTTATTCTCACACCTTCAAGGATGTTCATGACATAAATGCGCTGATAGGCATGGAAAGTTATAAGTCGAATTACCAGTCGAGCAGGGCTGATGGCTCAACCTTCGCTAACGATATTGTTCAGACGCTTAACGCGGCGGGGCTTCCAACGGCAGTAACATCATTTAAAACCCAGAATGCGACTCTTTCCTATTTTGCACGCGTTGGTTACAGTTATAAGGATAAATACCTCGTGAATGCCTCCATCCGCCGGGACGGTGCTTCTGTATTCGGTCCTGAAAATCGTTGGGGTACATTCCCCGCCGGTTCAATTGGATGGCGCATCACCGAAGAAAATTTTATGAAAAACTTCGGTTTCCTTTCTGAAGCAAAGCTCAGGGTGAGTTATGGTTTGTCAGGAAACAATGCGTTCAGTAACGATTATCCATACGTCGCTTCAGTTAGTTCTGATAACTACAGTTTCAATAATAATCTTGTAACAGGACTTGCGCCAAGTTCATTGGGTAATGCAAAACTGGGTTGGGAAAAAAGCAACCAGGTCGATGTAGGTATTGATTTAGGTTTGTTTAAGGATCGTATTTACCTGATTGCTGATTACTATGTGCGTAATACAAAAGATCTTTTGCTTTCTGTAAACGTACCGACACTCACAGGCTTTAGCACTGCGTTCAAAAATATAGGTGAAATGGAAAACAAAGGTTGGGAGTTCGCTTTGAACACGCGCAACCTGGTTGGTGAGTTTACCTGGAACACCGGGCTGAATTTTTCTTTTAACCGTAATAAAGTTTTGGCTCTGGGGCCAACAGGAGATGCTATCAAAAGCGGTAGTGGAGTAGGCGAAACCAATATTACATTAATTGGCGAACCCATTGGCAGCTTTTACGGGTATAAGCAAATAGGAATTTTCAGGGACGCAGCCGATCTTAACGGTTACCCTCATTCGCCAACTTCGAGGGCAGGTGACGTGAAATATGAAGATATAAATGGTGACAAAGTTATCAACGCAGATGACAGGACCGTAATCGGAAACAACCAACCGGACTTCATCTATGGAATGTCCAACACCTTTGCCTTCAAAAACTTCGATCTGAATATTGCGATCCAGGGTGTTGAGGGTGCAAAGATCCTTAACCTGGGCCGGCGCTTTTTTGAAAACGTAGAAGGTTCCCAGAACCAGCTTTCTCATGTACTGGACAGATGGCGCTCTCCGTCAGAACCTGGTAACGGACTAATTCCCAGGGCAAACGGAAGTACCACTGGTATGAACAACGCTGTTTCATCCCGCTGGGTAGAGGATGCATCCTATCTCCGTATCAATAACATCACTTTTGGATATCAATTGCCGAAGCATATACTTCAGCGTGTGTGGCTACAGCAGGCAAGAGTCTATTTTTCTGTTCAGAATGTCTACACCTGGACCGATTATCTGAATTACAATCCGGAGGCAAGTAATTATGAAGCTTCTACTCCGGTTTCAAATAATGCAGGAAACACCTTCGCTGGCTCGCCGCTTACCGGTGGTGTGGATTACGGCGCTTACCCGCTGGCCAGAACATTCACACTCGGTATCAACCTTGGGTTCTAAGAGAGACTGAAGAAAAGAAAAGTATATCATTATCATTCAAACAATAGGAATATGAAATCAAATATCATATACAGTTTAATGATCTTTGGCAGCCTGCTTGTCGGCAGTTGCAAAAAAGATTTCCTGGATCTCACGCCGATTTCATCTGTAACGACTGACAACTTTTATCAGAATGCAAATGACATCAAAAACGCAATGAATGGTGTGTATGCATCATTGCAAATCCCCGGCATTCATATCAACAACTATATTTTTGGCGATATAAGATCGGATGATACACAACCGGTCGCATCGGGATCTGTAACTGACCAGGATGAGTTTGACCGGTTTTACATACGTACAACCAATCCTTTTATTCTCGCCAGGTGGAACGACTGTTACCGCGGGATATCCCGTTGTAATGCCGTCCTCGACCGGATAGGGGAAATAGAAATGGATGCTGCCCTCAAGGACCGTACGATTGCGGAAACCAAATTTATCCGGGGGCTGCTCTATTTTCACCTGGTCCGTACGTTTGGCGATGTACCGCTGGTGGTAACAGAAATCAAAGATCCTGACGAAGGATATGAATATGGTCGCAATCCTAAAGCCGAAGTGTATGCGCAGATTGAGAAAGATCTGACTGAAGCTTCTGCAGCTTTGCCTCTTTCATATACCGGGTCGGATATCGGACGGGCCACACAAGGTGCTGCCAAAGCCTTGTTGGGAAAAGTGTTGCTTACCCAGAAAAAATTCTCTGAAGCTGCCGCGAGGCTAAAAGAGGTGATCTCTTCGAATGTTTATGGTTTGCTTCCTAATTATGCGGATGTATTTCGTGTAGCAAATAAGAATAACAAAGAATCTGTATTTGAGGTACAATTCAGATCCGGCGGTGTCGGCGAGGGCAACCCGTGGCCGAACTCGTTTTCACCTGAGAATTCGGGTAACGCCGTAATAGCATTCGGTGGTGATGGCAATAATCAGCCATCTGTTGAAATGACAAATGCATACGAACCAAACGACAGGAGGCGGCCCTTGTCGCTGGCTACTTCTTATTTAAATGCCAGTGGGAATACCATCCAGTATAATTTTGTTAAGAAGTACTATGACGTGCCTGCAACAAAAAATGATAACGGAAATAATATCCCGGTGATCAGGTATGCCGATGTCATCCTTATGTATGCTGAATGTGTAAATGAAGCTGGCTACCAGCCTGCAGGTGAAGCAATGAATTACCTTAATGAAGTACGTGTTCGTGCCGGGCTGCCGGTAAAGACTTCCACGGATATTCCCAACCAGCAGGCATTCCGGCTTGCGATGGAACAGGAACGCCGGGTTGAACTCGCTTTCGAGGGTCACCGCTGGTATGACCTTGTTCGTACTGACCGCGCCATCCCGGTATTGAACAGTAAAAAGGACCAGTTGAGACTGGTAAGACTTATTAATGCAAATGATATGGTCTATCCGATACCACAAAGCCAGATTGATATCAACAAAACAAAGATTACACAGAACCCGGGATATTGAAAAGAGTTATGAGTGGAGAGTGGTGAGTTATGAGTAAGTCATGAGTTACTTATCACTCACCACTTTTTAATTCTTTCATAATGCAATTTAACTGGCACTTTCTTTCTTTCTTTCTTTCACAATACAATTTCATTGGCACTGACCAGGTTATTTTCGAAGTTGTCAAGATTAACAATAGTAGTATCGGCAATGTTCTCCAGCGCCGTTTTTGTTAGAAATGCCTGATGACTGGTGATCAGGACGTTTTTGAAGGTCATAAGCCTTGCAATAACATCGTCCTGTAATATGTCCTCGGAATGATCCTCAAAAAAGAGTCCTTCTTCTTCTTCATAAACATCCATCCCGAAGTATCCTATTTTGCCGGTTTTCAGTCCTGCTATCACATCTTTCGTATTCACCAGTGCCCCACGACTTGTATTGATCAGCATGACCCCGGGTTTCATCAGGTCGATGCTGTTACGTTTTATGAGATAACGCGTTTCGTCGTTTAGAGGTGTATGTAGAGAAATAATGTCTGCAGTTTTGCATACTGTTTCGAAATCGGTGTACTTCATGCCATAATTCTTCACAAGGTCCTCATTGGGATAGCGGTCGTAGCCGATAAGCGTGCATCCGAAAGCGCTTAGAATCTTTGCTACAATAGATCCTATTTTCCCCGTGCCCAGGATGCCTGCGACCTTACCATTCATATCAAAACCCGTGAGGCCTTCCAGTGAAAAGTTGCCCTCTGTAATTCGATTATGTGCACGCACGAGCTTGCGGTTCAAACCAAGCATGAGTGCTACGGTGTGTTCAGCGACGGCATAAGGTGAATATGCCGGAACCCTTGCCACACGTATGCCCAGTTCCTTCGCTTTCTTTATGTCAACATTATTGAAGCCCGCAGATCTCAAAACAATAAAGCGTATACCTGCTCCATGTAAATAGGTAAGTACTTTCTCCGAAGCATCGTCGCTTACAAATAGACTCACAGCGGTGCACCCGTTGGCAAAAACTGAAGTTTCTTTGGTTAATCGTGCGTCGATAAATAACAGTTCATGTTTGTCACCGTTTGCCTGTTCCAGAAATGGTCTCTCAAATTTGTGGGAACTAAATACTGCTGTTTTCATTTGTTGATTTTAAAAGTTAATTGTTTCGCTAATCCACTTTATGAACACAGCGAATGGAAAGTTAACGCTTCCTGATGTTTTGATAATAAGAAAGGCCCTGATTACTCAGAGCCTCCGTTGATATTATACGTGTTGTAAAGATTAAAACCCTTTGCCAAGGCTCCAGCCTTCCCGGTATGTGCGTTTTACAAACTGATTTGCATCGTCAAAGTTTGTGATCTTCATATTTGTTCCATCCCACAGGAGTTTCTTGCGACCAGGATAAACAAAACCCCGACCGTTTGCACCTGGCTTGCGAAGATTGTAACTTCTGATCGCGAGGTTACCCATTAATATCGCTTCTGTAAGTGGTCCGGCAAAATCGAAGGAGGAAGTTAATCCTTTATGTAAGGTAGATCCGAAACCTGCTTTACAAGCCTCTGCCCATTTGGCCTGGTGTCCGTTCTCCGGAAGCCTGACCACGTTAGGGTCGTTTTCTGCTTTGGGCATTTGTATCTTCTCACCATTATTCTTATAGATACGCGGATTAATACCGTAAGTCTCGCAAACCATGATACCCTTGGTACCGATCAGCAAAACGCCGTTGGAACTATCTGGTTCACCTAATGGATCATCGGCAGGGATAAGATCCGGATGGAATGGTCTTAATCCTCCATCCTGCCAGTTTAATTTTACAATTGATTTATTTTTCTTTGAAGCCGGAAATTTCAGTTGTACCAAAGATGAGGGCGGGCATCCTTCGGGGATATATTCGGCATTCCAGTCTTTGATAAAGACCTGGCCGACGCTGCATTCTACCTCTGTCGGATATCCGAGTCCAAGTGTACGATATGCCGGGTCAAGGAGGTGACAGGCCATATCGCCGAGGGCGCCGGTGCCAAAGTTCCACCAGCCTCTCCACTTGAAGGGATGGTAAAGCGGATGGTAATCAACCATAGGGGCGGTTCCGACCCAAAGATCCCAGTTCTCGGGGGTCATGGTGTCCGGTAGTTTAGGTTTATCAGTAGGTACCGGGATGCCTTGTGGCCAGACCGGCCGGTTGGTCCAGACGTGGGCCTCGCTTACTGTTCCGATAAGCCCCTTATCGAACCATTCACCCATTTGTTTAGTTCCTTCGCCCGACGCTCCCTGGTTACCCATCTGGGTGACTACTTTATAGTTCCTGGCCGCCTCGGTCAGCATTCTTGCTTCATAGATATCATGAGTGAGCGGTTTTTGTACGTAAACATGTTTACCGAGTTGCATAGCAGCCATCGCTATAACAGCATGCATGTGATCTGGTGTGGAAACGGTTACGGCGTCAATCCCTTTTTCTGTTTCCAGCATTTTCCTGAAATCGGAATAACGTTTGGCATCAGGAAACTTTGTAGCGGACGCTTTACCGCTCCCCCAATCTACATCACACATGGCAACCACATTGTTCGCTCCCTTGTTGAAAGCATTGGCCAGGTCCGAGGTACCTTTACCACCTACGCCAACACCTGCAATATTTAGTTTATCGCTGGGCGAAATATAACCTTTGCCGCCTAGCACATGCCTTGGAACAATATAGAAACCTGCGAGCGATAAGGCCGTATTTCTTATAAATTTTCTACGAGAATTTGGATTATTTTCCTTCTGTTTCATGGAAGCAATTTTTTTTATGCGCAAAATCAAATGACCCCCTGAAATTACACAAAATGCACCAGTTACATTCCCACCGGCAAAAAATGTTTCTGCTTTAGATACCTTTCTAAAAGGTCGCCCGGTAATATTTTATTTTCAGCATTAATCATAAAAAAAATGTACCTTTTACTACTCCTTATTTTTAACGTATTGGTTGACCTTAGGTTAATAATTACTCTATAAAAACTACAGCTTCCTCCTTAGTAGCAGGGAATAAAGTTATCTAGCCGAGTTTTTATACCAGCGTAATTATAGTTATGGAACTTAAGGGAAATAGAATTATCAATGCCGTTCCTTCTAAAGTTTGGGAGCTGTTAATGAGTCCCGACTCACTGTCCAGGGTAGTGCCTGGTATTTCCACCCTGGAACCTATAGCAGAAAATTCCTTTCTTTCCTCAATCAACATCAAGATTGGACCGGTCAACGGTACATTCTCCGGAAAACTACAACTGGAAGACATAGTCGATCAAAACAGTTTCACACTAAAGACGCAACAGAACAGTAAGATTGGAAATGCCAATGCCGCCCTGAACATTAAGCTTGATCCGGTTGATGGCAATCAGACAAAGGTCACATTTGATGGTGACGTTAAATTATCAGGTATGATGGCTGCCATGGGGCAGCGTATTGTAAGCGGAGTTGCAAATACCCTTACAAATCAGTTTTTCAATAATCTGCAAAACGAAATTACTGCATCGAAAAAAGATTGATGGGATAAAGAATGTAGTGGCCGCTGAAGAATTGCGGGAAGCGTTTTGCTGAAAGTCGAAGATTACAGAAATGGGTTTCTCAATTATGTAATTCAGGAAGCTATAGATTAACGCTATAAAAAAATCTTTAACCTAAATCCCAAAAATATGCAGATCAACGTAAAGGTCAACGGCCTGGAATATAGCCATGAGGTCGAACCAAGATTGTTGCTTGTCCATTACCTGCGCGATGTGCTTCGGCTAACGGGCACACACATAGGTTGCGAGACCAGTGTTTGCGGTTCCTGTACTATACTGGTCAATAATAAAGCCACGAAAAGTTGTACCATGCTTGCCGTACAGGCAGATGGCACCGAAATTTTAACCATCGAAGGATTGGCAGAAAATGGTAGTCTGCATCCCCTGCAGGAGGCATTCAAAGAAAATCACGGACTTCAATGTGGTTTTTGTACGCCCGGTATTATCATGACAGCTGTGGATTTTTTACAAAGCTTCCCCGATCCTTCAGAGGAGGAAATACGTCACGCCCTGAAGGGCCATCTATGTCGTTGTACCGGTTATCACAATATTGTCAAATCAATTAAGCACGCTGCTGAAAACATGAAGGAGGTAAACGTATGAGTACTACAAATGGAATAATCGGTCAATCTGTTAAACGGGTTGAAGATAAAAGATTCGTTACCGGTAAAGGACGTTATACCGACGACATTGTATTGCCGGGTCAAACATATGCTTCGTTCGTACGAAGTCCTTACGCACATGCAAAGATTATCAGTGTTGATGTAGAAGCTGCAAGGACTATGCCTGGTGTTGTTGCAATATTCACCGGGGCCGATGTGGCTGAAGTTAACGGCGTGCCTTGCGGATGGCAGGTGAATTTTAAAAACGGTGACACGATGAAGGAGCCTAAACATCCCTTGCTGGCGGTTAACAAAGTCAGGCAAACAGGTGATCCGGTCGCTGTGGTGATAGCCGAAACGCGCGACCAGGCGAAAGACGCGGCGGAAGCTATCAGCGTAGAATATGAAGAATTACCCGTTGTAGTTAATGCGATGGAAGCAACGAAACCCGGCGCTTCACTGGTCCACGATGATGTGCCCGGTAACATTTGCTTTGACTGGACATTTGGTAATCCAAGGGAAGAGGTTGATCAGGCAATTTCAGAAGCAGCACATGTAACTAAGCTCGAATTTGTAAATCAGCGGCTGGTCGCAAGCGCTATTGAACCCCGCAGCTACATCAGTTCCTATGATGCGGCAAACGAAAGGTATACCTTGTATACAAGTACGCAGGCCCCGCATCTTATCAGGCTATTGATGTGTGCATTTGTGTTGGGTATACCTGAACATAAGGTCCGTGTTATTAGTCCTGATGTTGGAGGAGGTTTCGGAAGTAAAGGCTTTCACTATACGGAAGAAGCCCTGTTGACCTGGGCAACGAAAAAAATTGGACGTCCAATAAAATGGACCTCCGAGCGAAGTGAAAGCTTTCTGCTCGATGCTCATGGAAGAGACCATATAACGACTGCCGAGATGGGCTTTGATAAGGATGGAAATATAACGGCATTGCGAATAGACACCTTTGCAAACCTCGGAGCTTATCTATCTACTTTTTCCACCTGTGTTCCAACTTATCTTCATGGAACCTTGCTCCAGGGTCTGTACACCACTCCAAAGATCAATATTGATCTCACTGCCGTTTTTACTAACACTACACCGGTTGATGCGTACCGCGGTGCCGGACGTCCGGAAGCGACATACCTGATCGAGCGTCTGATAGACCTCGCTGCCCTTGAGATGGGCAAGGACCCGGCAGAACTGCGATTCAAAAATTTTATCCCGCCATTTGATGGGGTCAATCAACCTGGATATCAAACGCAGGTAGCACTGCAGTATGACAGCGGAAATTACCATGGAGTACTCACCAAAGGCCTGGAGATACTTGGCTATGCAAAATTCAGGGAAGAACAAAAAGTGGCATCCGAGAACGGAAAACTCCTGGGTGTTGGATTCTCGACCTATATCGAAGCATGCGGCCTCGCCCCATCTTCGGTTGCGGGTGCACTGGGTGCAAGGGCAGGGTTATACGAAGTGGGACATGTTCGCGTGCAGCCCACAGGTAAAGTCAGTGTCTTTACCGGGTCCCATTCACATGGACAGGGGCATGAGACCACCTTCGCACAAATAGTAGCAGATAAACTTGGTATTTCAATGGAAGATGTGGATATAATTCATGGAGATAGCGACAGCGTAGCCTTTGGCATGGGAACTTATGGTTCCCGAAGTCTGGCCGTGGGTGGCACAGCCATTGTAAAAAGCGTTGAAAAAATTATCGAAAAAGGGAAAAAGATTGCCGCGCATAAACTGGAGGCCAATGCAGATGATATAGACTTCGCCTCAGGTAAATTCACTGTCAAAGGCACCGATAAATCGGTGGGCTTTGGTGACATTGCATTAACCGCTTACGTTCCGCATGTTTATCCGAAGGACCTTGAACCGGGGCTCGATTTCAATACCTTTTATGATCCCACCAATTTTACTTATCCTTTCGGATGTCATATCGCCGTAGTGGAAGTAGACAAAGAAACCGGGGAAGTCAGGCTGAAACGCTTTATCGCAGTTGATGACGTTGGTAATATCATCAATCCAATGATCGTGGAGGGTCAGATTCATGGCGGGCTTGCGCAGGGTATAGGACAGGCTTTGTTCGAAGGTGCAGAATATGACACGAACGGGCAGTTGACAAATGGATCTTATATGGATTATTGTATTCCCCGTGCCGACGACCTGCCTATGTTTGAGACCACCCACCAGGTGACGCCATGTCCTCACAATCCACTTGGAGTGAAAGGCGCCGGCGAAGCAGGAGCGATCGGGTCAACCCCGGCCGTTGTAAATGCGGTCATCGATGCGTTGTGGAGTGGTGGACATAAAATAAAAGATATCCGCATGCCTTTAACAAGTGAGCGCGTGTGGAAAGCTATGCAAAACTCTTAAATCATTACCATGATACCAGTCGCATTCGAATATCAAAAAGCAAAAACTGTTGAAGACGCCATTGCAGCGTTATCCGGCGGCCAAAGTAAATTACTTGCCGGGGGTTACAGCCTTCTGCCTTCAATGAAGCTTCGTTTAAACCAGCCGGCAAAACTTATTGATATAGCCGGCATTCCATCTCTGAAAGGAATAAAAGAAGAGAATGGCCATATTATTATAAGTGCAGGTACCAGCCATCATGATATAGGCAACAATGATATCATCCAAACAAAACTTCCCTTTTTTGCGGACGCTGCAGGTATGATCGGTGACGTGCAGGTGCGTAACCGTGGTACAATGGGAGGTAGTCTCGCCCATGCGGACCCTGCTGCTGACTGGCCCGCGCTCGTGCTTGCTGCAGATGCCATTGTGGATGTAATGGGTAGCGCCGGAACAAGAAGTATCAAAATCACGGATTTTTTCACAGGCTTGTTTTCTACCAGCCTCCAGGATGGTGAAATCATTACAGCAATAAGAATCCCGGTGCCAGAGCCGGGTTCTAAGATGGTGTACCTGAAGTTTTCTCATCCTGCTTCCAGGTTTGCCATAGTTGGGTGTGCGGTGCTCCGTTACCCTGGCGAAAAAACAAATATTGCATTTACGGGAGTTGCTGAAACCCCGTTCAGGGATAGCGCAGCAGAACTGGAAGTTTCCGGCAAACCATTGGACGAATCAAATATAGAAGCTTCGGCCAAAGCTGCGGTGCAGGGCGTTAATGTACTGAGTGATAATTTCGCATCGGAAGAATACCGTACACACTTAGCCAGGGTGTATTTGAAACGGGCATTAAACTCCTTGAAGTAATTTCACTGAGATCATAATTCTTTAGATGGATAGTAGTCAAAGTCATAACATCGGGCTGCATGATATAAAAAATATGTTGCTCGGGCAGGGATATATAAGTGATGAAAGTGTATGTATGTCCGTTTTTCTTTCCCTGGAACTGAATAAGCCTTTATTGATTGAAGGCCCGGCCGGGGTAGGGAAAACCGAAATTGCCAAGGTGATGGCCACCGCTATGCAAACGGATCTTATCCGTTTACAATGTTATGAGGGACTTGATTCAACGCATGCCTTATACGAATGGAATTATCAGCGCCAATTGTTGCATTTGAAAATGGTCGAACACAACGGGCAGTCAGTAGATGAAAAAGAAAAAACCATTTTCAGTGATGAGTTCCTTATGAAAAGACCGTTGTTGCAGGCAATTACGCATCACCGGAAACCTGTTCTACTGATTGATGAAGTTGATCGCGCAGATGAAGAATTTGAGAGCTTTTTACTGGAAATTTTAAGTGACTGGCAAATAACGATTCCCGAAACCGGCACTATCAAAGCAACACATATTCCACAGGTAATTTTAACAGGTAACAGGAGCCGTGAGCTATCTGAAGCATTACGGAGACGTTGTCTCTACCTTTATATTGACTACCCCGATTTTGAAAAAGAATGGACCATTGTTACCAGCAAAGTCCCTTCCATCGATACACGCTTAGCTGAACAAATCTGCCGGTTTATGGAAATGCTGCGTACACTCAAACTCGAGAAAGGTCCCGGTATCTCGGAGACATTGGATTGGGCCATGGCTTTGTCTTCGCTGCATATTGATCATCTTGATAGAACAATTATTGAACAAACCCTGGGAGTAATATTAAAGGACTGGCGTGATACAAGGCATGTGCAAACATCCCTGGGTGACATACTGGAGAAAACAGGGGTCCATTCAACAATATTTAATAAATGATAGCACGGCATACCTCCATCTCCAAAAACATTGTGCAATTTTGCCGGTTTCTCAGGTATCGTGGTTTCTCCATAAATGTTGACAGAGAATTAATGGTCCTGGATGCCTTGCGTTTCATTGATTTCACAAACCCAATGGTCTTCAAATCGGCCCTAAAAGCCGTATTAACGGGAAGCCGGAAAGAATCAGAAGAATTTGAGCATCTATTTAACGAGTATTGGAAAGAGTTAGCTAAAGCGATAGACTCAAAAGTAAAGCATGAAACTAAACCGGTCGCTAAGCCAGCAACCCAGGCCGCTTCATATAAGGCGCTGAAATCATGGTTAAACGGAAACCAGAACAAAGAAACCGAGGAGATGGCATCTTATAGTGTTACCGAGCATCTGTCCCGTAAAGATTTTTCTTTAGTTCCTGCCGATGAAATACCTGAGCTGATACTTAGTATAAAAGCGTTATCCAGGCGTTTTGCGGCAGACCTTAACAGGCGATACAAAAAGTCTGACAAAGTGAACCGTCCGGATATCAGGAGAACACTGCGAAAAAACATGCGGCTTGGTGGAGAACTGCTTAGTATTGCTTTTAAGAAACCCGTGCGCAACAGGATCAGACTTTTATTGGTGTGCGATGTAAGCAAGTCAATGGAATTATATTCGTCTTTCCTGCTCCAGTTTATGTTTGCGTTTCAGCAGGTATTCAGCAGGATAGAAACATTTGCTTTCAGCACATCGTTGCATCACATCAGTGGAATATTGAAACAGCATGATTTTGCGGGAACCCTTCATCAATTAAGTTCAGAAAATAATAGCTGGGGCGGCGGAACAAAAATCGGTGAAAGCCTTCATAGCCTTGTAACCGGTTATTCCCGCTTCCTGGATAAACGTACCGTAGTGATCATTCTCAGCGATGGCTGGGATACAGGCCAGGTTCCGTTGTTGGCAAAAAGTATGCATTTGATCCACTCAAGATCTAAGAAAGTAATCTGGCTAAATCCACTGGCGGGTTACCGGCTGTTTTCTCCCGATACAGCGGGAATGCAGGCTGCCATGCCCCATGTGGATGTGTTCGCACCTGTGCATAATTTAGCGAGCCTTAAGCATTTAATTAAATGGTTATGAAGTAGAATAGCTGCTATTACATGCCTATGAGGTAAAATAGCTGATGTTACATGGCTATGAGGTAAAATAGCTGATGTTACATGGCTATGAGGTAAAATAGCTGCTGTTACATGGCTATGAAGTAGAATAGCTTCTGTTACAGGTGTAGCTGAAAAAAACAAATGCCATGACGTAAAATAGTTTACGTTATAAGGTTCATTGCATAGCAGTCAGCAAATAAGAAAGCCTGCAAAATTTACTTTGCAGGCTTTCTTATCTATTGTAATAAAGTTGTATCACGAGGGGTGATCATCACTAAATATTTTTCTTACTCGCGGAAGTTATAACGCAGGGTTATTCCATAAGTACGCTGATCGCCAAGCACCGCGGCATAGTGACCAGCATTGCCACCCGCAGGTAATAGTTGTTCATAATAATTTTTATCAAACATATTACGGACCCAGATGAAAGCAGACAGCCCATCTGTTGTTCTGAAACCAACCCTGCTATTGAACAGTGCATATCCATCGATGTTCAGGTAAGCTGATGGAGACGGACTGGATGAGAACGATGACCGGAAATACCCATCCAATGCAAGGAAAAACTTCCCAGGTTTGCCAAAAAATGCGGCAGGCGTATTGTATTCCGATCCGAGTGATCCGGCCCATTTTGAAATACCTGGAAGTACACCTCCCGAAATATCTTTGAAAGCCAGCTGTAATCCGTTTTCAGTTGAACCTGTTTCTTCAAGGGGAAGCGGTGCATTTGTGAATTTTAGATACTCGGCTTCAGTATAAGCAAGTGCTCCGAAGAATGTAAAGTGCTTTTGGGTTCTGAAATTTGCATCTACCTCGAAGCCACGCACCCTTACTTCTTCAGCGTTGGCAATATATCCCCGGTTTACGCCAAGCTCAGGTGATTGTACATTCGTCTGGTAGTTGTCAATATCAGTATTGTGTACCGTTACGTTCAGGGTAAAGTTATCAAACGGTGTAGACTTTATGCCCACTTCATAATGCTTTACATCTTCTGGTTTTATTACGGCCAGGTCCGTTGCGGGTGCCCCATTGACCGTAGGTAAGCCGGCTACGTTTACACCTACCGGCTTGAAGCTGGTAGAATAGGTAACAAAAGTGTTCAGCCTTTTATTTGGGCGGTATGCAAGGGTAAGCTGATAAGTGAGGTTGGTCTCATCCGCGTCTGCAACATAAGCCTGACTGGTGTATACACTGTTCTTCAAAGCAAGCAGGGCAGGATCTGTGGTTTGAAGTCCGCCGGCTGCAACCCGGTCATACACTACGTCTTTTTTGTCATAGTTGAGGCGCAGCCCCGGTAACACGTGCAAGCCCTTTACCACTTCCCAGTCAACATTGGTGAAGGCGGCGGCACTCTGGGATTTTATGGATGCTTTGGTATAGATACCATATCCTTCAAAGAGGCCTGGTGTTTTCCAAAGACTGCTGGTGGAACTTTGTGAGAAGCGCCACTGAGCTGAACCGGATTCTTCTGTACCATCGATCTTTACCTCCTGGTCAATATAAAACAAGCCGATTACCCCACTCAGTTTTGGCGATAACTCACCAGCGTACCGTATTTCCTGCGACCAGTTGCGATGTTCCGCAGGGTTCTGTGATTTCGCCAATGCCTGCAGGCCTGTAAAGTCGCGGTCATTGGAAGGATCCCAGTTCCAGAAGCGTACCGCTGTGGTGGAAGTAAGTGTTCCGGGTCCCAGCTTTGTTTCTGCATTTATCGAAGCACCGCCCAATTCATTGCCTGAGTTCCATGGTGTATCATGATCGATCTTACGGTCAAACGCATTTAATGTAGGTAACGCATAGTTGAGGTCTTTAATGATGGCGTCAAACTGGCGATAACCTGCACGTTTGGTCTGCACCACTCCGGCAACAACCTGTGCGTATCCATCCGGACGCTGACGCGACGCATCTGCTGCAAGTATGATTGAAGTGTTAGCTGAAGGTTTATATAAGATCTGGCCACGAAAGCCAAGATTGTTTATATCATTTGTATACTTTCCGGTTCGGATATTTTCAACAAGACCATTACGTTGGGTACCGGAAAATGAAAGCCTTGCCGCAAACTTCTTGCTCAAAGGTCCGGTGACAGAACTCTTTGCCTGGATATATCCAAAGTTACCATAGCTCACTTCAAAATTGGCCGCCGGGGTAAAGCTTGGTTTTCGAGTAGTTATATTGAACGCACCTGATGTGGTGTTCTTGCCGAACAAAGTTCCCTGTGGACCGCGCAAAACTTCTATCCGCTCCACATCAATAAAGTCAAATGTAGCGGCTGCGGGTCGTGCATAAAACACTCCATCAACATAAAAACCGACACCTGGATCCAGGCCATCATTGGTCAGACCGAATGGAGATCCAAGTCCCCGGATATTTATTCCGGTATTACGCGGATTTGATGTATAAAGCTGTACGGACGGTACAAATTCTTTAACCCGGTTCACATTAAATGCGCCCGCATCTTCCACCTGGGCACCTGTCACTACTGACACCGGGATGGGTACATCCTGTAGCAATTCGCGGCGGCGCCTCGAGGTGATTACAACAGTATCCCTCTGAAACAGGGCCTGCAGTTGGATGACAATATCATTTGTGGTACTGTTCCTGATCACTCTTTCCTGCCTTTCGTATCCCGCAGAAGTAATAACCAGCGTATATGGAAAGTTTTCGGTGACAACGAGCGAAAAGGCTCCCACAGAATCTGCGACGGTGACGTTCGAGTTGTTTTTAACTGCTATTGTGCTAAATGGTAAGGGAGAACCGGCCTCATTAACTACGCGCCCTCTCAATTGGGCAAATGTAAGTATGGGTAATAGTAATCCGGATAATAATAAAATTCGTTTCACTGTTTTAAGATTGGATGTATCCACTTCGGTTAAGTTGTATGTCTATCAATTTAGTAGACTATGTAAGCAAAAAAAATGTAAGACCTTATTTTTTCAATGTTAAGAGTAAGACACTACATCGTGAAACGCACCAGTTTGATGAACGCATAGCAAATTTTTAAATTATTTATTTGCAAACATAATGGTTTTTTAATAGTCCATAAAATTAATAGACTTATTTTTTATTATGGCTAACGACTGTTAGTTACCCTCACCGGGTATTCCGGACCCTTGCACGCAGGCCTTACGATTAAAAACAAAAGTTGCGGCACCTGCGTGGCGATTTTGTCTAAAACAGCCCGCTAATCTGTCTCATAGTCCCCGTCAGCATTCAGATACCGGTCTTAAATTTGGGTTAGCCTGGTATACAAGGACACCATTTATTAAGGAAGGTTTCCTGTAAATACAGCTCATCAACTTGCAAAGTCGCTTAACAATATATTAGTGATATGCTTAACAATAAAACACTGTAAGATGAAAAATCAGGACTTTACAACAACTATTGTAGTAGATCAATCTCCGGATCAGGTCTTTAATGCACTTAAGAATCCACAGAACTGGTGGTCGGGTGAAATTGAAGGGAAGTCATCACAAGTCGGTGATGAATTTACTTATCAATACAAGGAATTTCACGAATCGACGCAAAGAGTGGTGGAAATGATCCCGAACAAAAAGGTAGTGTGGCTTGTGACGGAGAGTGCAATTAATTATGCAAAGGATAAAAAGGAATGGACAGGTACAAAGATCGTTTTTGAAATAACTGAGTCTGACAATAAAACGCAACTCCGCTTTACACATGTTGGCCTTGATCCCTCCATTGAATGTTTCGATAGCTGTTCCAATTCATGGAGCATGCTTATTCATCAAAGTTTATTTCACCTGATTACGACGGGCAAGGTAGACAAACCGGTATTGGCTTAGATTTTTTTGAAGGATGGAGACTTGTTACCTGGCCAGCAAAACCGAAACGTTTTTGCTTTCGAGGTTGCTGGTCACAATATCAGGCCGGCCATCGGCATTGAAATCTGCCAGGTCAAGATGCCAGGTACCTTTACCTGTTAATAATGGTGATCCTGGAGCATGCGTAAACAGTCCTTTTCCATCACCCAACATTACGCGAACGCCGTTATTAGCCGCTGCCAGGACATCGGGATATTTATCACCGTTTACATCGGTGATTGCGACGTGCCATGCGCTGTGACCAAGATCAAACGGAGAACCGATCACTTCCGTAAAATCACGATTTTTATTACCTGTGAGCACAGTCAGTTCATTGCGTTCGGTGTGAGTCATCACCAGGTCCGCGATGTTGTCATTGTTGATATCAGCGATGGCAACATACCACGGACTAGCCGTACGGACCAGAATATCTTTGCGATTGAAATTACCCCGGCCGTCTCCCAGTAATAGGGTAACTATCTGTTTGGAGCGGTCCGAGGTAGTGGACACAATATCGGGATGTTTGTCCCCGTCAACATCACCAATGGTGAGCGGATAAGGTGAGAGAGCAACCTGTAACGGTGAGCCGGGACCAGGAATAAAACTTCCATCTTTATTTTGAAGCATTACAGAGACATCATGGTCCGAACTATTCGCAGTCACAAGGTCCACTAATCCATCATGGTTAAGGTCCGCAGCTCCGAGTCCGTGGGTATGTGGATCCTTGCCATTTCTCATGATGACGGTTGAACGTGAGGCAGTATCAAAATTTCCATTACCATCTCCCTTAAGGATGTAAACGCGGTAACTGTCATGACTACCAACGACGATATCAGCTTTGCCATCATTATTCATATCGCTCACCACGATTTCGTTCGGAGCCTCCCGCATGGTTAATTTGCTGCGGGCCGTAGTCTCAAACCTGCCACCACCTTTGCCTGCGTATATCGTTAATGTGCGTGTTTGGCCACAAGTAATAATAAGATCTGCTTTGTTATCATTGTTCAGGTCCGAAGCCACGATGTTTCCCGGTCCGCAATTCATCGCAACCGGTGAGCCGGGAGCGGACTCAAAGATTGGCGGCTTTGGGATTTGGGACAGGCAGGAGCAGCAGCTGATCCAAAAGATACCGGTTGAGATAATCGAAACTTTTTTTCCTTTGTTTCCGAAGCTGGTTGTTGAAGTCATTATCGGGTTTTTTTTAAGATAGTTCGGTCACAAATTCAGTAACAGCAACCTTGCCTGGAAAATGATTTGATGAATGACATGTTTTTCTTGATCACCAGTTGGGATAACTTTTCCGGGTTGCTGAAGCTGCGGTGGATGTATGGTACAAAAGAAAGGCCCTGATTGCTCAGGGCCAGTCTCAACAAGATTAGTTATTTTAATCAGTGTCTCCCTTATCATCGCAACCACATTTATTGAGCGTTACTTTGAGTACCTGGCCGCCGCCGATCGCGAGAGGACCGAAGCCAATATTTGAAACGTATAGATTTTCATCGGGCCCATAGGTTAAACCTGTCGGCAATGAAAAGCCGGTAGCTATTACTTCTTTAAGGCCATGTTTGTTAACGCGTACGATCCGACCGAGACCAGGTGCTGGAAACTGCGACCCGACTGTGTTCTCTAAAACATACATGTTGCCCTTTTTATCGTGGGTAAGACCCAGTATTGTTGTAAAGCCGGAGGCCCATTCCTGTATGTCGCCGCTTAAACTGACCTTATATATTTTCGAACTACCATTAACAATCGGAAAAGTATTGAGGTTTCCAATAAAGAAGCTACCGTCAAGATAATCGACCACAGTTGGTACAATATGTCCTTTCGCGGCGGAGATGTCTATAATGCGGGAAACAGTTCCGTTGGAGGAAATTTTTACAAGCTGACCCTGGTTTGCTTCTACTGCATAAAAATCATTTCCCACGTTTATCATGCTGTACCAGTCACCATCGGGCTCAAAATCGCCAGGGTTGGGATTCTTGACCGGGTTTTCCATTAGGAATTTACTCAGGTTTGCAATGGGCGTCCAGGTATCATTGGGTCCGATCCTGATAACAGCATTGGGAATTGTGGGAACTCCATGCGAACAGCCCCCACCTGTGAGTAAAGCATAAAGGGAATTGCCAACAAGAGCAACATCTCCCACGCCAACGACGTCACCAAGGGCATTGGTGGCAGATGGAAGTTTGTCTGTAACCGTTGCCCGCCCCCCGTTTGTGCCAATCACTGATATACGGCCACCTGTAGGGCTTCCGAGTACCGGTCCGACGGGGGGAGGAACCTGCTCACACTGTCCCGCAGTGGACATTGTACCACCAAGGCCACCTTCGGCAACATACAATTTTCCATTCGGTCCGAATTTGAGGCCACGGGGGTTATTTAACCCGGTGGCGTAAACCGTCACCGTTGCCGGGGCTCCTTTCGAATCATCGCAGACTTCATGTTTCTTGCAACCGCTGGCAAGGACCATCATCAGGGATATGGCTGACAAGCGCCATACGTAGTGTTTAAGCATAAAGACCTCCTTTGTTTTATTGAATGGATGAAATGCCTTAAACTATGTATGAATGTTAAACCAGAACAGAAGAAAGGTGTAAGAATGGATAGTGGATGATGTGTCTCGTTGAATTCACATGTACGAAGAGAGTTAGATGTGAATATAGAAATCAGCAGGATAGGGACTGGTATTGACAAGAGGAAAATTAACTGGTGCCATTAATCTTTCTTAAAATTAATAAGAAATATAATGATGATGAATAATCCGGATAAAATTTTTTGTCATTTGAGCGAAAAAACTTGCGGGTCATGGTTAAGATACTGAGGGACAAAACTATGTCATCATTATTTCTATTTCCGGATTACTTTTTTGCTCACCCGGCTCAGTGTTTTCGGTTTGAGCCTTACCTGGTATGCGATCATATGTTGTGGGAAGCTCTGAACAAGACCAGGTTATAGAGCAGTAAAGTTCGTATAGCGTTAATCCGATAAAGCACTGATAATAGAAGTTAATCTTTTTTGCATTGCAGAGCAACCTGTCTAAAAACACTCAGTGAGAATTCCGGATAGAACATGAATTAGAAGTTGTACCCTTTAATCGTTTGAAGTATTTTTATCCATCAACTCCCGCCTATGTATATCAGCCTGATCCGGTTTATTCAGTTAGTTTGTATTTGTGCAATAACCTTTTCCTGTGCCTCTGGACGGCGATCAGCAAGTACAGCTGCACCTATGGAGGCCCGCGCGGCAAGAGAATTCCGCGCAGCCTGGATAGCCACGGTTGCGAACATTAACTGGCCAGGTAAGCCGGGTCTTTCAACAGATGAACAACAAAAAGAGGCTATAGCATTACTTGATTTCCTGAAAGAGCATCATTTCAATGCAGCTATATTCCAGGTTCGACCGCAGGCCGATGCGTTGTATCAGAGCTCGCTGGAGCCATGGTCATATTATCTTTCTGGCACACAGGGAAAAGCACCCGATCCATATTATGATCCATTGGCATTTTGGGTAGAAGCGGCTCATGAGCGCGGACTCGAACTGCACGTGTGGCTAAATCCATATCGTGCACATCATGTGGCAGGAGGTGCACTGAGTGACAGCTCCATGGTAAAGAGAATGCCGGAACAAGTTGTAAAACTCAAAGAAGGGTATTGGTGGTTCGATCCTTCACAAAAAGCAACGCAGGACCATGGCGTAGCCGTAGTGATGGATATCGTGAAAAGGTATGATATAGATGGTGTGCACTTTGACGATTATTTTTATCCTTATCCATCTTATAATGGCAATGACGACTTTCCGGATAGTGCAAGCTTTGCCAGGTACCGATCAGGAGGTGGCAAACTGGCAAGGGGCGACTGGCGTCGGGAAAGTGTAAATACTTTTATTCATCGCCTGTATGATAATATCAAAGCAGAGAAAAAACATGTCAAGTTTGGGTTGAGTCCTTTCGGCATCTGGCGGCCGGGCTATCCTGCTTCTGTTGCCGGGTTTGATCAGTACGACCAGTTGTATGCTGATGCGAAACTCTGGTTAAATAAAGGCTGGATCGATTATTTTTCTCCGCAGCTCTATTGGCCGGTTTCCCGGTTGCCACAGAGTTTTCCAGTGTTGCTTGGCTGGTGGTCCGATGAAAACAAAATGAAACGGCATCTCTGGCCGGGGATCAGCGTTAGCCGTGATACCAGTGCGAAATCGACGACCGAAACCCTGAATCAAATCATGATCTCCCGGGGCATGCTTCCAAAAAGCAACGGAGTAGTGCACTGGAGCATTTCTTCTGTTACGAAAAATCCAAACATGGCCAGGATGCTGATTGAAGGACCTTACCGGGAACAGGCTCTGGTTCCCGCGAGTCCATGGTTAGATAATAAAGCACCCGAAGCACCGGTTTCCAATCTTGTTCAACAGGAAGATGCCGTCACCCTGACCTGGAAACATTCAAATGAAAAGGATGTATTTCACTGGGTAGCTTATTATCAATATGGTAAAACGAAGGGCTATACTATTTTAAATCGCGGTGACAGGCAGCTCAGGCTGAATAAGCTGCGGGGAAAAGATAAGCTCAACAGTGTGGCCATAACAGCTGTTGATCGTATGGGGAATGAAAGTGTTGTTAAGACGTTGCATCCTGACCTGGTGGCCATCGTACCAAGGTCCGGATGGAAGGCCAATGAAGCGAGGCCTTATAAACAACAGGTACCGGTTCGGATCACTGTTCATCATGAGGGAGGGAAGGTGCTCGACTCCTCTGCTGACGGCGGGCAAAGGTTAAAGAACATCCAGGTCTGGAGTATGGGCAAGGACCGCAACTGGACAGATGTGCCTTATCATTTCCTGATTGCTGCCGACGGTACGGTATATGAAGGTAGAAACGTAAACACTGTGGGTGAAACCAATACGGAATTTGATCCCTCTGGTCATTTGCTGATCTGTTTCCTTGGTAATTACGAGCAACAGCAGTTGAATCCGCAACTGCTGGATGTGTTGACGCGTCTCATTGCACACTTCTGCCAAAAATATTCAATTTCCCCGGACACCATTTCAACGCATCGCGATAATAGTACTCAGACATCCTGTCCCGGAAAAAACATCTATCCATATTTTGCGAATGGGTATATCAAAACAAAGGTTAAGGAATTATTGTTGCAATCTTCTGCAGCAACTGTGGTATCCGCCGTTAATTGAGAATGATTGCGAAGTTGCAGAAATGATTCCCAAGTTGCTTAACGATTCATAATCGCAGATGTTTCATCAATGAGTGACTGCATCAATGTGGCTGCTTTGGTGTGACGGACAACCGGGGCAATCTGCCCACCCCAGAAAAGCAGCAGATCCCATTTTTGTTTGTCCACCGCTGCCTGCCTTAATGATGACATAAAAGTGGCTTGCAACGGAAATGGTAAGAAAAATTTTTCTTTGCCGGTGAGATCCTGAGCTAGGGTGGTCGTGATCCCCCGGCCGAGCCTGCCCGTGAATGCCCGCGATAATGTTGAAGACTTAGATGATCCGGATAACAACATGTTACGGTGCACAGGTAGTGCACCTGATTCGTCAGTCGCCAGAAATGCTGTGCCTACCTGTGCTGCCTGCGCACCTAAAATCAATGCCGCTGCCACGCCACGGCCATCGGCAATGCCCCCGGCAGCAACAACGGGGATCTTTACTTTTTCCCGGATTAGTTGTAATAATACAAAGCCACTTGTCAGGGATTGTTCCGCAGGTTCCAGAAATGATGGACGATGACCGCCGGCTTCAAATCCCGAAGCAATGATCAGGTCTACACCTGCTTCTTCCAGGGCAATCGCTTCCTTTAATGTGGTAGCTGCACCGCCAGTTTTGATACCAGACTTTCTGCATTGTTCTAAAATATCAGGAGAAGGTATACCAAATACAAAACTGAATAGTTTAGGCCGGATATCCAGGATCACCTGGACCTGGTTTTCAAACCTGGATTGAAAAGGACCAGGTTTTTCGGGCAACGGAATTCCAGCGTCATCAAAATAGGGCTGAAACACTTTCTTAACTGCTTCATATTCTTCATCGCTGACGGTGCCGTTTGGTAAGTCATGGTCCGAAACCCATAAATTAATGTTATACGGTTTATCGGTGGCTGCCCTGATTTTATCATTTACTTCAATGATCTCATGCGGACTCAGCGTATATGCGCCATAGCCGCCTATTCCGCCTGCATTAGAAACAATAGCAACCAACTCAACGGTCGAAAAATTTCCACCGAATGGGCCCTGCATGATCGGGTATTCAATACCCAACATTTCTGTTACTTTAGTCTTGTTCCACATAAATTAATCCTATCGGTTTGTATGACTGATCATTTTAAGATTGGCAATCCAGCGGGGGACGAAGTTATGAACTAAAATTCCCGGACATTCTAAAAAAATCGGGGACTGATACCTGGCTCAATAAATAATTACACTTTCAACAAAGACTGGTTGACAATGTCGCATTTACCCCTTCAAATTGTCACTTTCGGTACACCTTAATATAAAAAAGTCTGGAGACCTTTGGCCTGTATTTAAAACTATAAACTATGGAATTTACAAAAACGATTCACGCTCCACGTGAAAAAGTATGGAAAGTTTTGTGGAATGACGATACCTATCGTCAATGGACCGCACCCTTTTCAGAGGGATCCATGGCGGTGACAGACTGGGAGAAAGGAAGCAAGGTGTTGTTTGTCGATGGCAGCAATTCAGGCATGGTTTCTTTGGTGGCTGATAAGGTTCCCAATGAATTTATGTCCATTAAACATTTGGGTGTTGTACAGAAGGGCGTAGAAGACCTCGAAAGTGAGGAAGCAAGACAATGGGCCGGTGCAATGGAAAATTATACACTGCAACAGTCAAATGGTGGAACAGAGCTAAAGGTCACACTGAGTGGCGCAGACATCCCAAAGGAGTTCGAGAATTACTTTTTAGATGCATGGCCAAAAGCCCTGGATAAGTTGAAAGAGCTGTCAGAAAACGGGTCTTAATGGCTCACCATCCGGAGCAATTGACTGGTGCTATAACGTGCCGGTTTTGTTTCGGTTTTCGTTAATAGACAAGTTGACTTATAATGGCATGATGCCATTATAAGTCGGCTTGTCTTTGTATTTTCGGTGGATGTACATGAGTAAATAAATTCGGAATATGAAGATTACGCGGACCTGGCACGGCAGAACAAAAGTTGAGCATGCAGATGAATATCTTCGTTTTATAGAAGATACAGGTCTCAGAGACTATAAAAAGGTAAAAGGAAATCTGTCCGTCCGACTCCTGCGGCGGATTGAAGGAGACATCTGTCATTTCATGACTGTTACGGAATGGGATTCTTATGAGAGCATCAAATTGTTCGCGGGAGAAGATTATGAAAAGGCGAAATATTATGAAGGCGATGAGCAATATCTACTGGAGATGGAGGAGAACGTAAAGCATTACGAAACGTTTGAGTATTAAAATCCTCCAACGACTTGTCTCCTCAACCAAACGCATGCAAGGCTTCTAAGCTTTAGAAATCCGAAAGATCCATCAAATTGTTGATTCAATCTTAGCATAGGTGTGAAAATTACCGGAAGACCAGCCAGGAGATGATTACAAAATACTAAACTGTATCCTGCTTTCGAAGAACTGCACTTTACCTTTCATCTCCAGCCTGTCGAGGATCCCATACCCGTAAATGAATTCCATTCGCATGATGCGCGACATGTACCAGTTGATCATCGGAGTGAAGCGGGTGAACTTTCCTCCTTTGAGGTTGCCGTCGTTCAGATTAAATGTGGAAGCGTGAAGCACAAGTTCTATAGCACCCAGGCCTCCTTTGAAGACTGATTTTGTTACGGGCACAAATCCATAGATATTACCTGATTGGGTGTAATAGGGCCGGTGAGTGTTCGTGAGGAAGAAACTGACCACTACATTCCCGCCCTGGAACTTATGGTTTGCAGATTTATCAGCATAAAAATGATGTTGAATAACCTCGGAGCCAATCATAAAGCGTTTGTTGCTGTAATAAATTTCAGCTCCTACGCTACTTGAACGATCTGCAGGAAATTCACCAGTATTTATCAATTGGGGCGTTGGGTTAGATTCGGGACGAGATCTTACTGTAAACTTACCCGCCGTCGTTTTTCCATATTGATAGTTACCCGCTATGTGCAGCACGGTTTGTTTTTCAGCATTGTTAAATGGGATCCATCCGGCCCTGGCAACATATTGCCAACGGAAAGTGGAAAAGGACTGTCCCTTGGATAGCACGTCATTGAAAGCTCCAAGATTCACGAATGTTTTTGATTTCGGGAAGTATCCAAAATATTTAATGCCGTCTGCGAGTATCGGGATTGGATCCAGGGTCATCTGCCTTTCGTTGGTAAGTCCTGAGTGACCATTCATAACCTTTATCATGGAAAATCCTTCCTTGGTACGTCCGACAAAAAATGTTCCATTTAATTCAGGAGCGCCAATCGTTATACCCGTTTCCCGGATCATCCATACCTTCCGGTCGCCATCATACATGTAAGCGAATTTATAAGCAAGGTATCTTTTGCTCCTCATGAACCGGCCACTGCCCAAAATGCGAAAATCTCTTGTTTGAAATGCAGGTTTCACATCAAGTCCCAATGAGTCCATCTGTTTATTAAACACATCATCCTTGATATGCGTTACAACATCACCGATATAACCCGCCCCGATTTTGAAAGTTGAATATAAACCTGTGAATTCGTTCCAGGGCAAATCGCTCTTGACTCTTATATAGGTTGAATCTGCCTTCCGGGGGGTAAATACCATACCATCGGTACCGTTTGGAAGGACAGTTGTGTCCTTCGGATTTACCTGTTGGGCGAACACGCTGCCACTTAAGGCCTGGATTAAAAAGAGAGAAAGTAATAGCCAGGGTCTCATCTTAACTGACGAGATAATTCTTGTCATCATTTTGTTCAATTTTTTACTGCAATCACATTGTCTGTAACTAAAGTGTTGTTTGAAAAAATTTGATTTATCCCCTTTCAATTGGTGTTGAAACCGAAAATATGTTTGCTATTGTTGTTACTCAGTACATTCTTATAAAACTATTGCAATCGACAGACAATTAGGTTATTTGCGGCCAGTTAACGGTTAAACAACGTTGAATGATGAAATTTAATCCACCATTTCTCTTATTAATAGTATAGTATGGGAATGTGGAATTAACCCGACAATATCCTGGCAAAGTTATCCAGTGCGCAAGGGTCAAAGAAACACCGGTCTTCAGTTTTATCCCCTTGATTATCGGATATGCGCCATCGTTGGCCTGCTTGTCGGCGGATTCGCCCGTTAACAATGTTGGTAAATGCGGCTCATCCAGGTTACCATCTGTAATGTTGGAGCAGCCACCTTGAAGTGATGCGTGGTGGCAGGGAGCTTGAATTCAATGTTTATAAACAAACCCAATTGGTCTTTAAACTGTTACACTGGACCGCTATAATTAAGTTTTGATGTTGATGTCTGATATTCCTATAGGCTTGAATATGGCCGAAAGCCTGTCTCTCGCGGACTAATGCACCGCCCCGGATCTCAACAGCATTTCCTCAATATCCTGGTGATTCTTTTTTTTCGCCCACGCCAGGGGAGTTGACCAGTCTGCGCCAGCTTTATTTGGGTCGGCGCCTTGCTCTAAAAGATACCTGGCCATTTCCGTTTGACCCCATTTAACGGCCATACCGAGTGGCGTTGATTTGTACTCCTCATCGACTGGATCCAGCTGGGCTCCATACCTGATAAGCAGCTCCGCTTTTTCAAGATTTCCCTTCTGGGCCATATTGTGCAGTATCGTTACCCGGTGACAACTCATTGTGTTAGGATCCATGCCCTTTTCCATCATGTATTTTGTTCCTTCCAGGTGTTCGAAATAATAGGCAGGCGCCCACTTCAAAATTTTCGGAACGCTTGCCCCGTAACGCAGCAGGAGATCAATCATCTCCCGGTTATTTTGTTTTGCAGCGAAAAGCAGGATACCCTCTCCCCAGAAATACGTCTCATCTTTAGCAAATTCGGGATTGCGTTGCAGCATGTTTTTAGCTTCTTGCACATCGTCGCGGTCAACTGTCTCTTCAAACGCCTGTTGCAATTTCGTCCGATTGTAATCGATTATTCCGTTTTCTAAATGATAACGTTGCGCTGATGCGGGGTAGGAATTCAGTGCATCAGCGATTTCCTGATATCCTCTCTCCATAGCTATTATCGCCGGCGATTCCTGGAATGGATAGCTTTTGTCTGAAGGGTCATAAGCGCCTTGCTGCAGCAGGTAAGCTACCAGCCCCGTATGCCCCTCACGGGCAGCAAAATGGATCGGTGGTGCGTAGTTGTATTTTGCAAACAGCAGTTCAGGGCAATCGCCTGCAAGTTGCCTGACTGCATTAAGGTTCCCGTCTTCTGCGGCAACAAGTATGTTCCAGACATTTGAAGTACTTGTAATAACTTCATTTGCAATCTTCATTGCAAGACCAAGACTCATCTCATTGGGCTGTATCATGGCTGTTCAGTTAGTGTAGAGCTGGCAGGCTCCCTTCAAACAGGTACACCAGCCTTTTACAGTTAAAGTTAGTTATTGACTTTATTTGAATGATCGTGGCAACAACTGTTCTAAGCGATCAAATACCGAAACTTTATGTTTCATATAAGTGTACATGAACAAATCAAACTGGCAAAGGCGAAAGTGACCGGATATTGCGTAAAGTTCAAGTTTCTCTATCTATTCAACCTCCACTGTGCAGTACTTCCGGGCTTTCTTTATTCGACTAAGAATTTCTACCTGAAATGTACCTAAACATGGGTCAATAGGTAACCTGCCAGGGCGCCTCCCAATACAATGAAGGCCGTATTTATTTTTTTTATAGTTATGATTAATAACAGACTGACTATTCCTATCAGGATTGACCTCCAGTCAGTAAATGTGGTTTTACCTAATTCAAAGCAAACACCTAAGATGACCGCAATGGAGGCTACATTCACTGCATCGAGAAAAGCTGAAAACGCAGGCCACTTCCTCATTCGTCTGACCAGTGGATTTAACAGCGCCACAAAGAGGAATGAAGGCAGGAATACGGCAATGGTTGAAACAACTGCTCCCATGTAGCCATTCACCAGGTAGCCAATAAATGTTACTGACGAAAACACAGGACCTGGTGTGAACTGTCCAACCGCAATAGCATCTGTCAGTTGCTGGTGGGTAATTATTCCTTTAGCCACCAACTCGCTTTCAACGTATGCAAACAGAACATAACCGCTGCCATAAAGTATAGCACCTATTTTCAGGAACACCAGGAATAACTTTAGATGGGAGATAGAAAGCCAGGTACTTCCAGGTATTTGTAATAGAAAAAGCGGGAAGAAGGAATATCGATTTTTTCCAAACTTTCCATCCAATAAATGAAATAGTATGGCTATCAAACCCGCCCCAAAAATGATGTAAACCTCTCTAAGTCCTGACAAATGAAGCGTCAGGCCTATCACTCCGAAGATCCATAGCCGCAACGTTTTTAGGGATCGTCCCGCCAGCGGAAAAACCGCCGCGATAATCACAGCAATGATAGCGGGTTTTATTCCATAAATGAAAGGATGAACCGCTGGCAGGGTTCCATAACGAACATAGAGGTATGCAAATGTGCCGGTGATGAGGACAGCAGGTAATATAAAACATAAGCCGGCTACTATAAGCCCTTTCCAACCACCCTTTTCACGACCAATGTGAATGGCAAGTTCAGTGCTATTGGGCCCGGGAATTAAATTTGTGGCGCCGATAAGATCAATAAAGTGCTGCTCGGTCATCCATTTTCGCCTTACTACTACTTCCTCCTGCATCATAGCTATATGCGCAGCCGGACCTCCAAAACCAATGAAGCCTAACTTAAGAAATAGTTTCGCGAGATCAGATAAATCTTTATCAGGGGCAGTTGATTTATTTTTTTGACTAATGATGGAGGGATCATTCATTTAAAGTCTCTTTTCTTTAAAAATACGGTAAGCCCATCAGGGCAACACTGAGGAATATTTTTTGCAAATATATCTCTGACGGTAACACTTTAATATGCTGACAATTTTGTAGAGCCGCTCGGGCGGGTCTTTGATATATGACACTAATCTGACGATATAATTAGCTAATGCCTTTTTTTACAGAAGTTAGTTGCTTAATGACTGTTTCAGAATGGGGAAGAATTCTTTTGGCTTTTCCATGTCAGGGAAGTGCCCGCATTGTTCGATAATGATGAATTTAGTTTGCGGCAAAATTTCTTTGATCTGGTAAGACATTTCCTCGGGTATGATGTCTTGTCGCGGTTTTATCACAATACACTTCCCTTTATAGTTTTTCAGGGTTGCATTTAGGTTATAATTTTTGTTTAAATCCCTCCACATGAGTTTGCTTGTTTGTGGAGTACTGGTTTTTGTGGCAGTGCGGCACCGTATCATTTTATCTTAATAATACCTTCGCTTATTGTCGGGAATCTTGAGAACATCAGATCGTCATGTCCCGGAATGATATACTTAATATCCGAAGCAAGTGTTCTCATTCGTGCGATTGCCTGTGCATATGCTGTAGTATCAAATGTGCTTTTAGCCGGCGCCGACTTTACCTGTTCTATATTATAGTATGTATATGCATTATCCGATGCAATAACTATTTTATCCACTCCCGACTTAACGAGTACGTATTGAGAATTGAAAGTGTGCCTGGAGCCTGTATATACAACAATACCCGGAATGATTTCTTTATTATCTCCGTCAACCAGCGTTAATTTACCTGATAAATTCAGCTTAACAATTTTTAGTACATCTCTCTTATTGAAGCCGTCGGCTCGTCCGTCTTTTTGCCACATCGCACCTACATAATAATTAAAATCTTCCTTTTGCATCCAGGCTTGTGCATCCGGAAAAAGGTCGACACCATCGATGTGGTCCCAATGTGCATGTGTTATGATAATATCGGTAATCTCAGTAGGTTTTACACCCAGCTTCATAAGCATAGAATCCGGCCGCACATAATTGACAACGCCAAAATTTTTCCCTTCTTCGATATCACCGATATAACCTGCATCGACTAAAATATTTCTACCATTATCTCCTCTTATCAACCATATAATAAAATCGCCTTTTACCGTTTCGTCTTTGGGTGCATTCAAGACCGCAATGGATAACGGAAGCGGCTTACCGTTACTCATTACACCGAACCTCAACGCATAAACTTCATATTTCGGAGTCTGTGAAAAGGTTTGTCCCGATAATGTCAACATCAGGAGGGAAGTGATGAATAGTTTGATCATTTGTGGATTTGTTAATATGATTTGCCTGAAGAGTGGCATCGCCCACAACCGGGATATTAACTGAATTTAATCAAAATTGTCGTCATTGCCTCTCGCTACTACTGATTTAGTTATAACATAATTTCGTGAGGGTATCTGATATCCTTATTAAGGTTTCTGATTTGATGTATAGCGTGCAGGCCTGAAAGTATTTCAGAAGCCATCTTTGATATACGGATGTACCAATCTGGTGTCACCATAAGGAAAATGCAGATGGAACCATTTGCAGCCACGTCTTTCTATTGATAACAATAATTTAGTGCAGTTAACAAACTGCTGGCTAAGCATACATCTTTTTGCGGGTTAATCAAAGCTGACTTGCAGAACATCTAAAGCGGCCTCAGTTTAATCAGGGTAGTATCTTCGTTCCCCAGCCATAATTCGCTCCCTTTCATGCTCCACCTGGTAGATCTTGACAGCGCATCCAAAAATTTTGTTTCAAGAGCTGCCGCCTTTTCGTCCGGGCAAGCCATCTTAGTCACCGCTTGTGGCGTAAATGTGATCGTTTGTTTTCTACCGGGCATAAAACCTGCGGATAATTGGTTACAACCGGTATTCCCTGATATATTACCCTCACTAAACTCAAAACTGGATCTTGTTGAATCGGGTATCACCTGGCCTTCCAGTTCCTTAAGCTTCCATTTATCGCGGAACAGGGCGTTCGCAGATGCGGCTGTACGTTGGGTGCTACCGCAGTAAGTCATTGAGAACACCACGAATAAAATTGCAAGAACGAATAGGATCCTCTTCATATCGATAACTATTTAAGTGTCGATGTTTTTGCCTGTGTCCGTGGATGAATCATCAGCTACAGGCATCATTGCGGTTAATATTACCCACCGTGCCGCGACAAACCATTCAACAATTAACCGGCGGCTACTCTTTTACCTGGAAAGAATATGAGTGACAACCAGCAGCCGTTAGGCAGGATGCTATTATTGATGTTTTAAAGATAACAAATTTGGCTACTGTATTAAAAATTAACTCATTGGTTGAGCTTCTGGAAAGTGCCAGGTTCCGTTCAAAATCTCTGGGCGTGGCCGATACAATCGCACCATGTAGTTCCAGCCTGGCATGATGGGAAGACAGTTTAGGACTTTGCCATCACAACCGCCAAACTGCACCGTTACCGATCCATCAGCATTTTTTTTTGCCGTGATGTTATTCAGCGAATACATGTTCTGATCATTAAGTTGAAAATAGCCTTCCTGGTTATAAATGCTAATCGACCAAAAGCCGTCCACAGGAACTTCTTTTACATTGAGACGATAGATGGTTTTGCCATCGTTCTGGCCAGGCACGATATTCAGGTACAGCGCTTCCTTTGGCGGATTAGCACCCCAACCGTTGGCTGCGCCGATTAAAAACCGAACGGGGTCCACTTCTTCTTTTCGACCATACATTTGGTTCGTATCGGGCAGGGTTGTTGCCAGGATCAACAGCGCATCGCGGACTTTTTTCTGGCTCGCCAGGTCCCACGCGGGTATTTCAAATGATCCGGGTTTTGCCTGTGCCACCTTTATACTATCCTGCAGTGCATGTACCTCTTTGACATCATCCGGATCGGACGGATCAATAAGTGTTCGTACCGCAGCAACCACGTAACGCGTACCCACGCTTTCAAGGTCTAAGGTATAAGTTCCCGCGCCATAAAAAACACCAAACGTATATTGATCTTCATTTATCACCTGAAGCGACATAAAACGTTTGCCGGGATCAGGCATTGTGATCGTCACGGGCGCAGCTTCCAGGTCAAATATGGCTGCTGAATAGACCGTGTCGCGGTTCAAACGGATCACCGTTTGTTTATCGAGCGGTGCCGGTTCGCGGGTGTGATCAAACTTGCCGAAACCCCCATTTTTCACAATTCCATTGAAATACAAATCAGACTCGGCACGAACGAAGTTCTCAGCGGTTACGGGTACCAGTTGTGTATTCGATTCTGTTTTCATGTCCTTACTTTTGATTTATTTAGCTTTGCCTTTGTCTCTCAAGTTTAGGCGCTTTCCACGCGCCGTTTAATGCCTCCTCCTTTGGCCAGTACAGCCGCATTATTACAATGAATACACCGGCAGGCGCAGGTAACCAGTTCGATTCCTTTTCTTTGCCTGGCGACTCATATTGGAGATACAGAGTGATACCACCGTCAGCGTCGCGCTTAAGTTCAGATAGCATCCCCGAGTTGATCAGGTATCGATTCAGTGGATTGGCAACGAGCAGGCTTTCCGGCATCTGGTACATAGTCAGTGACCAGAACGAATTCACTGGCGGTAATTTGCCCGCCGGAAAGCGTAGTACATACCGGTTTGAACCGTTCATCGGCTGGCCTTCAGCATCAACGAAGTAAGCCGGGTATAATGCTTCTGCGGCCGAGTTACCATAGATACCTAACACTGCTGAAGACATCCGACCGATATAATCATTCTTTAGAAATTCACGGGTGCCGAAACCATCGGCGGCCGTTCGTATGCCAGTATCAACCATAGTACGTTTGAATTCATCAAGCGCCGCCCATGCATCCGCTATGCCCGCTTCAATGGCTGTGCGTACCTTAATTGATAATTCAACTGCATTAAAGACTTTGCCCCGCCCGATATTAATCCGTGCAAACCGTTTCATAAGTTCTACTTCGGATGAATGAGTTGGGCAGAACCTTAGATAAAAGTTCAGGAGCTCGAAAAATCTGACCGATGTTTTTTGCTCAGCAGGAGTCAGTACCCGGGGAAAATCGATAGCGGGAGTTGTAACAGGCGCTGGTTGCCCGAGAAAGACGGAAAGTGGTTGAGCCAGGTATTGCTGCTGGATCTTCTTCACATTTTCCAGGTCGCCGGCATTGTAAAGCTGCGTACGAAATTGCGCAGAGGCAAGTTCAGTCTCACAGCGAATAACCTTAGCTATTCCCGGAGGCGTTTCTCCATGCCAATCGGGGCCAGCAACAAGGAAACTGCCTCCGCTGTTACCAGTCGTACGTGAACCTAAGTAATCAAAATTGTGCGTATAAAGGTCGATTAGTTGCAGGCTCCAATATCTTTCTTTTTCAATTGCAGGGATTGTAAATACGATTGGTTCCGCGCGTAGATCCAACCCGATCCATGAATATGGCGTGTCCGAGTTCGGTGTCTGAATCGCCTTATCATCGGGCGTATAGACACGTGGAATATTGAATATTTTGTTGCGCGGTCCTTTATACTCCGGATTACCCTTATCCACGAAATATGCGTATTGGATGCGCATGTTATCAACCAAAGGAAAGCCATAGATATATGCTTCTTTAGCAATGGCGCGGATCTCGTCATCGGTTATGCCAGGGGGGTGGTCCGATTGACGTTTTGTTTCAATTGACATAAATTTCTGTTTTGCTTTATAAACAATTCTTTGACTATGACGCATGCTCTCGACATCACCGATCTGAAAACATGGTGACAGAGACAATTCTCGGGCGCCAGAAAAAATAACGAATTATGAAAGCTTAACTAATCTACATCATCGAAGCCTTCCCGTTGTTAGGGAGTTCATGTCCTAATAATAAAGAATGTTCATAGGGTGGTTAGCGTATTTCCCTGATGTCTTCCTTAACTGATCCACCATAAAGGAAAATACCGAATCTTTTATTCCGTAGGATGCCGGGTAACGTTAGGCTAATCACCGGATTCAATAAAAATAAGAAAAAAACTAAATACTTAGACCAAAGGAACTTAACATAACGTACATTCATCCGTTTCGGCCAACAAATCCGTTACGGGATACAACTGTACCATTCTCGGGGGCTGATGTATACTGCCTTTCTTGCAAAAGGAAAAGATTTGAGAAGTCCATGGCGGACTAGTGAAATGGGTGTTTCCTGTTTCGGGTTGACGGGAGAAGTATACTTCGAAATTATCTGCCTGTTATCAGTTTATATAAATGGTCTGCAACTTCTTTTCTGCATAATTCAGTTCCTGCATTCATGGTAGCGGCTGTGCCACAGGCTACACCATATTGTACAGCTTCTTCAATGCCTCTGTTTTGTGCAAGGCTTAAGACGATGCCTGCCAACATACTATCGCCGGCGCCTACTGTACTTTTTGTTTTGACGGCCGGGGGCATTATGTGCTTTACAAGATCTCTGGTAACCAGCATGGCTCCCGCCGCGCCCATTGACACCACTACCACTTCGCATTTTCCTTTATTTATTACTTCCCTCGCTGCATCATCCACCCGTTCAATATGCAGATCTTCTTTACCCACCAATGAACTCAGCTCGCCGAGGTTGGGCTTAATTAAATACAGACCTGCCTGCACCGCCTCTTTTAAAGGATCACCGGATGTATCAACAATCAGCTTTGCATTTATCTTTTGTGCTATTAATGCAATCCTTGAATACACAGCAGCCGGTACACCTTGCGGCAAAGCGCCACTTACTATAATGTAACCTGCGTCCGTGACATTTTCGATATGTGCCAGGCACTGCTCTAACTCATCTTCAAGGACGGATGGACCAGGCATTCCAAAACGATATTGCTGGTTTGTTGAGGTGTCGACCACAATAAGGTTTTCCCTTGTATTTTCTTTTATTTGCGATACTATTGAATCTATACCTTCCTTATTCAGCAATTGCGTAAATGCATTACCAGTATAGCCCCCGGCCATATAAATGGCCGTTGCCCGTCCTCCGAGTTTTTTTATAGCCCTTGCCACATTAATGCCCCCACCGCCCGGCTCATAAACCGGGGTAGTGCACCTTAATTTCTTTTCAGGTATTAACGCAGGCACTGTGGTGCTCTTATCAATAGCCGGGTTGAATGTGATGGTTATAATTTTTGACATGTTGCAAATTGTGATGTTATTAAGCTGTTTTATGCGGAAATATTATATGACGTAAACGCAACATGCAATATAGTGAGAAAGGCCCTGACTCATTCAACGCGGTTGCGCCGGGACGGGACTCGAATCCGTCCCCACCATCGGTGGGGATGACAGGGCAGCATTCAAACCAGCTGACTACCGGAACCGATTTACAATATTGTTCGACGTTCCGATCAAATTATGAAGTTGATCATGTGAGTACTTCTTCAACGTCTTCTCGCGCTTTAGAGCAAGTGTCTTGCTGTCAAGTTGCTCAACATACACAAGAACCCACGGAACCCTGCCCGAAGTATATGTTGACTCGCGGTTATTATGCCTTATAAGCCGAAGAGTTGGGTTTTCGGTGTAACCTTTGTAGTACGATTTGTCGTGCAGACTTTGTATGACGTAGACGTAAAATGGCATATAATAACAAAGGCCCTGATTACTCAGAGCCTTTGCGGACCGGACGGGACTCGAACCCGTCCCCACCATCGGTGGGGATGACAGGGCAGCATTCAAACCAGCTGACTACCGGAACCGATTTACAATATTGTTCGACGTTCCGATCAAATTATGAAGTTGATCATGTGAGTACTTCTTCAACGTCTTCTCGCGCTTTAGAGCAAGTGTCTTGCTGTCAAGTTGCTCAACATACACAAGAACCCACGGAACCCTGCCCGAAGTATATGTTGACTCGCGGTTATTATGCCTTATAAGCCGAAGAGTTGGGTTTTCGGTGTAACCTTTGTAGTACGATTTGTCGTGCAGACTTTGTATGACGTAGACGTAAAATGGCATATAATAACAAAGGCCCTGATTACTCAGAGCCTTTGCGGACCGGACGGGACTCGAACCCGCGACCTCCGCCGTGACAGGGCGGCATTCTAACCAACTGAACTACCGATCCAACTCCCTCATTTCTACAAGAAGTAGTTATTTTGGGAGGGCAAAGATAGGTGAAAAACTTTTTCAAACAACTGTTTTTTCGTTTTGTGAAAGAAAAATTTATTCTGCACTTCGCTGTACCTTACACAGCCATGGTATGGCAATCTTTATTTATATAATGACCGTATCATTACTTAATCCTCCTCTTCACCACGGACAGCCGGACACCCCGGCCATTCTTATTGTGAAGCTGCCTTCAGTCCGACAATAGAACCAATCAGGGTCATCAGGAAAAACACTCTCCAGAAATTAGCCGGATCCTTAAAGAAAAGAATGCCAACAATAGCTGTCCCGGCTGCACCAATTCCGGTCCACACCGCATATGCCGTACCTATCGGAAGACTTTGCGTAGCCTTCATCAACAGAAGCATGCTAATGGTCAACGAAACGAAAAATCCTGCATACCACCAGTATGCAGCAGTCCCCTCAGTTTCTTTGGCCTTGCCAAGGCACGATGCAAAAGCGACTTCAAACAAGCCCGCGATAATCAGGATAATCCAACTCATGATCGGTGATTTTTGGTAGCAAATACGTAAAACAGATCTTGCGACTCTACAAACAATAAAAATATCGATATTTTGTTCAATGTTGTTTCTTCCTACTCGGTTCCACCGTTTGAGTATGCAAAAATTTTGCAATTACCGGCCTGGTGCCAGGGTTCTACAAATGTTTGGGGACCAGGTTTACATTCTTAAATAACCAATTAGCCGCTGTTCAACCAGGTGCTCCACCCGATCAATAAAATGACCTCACTGTAAAATTTTAGTGTTATATTCGTATACCACAAAGTCTGGAATCTACTCCTGGAAGAACCGCCTCTATCTTCATCCTCCCCTTATTTTCTACTGTTCCCTATTGATCGGCATGATCATTGGAAACTGCCATGTTTAGTCGGGTCGTTACGATACATCCTGACGAACTAAACATAATAAAATTTAACAAAGGTAAATTCGTCAATACATAGAGCAAGCTTATGCTCTCCGAGGTGATTGTTAGTACCGTAAGCTTTGTCCTGAAACAAAAGAAAGTGCTCCTGATGAGGCATATTAAAAAATGTACGGCATGTATTAGCCGAACAAACAAGCTAGGTTTCAAGTCCCGTAACTGTGAAAATGAAAAAATTGACCTATAACATTCCTGCCCTGAATTCCTGCCCTGAATTTTTAAACAACGATTGCCTAACCATTGACATATGAGCATGAGTGAGGAAGTTTTACAGAATCTGAAAGATGAAGTTGAGCGAATATTCGGGAGAAAGATATTAACGGCTTCTGATTGTCAGGATCTAAGTAATGACATATACAATCAAACAAAAGAAAAAGTAAGTCTTAATACACTACGGCGCCTTTTTCATCTGATAGCCACCAAATATCAACCTTCTTCCTTCACACTGAACCTACTCTGCAAATACTGCGGATTTTCTTCATTGGATGATCTTATCAATCATAAAGAACAACTCAGTAAAAAACAGGAAAATGCCGATCCCGATTTGCTAAACTTTTTGATTTTACTGTTCAGGGATTTCAACATAAGAAGCTTAGACGACACTACTTACATAAATCTTATTCATGAAATAGTCAACAACCTGGAGAAATGGCCCCATGTTATTGACGATTTTCAAAGCCAGATTGCTAAAACCGCTAACGGACAGTTTTTTTATTATGAGCAGTCCGTAAACATTGATAATCTAAATGGCTATTACGGAGAGGGGTTGCGGTATTATCTGCACGAACGAAAAGATCCACAGGCACAGATATTTGGGCACTCGCTGCTCTGCTTTCGTGCATGGTTATCTATGCGGAAAGATGAAGTTCACAAACATTGCCAGGAATTAATCCAATATAATATTAACGAGACCATTCCACCCGCAGTTTGTGGAAGATATTTTGCGTCTCATCTATACCAGGCTGAAATCTATGATTATGATTTAGAGCCAATCATGTCGGCTGCCAGGGATTATTATTTAGATCCGAAATATGCAAAAGAAATAAGGCAGGGATTTCCCTATTTCGAGTTTGTTCTAGCACAAACACTCATTCTCACACAGCAATACGAGGAGGCATTATTTTACATCATCGAAGCGATTAAAAAAAGAAATAATTATGTTCCGCCTTACGTCGATATGAAGTTATTTGAGTCGATTTACCTTTTTCATGCTATCGCGTTAAAAAATACAGGCAGAGCCGAAAAGGCAAAAGAAATTTTTGAGATGATAAGTGTATCTAACTTTTACTTTTTGTCAAAAAAATTAAACATGCTTCTATTCTTATTACAAAAACAATCGTTCCATAAAAATGAATTTCTTAAGGGGCAGATAGATCATTTGATCAAGCAAACAGGATTTATAAAATTAGTTGCTGCTTATCCGGAAATATCTGTTAAGTCAGTTCAGGAAGGATAACGGGACTTGTGGGCAAAAATGGGCAATGGACTTTCCGAACGTGTATCTAATTTGGACATAACAATAATTTAACTCAAACATAACCCTTGTTTAACAAACCCATTTTACTACCAATATCCCTTTTTGGTTGAAACCCTAATTTAAATTATACATCATTCTATTTTGGTTCAGTGACAGTTCGGCAGATCAGCTGCGGACACAACTGATATTTTGCTGCACAAAGTAATTGTGTTGCATGGTACAATCGTGTGCAGGGATCAGGTCCGCTACGGCGTTACTGTTAACCCTGGTGCTCTCAGAGCAAAAGTGCAACTGTTGCATCATGCAATCGGAATGCGCAAGACTATATTAATGCCCATTCGTGGCAGAATAATCTTTTACCCTTTGCACACTTAGTAAAGACAACACAGCGTCTTATCATTTTACATCCGTGTTATCATTTTACATCTTTTAGTCAAGCTAATCGCAAAGATATGAATACAAGGTCCCTCATCTGTCTGCTGATCATTTTCTCCTCGGTTTTACCTTCCTGTTTTAATACAAAAGACGTTACAAGTTTTCATACAATAGCTGATACAACTATTCAGTACGCCGTTGAAAGCCTCGAGCCGGTAATTCAGAAAAATGATATTCTAAGTATAACTGTAAGCAGTCTGAATACTGACGCTACCCAGCCATTTAATTTATATACTATCTCTGCATCCCAGGGCAATGTTAATGCGGGAACTGTAACCCAGGCTTCCGGGTTCCTGGTAAACCAGGAAGGTTATATACAATTCCCAATGATCGGTACGATAAAAGCCGCGGGCATGACGAAAAAGGCATTAACAGACACTATCACAGCAAGTCTGATCCGCAAGAACCTTTTATATGAACCGATCGTAAACATCCGCTATTTGAATTATAAGATCACTGTACTCGGTGAAGTCGGACGTCCTGCAGTTATAAATGTTCCCGGTGAAAAAATCACTCTCCTTGAGGCATTGGGGGTAGCCGGTGATATTACATCGTTTGCAAACCGAACCAATATTTTGATCATTCGTGACAATGAAACTGGTGTGCGCACGACAAAACGAATTGACCTGACGTCTGATGACCTTTTCACTTCTCCTTACTATTTTCTGAAGTCAAATGATATCGTATATGTGGCCCCTAACAGGGCTAAAGCGGCCGGAACCAGCACTTCTAAGCAATGGTGGCCGGTTGTATTGAGCGCAATGTCTTTTGTGGCGATTGTTTTAGGGATAACGGCGAACAATTAGGGGATAATTATAGTGATAACGGCGAACAATTAATTATCTGTAAGTTCTACAAGTTGTTTTTATGGAGGATAACAAATACATATCGGTTAAAAGTGCAAAAAAACACGGCAACCCAGTCAAAGTAGTCTTAAACCAATATTTGCCTTATTGGCCACTGTTCCTGTTACTGCTTGTTTGTTGCCTGGGAGCAGGTTATCTGTATTTGTATATGACAAGGCCAGTCTACGAAGTAACAGCCAGCATTTTAATTAAGGATGAGAAAAAAGGCGCAGACGCGGAGCGAATATCAGATGCTATTAACGGATATGGATTGACCAAGATAGTGGAAAATGAGGTCGAGGTTGTAAGGTCCAAGGATCTTTTAAGAAAGGTTGTCGACAGCCTTCGGCTATATGCGCCTCTTTTTGAAGATGCTGCGTTTATCAAAAAATCAGCTTATAAATCTTCACCGGTTGTTGTGCAGTTGTTGGAAACTGAGACGATAAAGCAAACTCCCCGGGTCGATTTCTGTTATGACCCGAAGATACGGGAAGTGACTATTGCTGAGAATAACTATGCTTTGGATAAATGGATTCCTTCGCCATTTGGGACGATTCGCTTTACGGAGAATCCAAACTTTGTTGGCGAAGCAAAACATCCGCTGTTTTTCTCACTTGTGCCAATGAGTAACATACTCAACAATGTGTCCTCGAAATTAAATGTGTCTCCTGCCGGTAAAATGTCTTCGGTACTTTACCTCTCATACCGGGATGTTGTGCCTGATAGAGGTAAGGACATACTAAACTTGTTAATAGATATTTATAACCGGGAAGCCATCAATGACAAAAATCAGATTGCCGCAAATACCCTCGCATTTGTTGAAAATCGAATGAAGCACGTGGTCCGGGAACTTGATTCCGTTGAAGATCAATTACAGCGATTCAGAACGGAAAAAGCCGTTGTCAATTTGAGTGAGCAGGGCAAGCTTTATCTGCAAAGTGTCGGAGAAAACGATACAAAGTTGATGGATATCGATATGCAGCTTTCTATGCTTGATGAAGCAGAGCAATATGTAAAGTCAAAAGATAACCAAATCGGCATTGTTCCGGCAATTACGGGCCTCAAAGACGTATTGCTTTCACAGTTGCTGCAAAAGTTATTTGATTCGCAGGTGCAGTATGAGCGTTTACGGAAGACCGTTCCCGCCGGGCATCCCACTATGATCTCCCTGGAAAACGAAATTCAGAATCTGCGTCCTCATATTTTGGAGAATATCCAGAATCAACGAAAGAGTGTAATGGCTGGAAGAAGGCAACTGAGCAAAAGTGCTGGTGTGTATGCATCTATGCTGCGCGGTATACCTAAAAATGAAAGAGGCCTTCTGGATATAAGCCGTCAGCAAAGCATCAAGAACAATGTATATTCTTTTCTTCTGCAAAAACGCGAGGAGGTGGCTTTAACGTATGCAGCTTCAATTGCAGATAGCAGAACTATCGAACGTGCCTATGCTTCGCCGGGACCTGTGAGTCCTAACAAAAAATTCGTGTTTGGTGTTGCCACTGCTGTTGCTTTGCTGATTGGAATTGGAATTGTGAACATAAAAGAAATACTTACAGACAAGATTTTGTTCCGGGCTGACATAGAGGCCATCACTGATATACCCGTTGTCGCTGAAATTGCCCGGGTAAGTGGCAAAAAACCGCATTTCGTTAGTGCGACCAACCGCTCAGTACTCAATGAACAAATTTGTCAGTTACGGGTTGCGCTGACCATAAGTAACCGGCAGTCGTCGGCCAAAAAGATATTGATCACTTCGGGCATTGCTTCCGAAGGAAAAACGTTCGTTAGCAATAACCTGGCCCTGAGTATCGCGTTTTCTGGCTCGAAGGTGGCTATTGTTGATATGGATTTGCGCAGTCCGAAAGTGTCAACGCTTTATGGATTGGAAACCAGCATTGGAATAGCCAATATATTACAAAATGAAGACGTTGATTTTGATGAAATAGTGTACCATACAAAACATCCAAAGTTGTTTGTTATACCCGCCGGGGTTGGCGAAGTTAATCCGACAGAACTGTTTCTGAATGGCAACGTTGACCAGTTGTTTGACAAACTAACTGAATCGTTTGACTTTATCATTCTTGATGCATCTCCTATAGATCCGCTTGCCGATGCCTATCTGCTAACGGAACATTGCGATATGACATTATTCATAGTGCGGCATAACCATACTCCAAAGGCAATGGTGGAATTAGTGCAGGAAAGCAGGAAAGTAAACGCTTTAAAAAACATTGCAATAGTTTTCAATGACATAAAACCAAGGGGTTTTATGCGAAAAGGATATGGTGCAGGGAACGGTTATGGAGCGAAAGGAATTTATGCTAACAAGCTTTATACAGGAAGAGGCATCTCAGCCAGGGATTGATCCAGGTTTCTTTACATCTCAGTTTTAGTTTTTTGCTATTCTTTCAATGCTCGTTACAGGTTGTGACTGAGATAGGCGAAGCCATTTTCTGTATCAAAGGAAACTAAAAAACTTTTCATATGGCCGAAACTAAGAAATGGTTCGCGGTGTATACCAAGCCACGATGGGAAAAAAAGGTGTCTGATTTGTTGGTTAAGGAACAAATCGTCACATATTGTCCGCTTAACCGGGTTGTCAGGCAATGGAGCGACCGCAAAAAATGGATCATTGAGCCACTATTTGCCTGCTACGTTTTTGTGTATATAAGTCCCGATGAAGTAGGTAAAGTAAAAGGCATTAATGGAATTATCAATTTTGTCTGTTGGCTGGGCAAACCGGCAGTGATTAAAGACGAGGAAATTAATATCATCAAAAGATTCCTGAACGAATACGACAATGTTAATCTTGAGAAAGCCGAAGTAAATGTAAATGATGTTGTTCGGATCACTAGTGGTCCATTAATGGAGGCAGAAGGAAGCATTTTATCTGTTGGAAGGAAGAGGGTCAAGGTTTACCTGCCTACACTCGGTTATGCAATGGTGGCTGAAATAGAAAAAGGCAACGTTAAGATAGTAAAAAGATCAAAGCGCTCGGACACAGCCGGCTCAGCTATTAAAACAGAATAGGAAATAATCACTTTGTTCCCAAATATATTGATTCAATTGTTATAGTCACTGCTCTCAGGCAAGTATGAAAATATTAGTATCAGGAAGTGCGGGATTCATTGGGTTTCATTTGACCATTGCTTTGCTTAAAAATGGATGTGAAGTAATTGGAATCGACAATATTAATGAATACTATGATGTGAAACTAAAGTATCGCCGGTTAAAAGAATGTGGCATCGAAAAAAAAGAAATTATCTGGTTTAAGGAAACCCGCAGCCATATATTCAGCAACTATCTTTTTGTAAGGCTGAACCTTGAGGATAAGCCCGAATTGATCGAACTTTGTGAGCGCCACCGGCCTGATGTTTTCGTAAACCTCGCGGCTCAGGCCGGTGTAAGACATTCAATAACCCATCCGGACTCGTACGCCCAATCCAATCTTGTCGGTTTTTTGAATGTTCTTGAATCCTGTCGGAAAATTAAGGCAAAGCACCTTATCTATGCCAGTTCCTCCAGTGTATACGGGTTGAATGCAGAGGTGCCGTTTTCAGTCAAACATGCAACAAATCATCCTGCCTCCTTATATGCGGCCACCAAAAAGGCGAATGAACTAATGGCACATGCTTATAGCTATTTGTACAATTTGCCAACAACAGGCTTGCGTTTTTTTACGGTTTATGGTCCATGGGGCAGACCTGATATGGCATCCTTTCTTTTTGCTGATGCCATTTATTCTAACAAGCCGATACAGGTCTTCAATAACGGCAAAATGAAAAGAGACTTCACTTATATAGACGATATAGTTGGGGCCATCACCAGGATAGTCAATACCCCGGCCCAACCAAATTCAAGCTGGAATGCAAATGAACCTGACCCTTCGACATCCACCGCGCCTTACCGACTATATAATATTGGTAATAACCGTCCTGTTGAATTGCTTGAATTTATTAATAAGCTCGAAAAGGCAATACATAAGAAGGCTATTCTGGAGATGAAATCTATGCAGGCCGGCGATGTGATGACCACCTGGGCTAATGTGGATGACCTGGCCGAAAACTTTGGCTATTCACCCGATACGGATTTGGACATTGGTTTGGAAAAATTTATTAAATGGTATCGGGAATATTATAGCACGACTTACAATTTACAGGCAGAAATCCAAAGCTAGCAGGTGTCTATCTCGACCGCTTTGTCTCCAACCGTTTTTAGCCTAAGAAACCGGATAACTTACCGCAATATCATCAAATGAACAACATAATCATTGAGCCCCTTTCAGCAAATTTAGATGCGTCGAAACAACGTCATGCGCGGCTTGCGTTGATCGAAGAAGTGTTACAGGATTTTCATGACCTGGATATCAGGTATTGTCATTGGAAAAGTAATGAGCACCTTGCTGCATCGATGTCAGGCGACACTGACCTTGACATTCTGTTCGACGAAAAGGATAAGGCCGCGTTCAAAATCATCATGAGCAAACATGGCTTTAAAAGGTTTACTCCGGCTAAGGAAAAGCAGTACAGGGATATTGACGATTATATCGGACTTGACTTTTCTTCCGGAAAACTCATTCACTTGCACACTCACTTTAAGCTCACCCTCGGTGAATCTTATCTGAAAGGTTATCAATTGAACCTTGAACAGAAGATCCTGGACAGCCGTGTCTTTGATGTTGAGTTTGGTATCTATCGAAGCGCACCGGCCTTCGAACTTATACTTTTGTTTTTTCGCTATGCCCTGAAGCTGCGAACCAGGGATATCCTGAAAAGCTATTTCAAAAAGGATATCAGGTACGGCAAAAATGTATTGGCCGAGTATGAGTGGCTGAAGACCAGATGCACAAATAATGATATTGAGTTAATCCTCAAATCAGTTTTTTCAGATTATTTCCCAATATATAATTTGGTAACACAGGAGTTTACCCACAAAATATTATTACAGCTTTCAGCTCTATTGCACAAACAGTTAAGAGATCAGCGTCTCTACTCTTCTTTAGAGGCAATGCTTAGAAGATGGTATAGGGAAATTGCCATTAAGGTGTACCGCAAGTGGGCAAAATATTCCGGTAGGCCAACTATCCTGCAGCGCATCCGTCCGGAGGGAGGTCTTGTCGTGGCGATTATTGGGGCGGACGGGTCGGGTAAGTCTACAGTTATAGCAAACCTGCAGGCAACATTCAGGAAAAAAATTGATGTATATGGTTTATACATGGGTCGTGGAAAATCAGGCGAAAGATCATGGCAGCGAAGATTTTTAAAGGGTTTGAAAACAAGCTATACACAGTACCAGCAACCGCGGAAGTCAAAAACGAAAGAAGATATTCCATCTACTCACAAGCAGAGTTTCAGGTACAACCTATTTAAATGTTTTGAGGCGCTGGCAGTTGCCCGGGAGAGGCGGAGAAATCTCACAGCGATCAGGCTTGCAAAGGCCAAAGGTATGCTGGTCATTTGTGACCGGTTTCCACAAAACCAAACTATGGGCTACAATGATGGCCCAGCTTTAAGCTATCTGCTTCAATCAAAAAATATATTGTTGAGGTTCATGGCAAGATATGAGGCTAAGACCTACCAGTTAGCTGAAGATAATCCGCCTGACCTCGTTTTCAAGCTAATTGCCAACGCTGATGTAATTGCCAAAAGAAAGCCCAGCAATGCTTCACTAAAGATGCTTGAATTAAAGATTGAAGGGATAAAAAATTTACAGTACGCTGGCCAATGCCAGGCCATTGCCATCGATGCCCACCAGCCTTTAAATAATGTGCTTGTATCAGTGAAGCGTCATCTTTGGTCTTCGTGGGAATAATCGGTTATTAGTCCATTAGAATAGGATTTCTTTTACGAGTCAGGAATTAGTTTTATATGATTGATTTAGTTGTAGAGAAGACCAGGGAGGTTCAGGCCGAACCGCCTCCCCGGCAAAAAGAAAATCTCAGGCAGAGAGCCTATCTCAACGGGCTAACCAGTGTCATAGATTTTGCTGCGGTTCAGTTAACAGGGTTGTTGGTAAGCCCTGTTATCGTAAAGGGGCTTGGCAGTTCTTTTTATGGCGCATGGAAAATTATCGGTCAATTGACCGGCTATGCAACCCTGGCTGATTCAAGGGCGACCCAGGTGCTCAAATGGACAGTCGCCAGGAAAAAAGATATCGCCAGCGAAGAGGAGTTGAGGAGTGATGTAACGAGTGCGCTTTTTGTAACTGCCTTCATATTGCCGATAATACTGATAGCCGGATCAGTTTTATCCTGGTATGCGCCATACATAACGGGGGTTGAAACGATCCATTATAGCCTCATCCGCATTACTTGTTCGCTATTACTTTTCTCACTGATTATCTCCAAAGTATTTGACCTGTTCGAGGCGGTATTACGTGGAATGAACCTCGGTTTTAAGCGAATGGGGCTTCGTTCGGGAATTATTGTCGTAGGCGGCGCGCTCAAAGTATTTGTAATTACACAAAGCCATGGCTTAATTGGCCTTGCCCTAGTTCAGATCTTTATCAGTCTTGTGACCGGGTTAAGTTATTACTTCATTGTCAGAAAGAGTGTTTCCTGGTTTGGGTTCGGAAAAACAAATTTTCAAAAGGTCCTGTCATTTTGCAGACTAAGTGGTTGGAACATGGCCAATACTGCAACTGATACGATACTTACCAGTAGCGATAAAGTTTTGCTTGGATTTATAGCAGGCCCCGTTCTGGTCTCTTCGTATGCCTTAAGCACCTTTTTGCCTTTAGCGATACAGGGTTTGTTATTTCGAATAGTAATAGGAGCTATTCCGGGGATCGGTAAGTTATTTGGACTGAGTGAATACGCAAAAATTTATAGGGTCTGGGATACTCTGACAGGTTTAATCTTTCTCTTAATAACATCAACTGGAGTTTCAATTTTACTTTTCAACCATTCATTTTTAAAAGCATGGGTAGGTGATGGCTTTTTTGCAGGTAACTTTGTTAACTTGTTGCTTATTATTATGATACTGCAGGACACGCTGATAAAAAATGATGGATACATTATCAACGCGACTTTAGACCTCCGGAAAAAAGTTTATCTATCCTTGTTTTCCTCTCTGCTTTTTATTGGCCTCGGTATAGCGCTTGTGAGCAGGTGGGGCATCGCGGGCCTTTGTGTTAGTCTGATTTGTGGGAAATTTTTACTTTTTATCGGACAAAGAAACTTTTTGCGGAATAAAATCCAACACAGGGTTGAAATGTCATTTTTTCAGCGGGCCCGCCCCCTGATCACAGCAGCTTTGATGCTGACATCAGCGTTGTATGTAGCAACTTCGTTCGAACCGGTAAGCCTGCTTGAGATGGCGCCCCTTGGTCTGTTGGCCTTTGTTGTTTCGTTTATAGTCTTCTACCTGGTTGGCCTGAGAAAAACGCAGAAACAGGAATTGGTGAAGATTGTTTCTTCACTGAAATTCTTCAAATCAAATTGACAATACCAGATTTGTATTTTATGAAAGTTTTATTGGTTGGCCCAAGGTTTCATACTAATCAATACCAGATGGTGAAAACCTTACAGGAACAAAACCATGACGTCTCGTTCCATGTGGCCAGCCTTGGATATACAGAAGATTACAGCTTACTGACGCCGTCGAATTACAGGCAAAGCAGGCTATCTGTTCTCATTGAAAGGATATATGGAAAGGGAGGCGTTAACCGTCCAAATTATTTTCCCGGGCTCCTTCAATATTGGAAAACGTTGCGTTGTCTCAGGCCAGATATTGTTATCATCCGCGACCCTTTCAAGTACTTTTCGCTTATCGCTGCTTTTTATTCTGCTCTTTTGAAGGCTAAAATAATTTTTTATACCCAGGAAAATCTTTTTAGACCTCGTGGTATAAAGACGAAAGTAGCCCAACAGATGATGATTTCGTTTTTCAAAGCCGCATGGATGGTGCCTATCAAAAGCGATAAAAACGGGAATGGTAGCCAGATCAGACATATGTATCACATTCCTTTACCGATTCCGGTTAAATCATTTTCCCGCGATCATAGCGACTTTGATGAGATAAAAATTCTGATGATCGGAAAGTATAACCAGGAAAGAAAAAACCATCTGCTGCTGTTAAACGCAATTAATACATTGAAGGAGAGATACAAATTGAAACTCACGATGGTTGGTGAATGTTCGAGGGACCAACAGGTATTCAGATTCGAAAAAATAAAGGAGTCCGTCTACAGGTTAGGGTTATCAGATATTGTTGATATGAAAACAGATGTTCCGTTTAGTCAGATAGGAGAGTTATACAAAAGCCATCATCTGTTTGTTTTGCCGGCAGTCGACGAGCAATATGGAATTTCAGTTACAGAAGCTCTGGGTTACGGGCTGCCAGTTATCTGCACAGACACATGCGGTGCTCGCTTCAATATAAAAGACGGAGTAAATGGATTAATAGTCAAATCTAATTCTTTGTCTGCTCTCACAACGGCGCTTGAATCGCTTATCAGTGATAAGGGCAAACTTGAACAGATGGGCAGAAATTCAGAAAATTATGTCCGGGCGCAGTTGTCGGGAGATGTTTTTTACCGGCGTTTTTCGTATCTGCTTCAGCAACGATTTCAGGTTACTTGTAGTAACTGACATTATCTGTTCATTAGCCTGCCCTGATGGTCCTAATACAACATCCATCGATCTCTAAACAAATAATATGGAGGCTTATTACTTTTCAAAAGCAGTATTCAAGGTCCTTAAGACCGTCAAAAGTCCTGAATCCAAATGGGATATTATGCGACGATTTCCCAAGCTGTTATTTTATCCACATATGGAGAAGAGAGAATATTTCCTTTTCAGAAAACTTTGCAAAAATAAAAAAGTCTTTTTAGAATATGGGTCCGGGGGATCTACGATATTTCTCCTCAAACATAAAAAAACTGTGTTTTCCGTGGAATCAAATCCCTATTTTTTCCGGTATATGTGTTCAATAAGTTTTGTGAAAGAAGCTTTAAACGTTAATCTGCTCTACAAATTTATTGACCTGGGTCCTACGAATCAATGGGGAAAGCCGCTATCTGCGGACCATAGTGATAACTGGCCTTATTATTACGAAGAAATCTGGCAGGAAATAGATCCGGCCTTGCATAAAATAGATGTAATTTTCATTGATGGCCGTTTCCGTGTATGTTGCTGCTTATACTCCATACTGAAAGCAATAGAGTTCAATTGGACCGATATTATTTTCGTAATTCATGATTTTTGGCGTCGCACCAGATATCATGTAGTTCTTGATTTTCTTGAGGAGATAGAATCAGCCGAAAGCCTGGTTGCTTTCCGGATTAAAAGGAATATCGATGTCACCAACCTCGGAGTATTATTAAGCGAATATTCTCTTGAAACAGTCTGATAAAACTATTCATTGATCATGCAGGAAATGCCATATTCCTAAACCAGATGGACCGTTTTTTTTTAATTATAGAGGTTTTAAGTTACTTATTTGCAGGATATCTTCTTTCGAAAAAGAAAGACCTGGGCATTGTCTATCTGCCGGTTTTAGTCTTTTCTAATAACGTAATTGAGCCGGTATTCTCAGCATCTATTTATTATGGCACAGTCTCTTTCTTAATTTTGTACGCAATTTTCCGGAATGGAACATTTTATAAGAACAATATCTTTGCCCTGGTTTTGTTTTGCTACTTTTTACTGTTGTTAACCAGGGTGAGTGATCTGGTTGCAATCCGCCCACATGTCTTTTCTGTTTTCTGGCTATTTATCTCGATTCCCTTGATCGCTGCAGTATACAAAAAGTATCCGGCCCATGTCATTTTTACTGAGCTATCTAATTCTGCATTATTGATATTGCTATTGTTCATTGCCAATGTGCTGATGTCAACTATAAACCACTATTCACCTGCAAATATGTATGGAATATCCAGGGGAGTATTATATGGAAATGTTTATGCCGCAGGTTTCAACATACTGTCTGTCGCGGTTTTTATTGTGGCTCTGAAATTGATGATGAGCCGGAAGCTGCTGTATCTGCTGGTTGTTCTGGTTGTTTACACTTTCATTCTGCTTAGTTTGAGGCGGTCGGTAATGATGGTAACTACTATAGGCATTGCAGTAGCCATGTTAACTCTATTGTTTAAAAAAGAAGCTAAACAGTTCATTTTAATAGGAGCCCTGGTTGCTATCGCCGGAATATTAATTTATTCGAATACAGGTTTCAAGGATGAATTCAAGGAACGGTATGAGTTGCGGCAGCTGGATGACAGGGAGCTAGAGAATGAACCGAGGTTCGCCGAATACGACCTTATTTATACCGACATGTTCGTCTATAATGCATACAGTCCACTAATTGGCTTTGAGCTTTTCAATAGCGCAGGAAATTATGGCAGAGGCGTTTTTGAATTGAGATCACTCCACGGAGATTTGCCGAGTATAGCTCATTCAAGTGGCATTCTTGGGGTTATATTGTATTGCCTGATGATCATTACAGTCTTCAAAATGTCGATACGCTCGGCTTCCGCACTCATAGATAAATCAATCATATTTTTCGCTGCCGTGGCATTCCTGGTATTTGATATCACCGGACGCTTCACAGAGACGGGTGCAATGTCGCTTATCTTCCTTGTATTAATGCTACCATTAGCGCGTGATGAGAGAGCAGGACAAACCCAAGTCCCGGCGCCCGGCATAGATCACAATGAATCACAATTCTCGTTACACAGTTAAGTAATTTATGTCTGTTGAAATAATAGAGATTATCGGGCCCCCTGGTATTGGCAAAACGACGTTGTATAATGCTTTGTGTAAAAATTGGCGCAGCTCGATGAAATGGACTCACCAGAACGCGATTTTACATCCTGCCCCTTCGTTATCTGATTTAAGTAAGTGGATCCGTTACCAGGCTAAAAAGCTTTTCAATATGGATCTTTCCAAAAGCGTCCCTCTTGAGTTTGGATTACGCTTTGCACAATGTAACCCCCGACTGGTCAATTTTTGCTGGAGACAATTGTCGGATGAAAATGTGTTTCCGGATGAAATGGGAGGGCTTCGGTTTCGCTCCGGCTATCTTCTTTATCAGGATTTTTGCCGGTACCAGGCGATTACAGAACTGCGGCCAAGGGTTCCCTGTCTTCTTAACGAGGGTCTGTTACAGAAGTCTTTTTTGGTACAAGCTGACATCAAACTTTTACCGGATGTGATCGATACCTACTTGTCTCTTGTTCCCTTGCCCAGGGCCATTGTTTCTATTAATACTGACGATATCGGATTAATTGTCGATCGATTGATCAAACGCCCAAAAGTTATCGCTTCGCATATTGGAAAAAATAATAATGATTTGCATAAAGATATTATCAAATGGCAGTTTCAACTTAGCCTGATCTGCGCAGCACTAATTAGCCATCACGTTCCGGTATACACTATTGATGGTGCCAGATCTATTAAAGAGAATGTTTCAATTATAACAGAACGATTGGAGGAAGAAAAGAATTTTGAAATTTCAAATCATTACCCCCATGGCAAAATTCCTGTTCTACGATGATATGATCATTAACATCCTCGCTAAAGATGAAAGGCCGTCTGGTGGCGCTGCTGTCCAGGCTTATGGATGGATAAGAGGACTTTTAGATGCAGGAGAAGAGATTAACGTACTCACTAATGTCTCAAAGAACCGGATAGTAAAAGAAGACTGCCTGGATATTGTACTACTGCCCTTATATAATCAACAAAAGGGTTTGCGTTGGGTCCGGTGGCTATATTACCGCTTGCCGTATTTATACCAAACCGTTAAAAGGAGCCAGCCTGATTATCTTTATTCAGGTATTCCCTGTTGGCAGTCATTTTTTCTGGCCCTGATTTGTCGCCGGTTGAACGTTAAATATATCCTGCGAATTTCTAATGATTGCCTGTTGGATAAGCGGGCATACAAGACCCGCTCACGGCTTCATCTGTTTTTTCAGCGATTAGGAATGAAACTGTCGTACTGCATTCTTTGTCAGAACAATTATCAGTTTAATCAGGTGAAAAAACAATTTCCCGGGAAAAGAATATTTCAGATTTCAAATCCTCTGTTTTTAAAACCCAATGGGTTTCTTGACGAACTTCCAGCAAAAAAATACATTGCCTGGCTGGGCATATACCAATACCAAAAAAATATTCCGCTTTTATTTGAAATTGCCTCTTCGATGAAAAATGAAAATTTCCTTATTGCAGGCAGGGAGCACCCAAAATGTGATGCAACAACCCGGGACTACCTTCAAAAATTAGGTCAGCTACCGAATGTAAAATTTGTAGGATTTTTAGAAAGAGACCAGGTATTACCTTTTTTTTCAAAAGCGAAGTACTTACTAAATACTTCTCATTATGAAGGCTTCAGCAATACGTTTTTAGAGGCGATGACCGTTGCAACCCCTATTATCACGAGTGAACGGGTTAACCCGGATAGTATAATTTCCAATCATCAGCTGGGGATTGTCTATAGAGATCTTGCTGATCTGCAGCAAAAACTTTCTTCTATTTCGCCGGAAATTTATACATCGATGGCGAAAAACGTGATGAGTTATATAGAGCAGCATGACTATAAATTACTGTCAAAAAAATTGCTGGGCATGCTTTCTGCAAACTGACCAGATCTTAGTGAATCATAAGACTTAATTTGAACGAATGCCATTTTATATAGAAAAACCCCGTATCCTGATTTTTATCGGAAGCCTCCGTGCTGGTGGCAAAGAAAGGCGCTTAATTGAATTATTGTCTTACCTCAAAGCCAGGAATTCGTTTCGCATTCTTGTTGTAATGACCAAAAATGAAATTCATTATTCAGAATTTTATAACCTGAACATAGAATACAGGATCATAAGAAAAAAATGGCGAAAAAATGCTATTACTGTCTTTATTCAGTTCTATAAAATATGCAAAGAATTCAATCCGGATATCATTCATACATGGGGCAGAATGCAGTCTTTATATGCCGTTCCTGCAGTTATTATGAAAAACACGCCGATGGTAAATGGCCAGATTACCAGTGCTCCCGCGGAAATCAATAACCTGACTCTAAACCGGCTGATTGACCTTATCAATTTCCGTTTTTCACATATTATACTTGCCAATTCCAGGAAGGGATTTGATGCATTCAAGCCACCCTTTAATAAACGAAAACTTATTCTTAACGGCCTTAATCTGTCTCGTTTTGAAAATCTTCCTCCGACTACAGCTATTAAAACGAAGTATAAAATCACCACGCCATATACAGTTATAATGTTAGCGTCATTTTCCCCCGCTAAAGATTATGATTTGTTTTTTAAGCTCGCCCGGATGGTAACCGGGCTCCGGGATGACATAAGTTTTATTGGTGTAGGTGGTTATGATGGAAATGATTCTGAGTATCAAAGGATGTGCAAATTAAGTGAAGATTTTCCACGAATTATCTTTCAAAGTGAAATTCGGGATCCAGAAGCGCTCGTTAATGCATGTACCATAGGAGTCTTATTCTCTACAAACGGGGAAGGTACGTCTAATTCAATCCTGGAATATATGGCACTCGGTAAACCCGTGCTGGCCACTGATGCAGGGGGCAACTCTGAGTTAATCAGGAACGGTAATAACGGATACCTGATTGGCACTGAAACCGTCAGTGAAATCTGCAATCTTATTATCGGATTAATTGACGATCCTGAAAAAGCACGTTTATTCGGAGAAAGAAGCAAAAGAAAAATTCATGAGGAATTTTCAAGCGATGTCATGGGAAAGGCATTTGAAAAGGTTTACATGGATGCTTTAGTAGATGGAACGGTGATTCGAGAAATAAGACAATCCGTTTTAACTCAAAAAACCTGATTTATGTTAAAGGATCGTATATATGTGATTCATTCAGGGTCTACAATAGAAACAATGTATACATTGTTTCCACTGATAGTTTCCCGTTTTAATCATCTTATGGTTTATATCCATGTTGATTCCAGAGAAGTAAACATAATATCTGGCGGTTGTGTCATATTGATCCGGGTTTTTAAGGGTAATAGGAGCCTGGCATCAAACAATCAGAAGAAGAGAGATTATATTGAAAACTTAAGGAAACGATTTGATAGGATAATTATGCTTGACGATGGTGCGGGAAGCGACAGTCTTCACTTTGAATACATGGATCTGGTTGATCTGTATTATAAAGGAAAGCTACTTAGGGACCGTACTAATTATTTAAGGCCAATGTATGGCAGACAGTTATTCACCGATTACTACCATAAGCGGTATGATATTGTTGATGCTAATGAAAAAGTAAGGGAAATACCGGATGATCCGGATCTGTTGAAAAGACTACGGGTATCCTGGAACCTTGGATATGGAATGTTCCCCATGCCTGGCAAAAAGTTGGTAGGACTTGCAAAAACTGCGGCAAAAATTGGCTTTTCAAAATCGCTTAGGCCGTGGTTTCTATATAGCTATAGAAAAATGATAGAGACTTTGAGTAGACCCGTTGAGACTTCCACAAAGCTAAATAAAGTTCAGGCTCGTTTTGGAAACAATGTCCTGCCTGAGACTGTTGCGTTTCAAAGAAGACTGTTCCTGGAGAGTTGTGTTAATAACGAGTTTGTTCTGTCTGGAAAGATAAATTCAAAATTATATAACAGGGAAATCAGAAAAGTTGCTTCAGTTTTAAGTCCTTTTGGCTGGGGAGAAGTTTGTTTCCGGGATTTTGAAACTATTTTGAATGGCGCGTTATTGATTAAACCCGATATGAGTCACCTGGAAACCTGGCCAGATGTATATCTGAACTCGAAAACTTACCTGCCTGTTGACTGGGATGGGATTAATTTAGACGAGATAATTAATTCCGTGTCAAATCACAAAGCGAATTATGCCAGTATCGCCGAGGGTGGCAGATTGGCGTACAAGAACGCTTTGCTTGAACTGGACAATCGCGTATACATGTTTCTCAGAGAAGCTGCAGGAACAAATTCATTAAATGCCACGTACGACAAATTCTTTCTTGAACAACACGTTATCTAGTTAGTTCATATCTGTTTGTGGATAAGATCGAATCTTGCCACAGGTATTCAAGTTGACTAAAAATACAATCATTTTAATTGAATCTTCTAAACGGGTTTTATGAAAGCTAATTTGAACGCTTTGATGGGGCACCTGGGCAACTCCGTAGTTGCGCGGCATATGCTCGGGTACAAAGAAAGAATGGAGCTGAAAATGTTAACAAATGACATTTTTCCGGAAGTCCATTTACGGTATCTATCGCACAATGATCTTGAAGAGATCTTTACTGATCCCGTTAACGAGACGGAGTGGATCAAATCTACTGAATTGATAAAAAAACTGGAGTTGCCCGAAATGCAGGGCGGAGTTAATCCCGGGGATCAAAGAGCTATTTTTTATTTGATCAATGCTATAAGGCCAAATAACGTCCTGGAAATCGGGACACATATAGGTTGTTCAACCGTCCACATCGCTTTGGCACTGATGAAAAATATAAACAGTCATCTTACAACGGTCGACTTAATTGACGTAAATGATCCTGTCATTAAACATTGGCAAGGGTTCAACTGCAAATATGCCCCATGCCAACTTATTGAAATGGTCGGAGCCCTAACTAAGGTTAGTTTCGTCAAAGATAATTCTATTCATTTTCTGAAAAATTGCAGGCAAAAGTTTGACTTTGTTTTTTTGGATGGATCTCATATAGCGAAGACAATATTCAAGGAAATTCCATTGGTCATGGGGGTATTGAATGACAACGGAGTAGTATTGCTTCATGACTATTTTCCGCACAACAAGCCAATCTGGCAAGATAAGCCAACAATCCCAGGGCCATACCTGGCAATTCGTAAAATTGTCAGCAAGCAAAAGGATATTGCAGTACTTCCATTGGGCGAATTGCCATGGAAAACAAAAATAAACTCGCATTCTACGAGTCTGGCGGTGCTCACTAAAAGGCACTAACAACGTAATCCTGAGTACATGTTCGATACTTTCTATGGTAAATAATTTTATTTGTCTTTTATCGCTTCTAACTGCGATCCAAAACAAACTCACTCTAAAACGCTAAATATGTGTGGAATCGTTGGTAGTATCAATTGTCATATGCCTGATGAAGCGGTACAATCAATCAGGCACAGAGGGCCGGATGAATTCGGAGCGAAAGAAGTTCTTATTGACGATAATATCGTCAGATTTTTTCATCACAGGCTTTCTATATTGGATTTAAGTGCCAATGGCAGTCAGCCAATGGAGTCTTTTGACGGGAAAGGTCTGATCATCTTTAATGGTGAAATATATAATCATTCAGAATTGCGCGAAGCAATGCCTGGTATACATTTCAGAGGTCATTCGGATACGGAGACCCTTGTTAATTTGTGCAGACTTGGATGTACTGAGAACTTTCTTTCACAGCTAAACGGGATTTTTGCCTTTGCCTACCTGGATACGCAAAATAAATCGCTTTATCTCGTACGCGATCGCTTTGGAGTTAAGCCCCTATATTATTATTTTCACCAAAACCAGGCAATTTTCTCTTCTGAAATCAGGCCTATAGCAGAAACAATTGGTGCAACATTTTCAGTGAGCTCAATCACTTCTGCACTGGAGCTACGTCATGTTCCAGCTCCCGCAACTTTATTCAAACAGATATTCAAAGTTGAACCTGGACAAGTCATCGAAATAAAATTGGGTGACAATCTCATCGTTTCAAAAAGGTATTTTGCTGACCTCGTTAAAATACAAAGAAGAGGCAATACAACCCGCAAGCAACTCGTGACAGAGTATGGACAAATCCTGGAGAGGGCAGTAGAACGCCAGCTGCTTTCTGATGTAGAAGTTGGGATATTATTAAGTGGTGGGGTTGATTCTTCGCTGATCGCTGCAATAGCGAAATCGAAGGTGAAAAACATCAAGGCTTTTACTGTGGGATTCGATGATAAAGAACTTGATGAAAGGGAGAATGCGCGTATCACAGCCGGCTATCTCGAATTGGACCATTATTGTGCTGAGGTAAAATCCGGCAACCTTCTGAAACAGTTTGCGCAAATCGTAGATATTGTCGAAGAGCCGGTTGATTCAGGATCACTACTGTCAATGTACACGCTTTCAAAATTGGCCTCATCTAAAGTAAAAGTGGTGCTTAGCGGTCAGGGGGCGGATGAACCATTAGGTGGGTACAGGAAATATAAAGCTTTGCCCTTTATTGATGTATTGTCGTCCGCAAACAAAATGCATCCTTTATTCCGCTTTTTTTCAAGAAAAACCGCGAATCAGGACTTGCGGAGAATTCTGTCCGCTTCGGGAACGAGGGACGACCTGCATGCTTATTTCGAGTTTAACAGCCTTTTCGGCAATCACGCTATCACGAAATTGTTAAATACAGAGGATGCACACCAGATTTCATTGAAACACTATGACGCATTGAATCGTTTTCACGACGCATTGCAAGCCAGAAAAAATCTGCCAGTCAGAAGAAGTGATCTATACACATACCTCGACACAAGAACCAAACTCGCGGAAACGTTGCTGAAGTATACTGACAAAATCACTATGCACTTTTCATTGGAATGCCGGGTTCCAATGCTTGACAATGATTTAGTGGAATTTATAGAGTCTTTGCCCAGGGTTCAGAAATTCGATTTCAGAAACAGCAAGATCATACACAAAGCGTTTGCAAGAGAATATTTACCTGCAGAAATGATTTCCCGGAAGAAGCTGGCTTTTCATGCTCCATCAAAAGCATATTTTCAGGATCATGTAGGGGAGGTGAGGGAGTTGTTCCTTGTAAATGAAAACCAGCTTTTCTGGAAAATATTCAATCGAAACAAGATTTTTGAATTGATCAGGGAGCATGGCCAATATGGAAATCGGGAGAAAGAATTGATATTGATCATGAGTATATATTTATTGACAGTAAAAAAAAGCAACCCTGTTTTGGTTTCAGTATAAAATTGAAAAAAAAGTATCAAGGAATCCTGAGATCATAGAATTATAAATGTTAGACTGTTTTGATAATTTACTATGAAAGTACTTTTCGTGTGCAGTGGTAATGATAAGAAGATAGGCATTGCGCCTTTTATTAAGCAACAAGGTGAATCTCTTACAAAAAAGGGCGTCGAGGTGGATTATTTTCCGGTTGTTGGAAAAGGAATATCTGGCTACTTACAGTCGGCCATACGCCTTCGCAACTATTTGCGACAAAACAAATATGATTTGATTCATGCTCATTTTGTTCTTTCAGGGTGGGCTGCTGTACTAGGGAGCAGGGGTATTCCCGTTGTGCTGTCCCTTATGGGTGATGACGCATATGGTACTTATACTGGCGTAAATACTGTGCGAATCAGTAGCAGGTTTTATACTCTTTTGACCTGGTGCATCCAACCCTTTGTAAAAGCTATAATTTCCAAATCGCACAATATTGAAAAATACGTATTCCTGAAAAGCAAATCCTACACAATTCCAAACGGTATAGATACGGTAAAGTTTCAAACCCGGCAAGAACTTAAGAAGTCAGCTTATTTTTCTGACGATAAAAAAATTGTTCTTTTTCTCGGCAACAAAGAAGACGTGCGAAAGAACTATTCTTTAGTTAAAGCGGCAGTTGGTCTCATGAAATGCCCGGACGTGGAATTAGTGAATCCCTATCCGGTAAAACATGCCGATGTCCCGGCTTTGTTAAGTGTTGCGGATGTTCTTGCAGTTCCTTCACTGATGGAGGGTTCTCCTAACATCGTAAAGGAAGCTATGGCATGTAATTGTCCAATAGTTGCTACCGACACCGGGGATGTAAAATGGGTAATAGGTGACACCCCGGGCTGTTATGTGTCTTCTTTCAACATACATGAATTTGCCGCCAAACTTGGTCTGGCTTTGAAATTTGCTGAAACAAAAGGGAGGACCAATGGGGGCCAGCGGCTTATCAGGCTCGGACTTGATGAAGACTGTATTGCAAAAAGGGTTATAGAAGTGTATAACGCAGTATTAAGCCGTGCTACTATGCTTCAGGTCCATGGCTGACGATATGCTGATATAAAAGTCTCATTGGACAGGCACGTTAAGCTACAATTTCAAGCATTTTCTTTTATGGCTTTTCTTCTATCATCGACAGGTTTAAGCTATGGAAAAGATAGCCTCCGGATTGCATACTACCACATAGTAGCCAGTCAAAGCCCGGATTATTATTTCGACAACAAAATCATCTCTCCGGAAGTATTTCGAAAACATCTTTCTTTTTTTGCCAGGCATTTTGAGATAGTCACGTTAAATGAAGCCATGAAAATGGCAGAGCAAGGAGAATCACTTCAACGAAAGCTGGTATTGACTTTTGATGATGGCTTCTCAGAAAACTACAGTGTAATAGCTCCAATTCTAAAGGATGCGGGAATCCCTGCTACTTTCTTTTTGATAGGGAATTGTATTGATAATAAGGATCTGATGTGGAGAAATAAGTTGATCGTAGTGAAACGTAAGAATTCAGCACCCTTGCCTGATCTGATAGCCAACGCAACCCGCATATTTTCTTTGCCTGCTATTTTCTACCATGAGGATATATTGAGATGGAGCCTGAGGACCTGGCCGATGAACAAAAAAGATGAGATAGCTAACTATTTCTGGAATGCTGCTGCACTTGGTCCACTTGAAGAATACCTGGATTTACATAAACCATATCTTACAACAAAAGAGATTAATAGCTTGCTGAATGAAGGATTTGAAATTGGTTCCCATTCATTATCTCACCCGGATTTTTCGAAGCTTTCATATGAAGAGTTCAGACATGAAATTTTGGTGTCCGTGAATTCTCTTCAAGCGAGGTTCAACACGGAAATAAATTCTTTCTCTTATCCATTCGGTCGAAAGTCCAGTGACGTGTTTGAACAAAAATTACTAAACGAAACCCGCGTTCCGGTAAAAACATTTCTCGGAACAAAAAACAGGTTAGAAAATTATCAGAATCCCCTGCGGTGGCAACGTGACAACCTGGAATTTCCTATGAATAAAATGCTTTTTAGGTTTAAAGTGCTGCCAATCCTTAGAAAGTTTTCAGACTTCAAATAATCAATTCCTTATAAAGCCCAAAGTATATGAGAATATTAATTGACATTAATCACCCATCCCATGTTCATTATTTTAGAAATTTTTATAAGCTAATGGTTGCGCACGGGCACGAAGTATATTGTGTTTCACGTAATAAAGAGATAGAACATAAACTTTTGCAATTATATAGCATTCCTTTTATTGACAGGGGAAAAGGTAAGAGTGGGAGATTCGGTAAGTTTTTGTATATGATCTATGCTGACGTCGTTCTTTTTAATATTGCCCGCAAATTGAAGATTGATCTTTTTATAAACTTTCTTCATCCATATCCATCACAGGTTGCAAAGTTATTGAACAAAACATCTTTGGTGTTCAGTGATAGCGAACATGCAAGACTTCATCACAAACTCACCGTTCCTTATGCAACTAAGATATTTACGCCCGACTGTTATAAAATTGATTTGGGGGAAAAACATGTAAGATTCCGGGGATATATGGATTTAGCATATCTGCATCCGAATTATTTCAAACCCGATCCCACAATATTGGAAACAATGGGAATCAAGCATTCGGAAAAATTTGTCATTATGCGTTTTGTGTCCTGGCACGCCACCCACGATTTTGGTCAGTCAGGAATGAATCTTAAAAATAAGAGAAAGGCGGTCATGGAATTATCAAAGTGGGCCAAAGTGTTTATTTCATCGGAATCCCAGTTGCCACAAGATCTTGAAAAATTTAAAATAAATATTCCATTCGACCGAATGCATGATGCTCTTTACTACAGCTCGCTTGTTTTCGGTGAAAGTGGATCAATGTCTTCGGAGGCTGCCATACTTGGCACCCCGGTTGTCCGGATCAGTTACAATCAACTGGGATACCTGGACGATCTTGAAAGTAAGTATGGATTGATTTACAATTTCGGTAATAGTGAAAGAGAACAGGAAATGGCAATCGACAAATGTATCCGGATTCTGACCGACCCTATTGGGAAGAAAGAATATAAACAGAAAAGCCTAAAGCTACTGGATGATTGTATTGATACTACCCAGTATATGGTAGATGAAGTCCTGAAGTATGAATCACATCCTGCTGTCTACGCTAAGGATTTTGTATAAAACTGTAACGCAGCAGTTTCTTCCTGTTTGATTTTCCAGTCTTATTTTTTATTTAATCAAACACATTTTCTTAAACCCCCTCAACTTAAAGTTTATGATCAGTGCAAAGCCGGGAGGCAGTGTCGTCAGCTCCGTAGGATATAAACTGATGGCTAATCCTTTAAAACGGAATAAAAATACCAAGTATGCATTAATTGCCGGCACCGGTAGCATGGCAATGAAAGTACAGATGCAACTGATGGCTCATAAGGTAAATGGTTACGAGATTAAGGGCTTCATTAATTGTGCTAATCATGAAGAATGCCGGGTTGAACGCAGCATGGTGATAGGCACATTGCAGAACTTAAATGACTTTCTCAAAGATAACCCCGTGGATGAGATCGTGATAGCTTTACCGGGTAAGCCGATTCACAAGATCCAAAGTATTTTGTCAGCTGCAGACTATTATGGGATACGGGTTAAGTATATACCGGATTACGATGATCTGTTTGGTACCGATTATCAGCTTACCCGTTTCGGACAGATAGACGCGCTCAGCATTCATAAATCGCCCCTGGACTCGGCATATGGCTCACTGGCAAAGGATTGTTTTGATGAGATCTTCGCTGCAATCATATTGATGTTGGTTACCCCGTTAATCATGGTCCTTATTGTGCTAATCAGAATGGAGTCTCCGGGCGCTCCTTTTTATTGCCCTGTCAGGATTGGAAAAGGAGGACGGCCATTTAAGTTGTATAAGTTGAGAAGTATGAGGCAAAATGACGAGTCATCCGGCGGGCAACTGTCTACCACACAAAATGATCCCAGGGTAACGCGGCTGGGTAAAATTATAAGAAAGTATAGCCTGGATGAGCTTCCCCAGTTTGTGAACGTATTGCAGGGCCATATGAGTGTTGTTGGTCCGCGACCACACCGGAGGTATCTTAACCAGCAACTGCAGGGCTGTGTTACAAGGTATATGATAAGGCACTATGTGAAACCCGGTATTACTGGGTGGGCGCAGGTAAATGGATGGAGAGGACCGACTGATACAGAAGAACAAAAATTACAGCGAACACTTCACGATCTATGGTACATCAAGCATTGGTCATTTTGGCTTGATATGAAAATTGTGCTGCTGACCATTTTTGGTAAGAAGGTGGGACACGGTGCGTTCTAGGTTACAAATTTGGTTATCACCTTAATTCTTTTGTTATGAAGAAGATTTTTATTCCCCTTGTAATTTGTTTAAATGCGTTTTTATCTATCGCACAAAATAATATGGCGCCATCACTAACTCGCTTAGATAATTATTCAAGCTTTCAGATTAGTCACATGATGTCTTACTGGCGTAATATTCTGGAGACTAATCCAGGTCTTGAGACCGATACAACTAATGTTTTCGACAAAGGGTATTTCAACGACATCCCGGAATTTGCCCCTCCTCCGATACCTGCTTTTAGCAATATCACAAATCTTGACCCTATTTCTATTGGTGGTATTGATACGCAACATAAACCCCAGGCTAAAACATGGTGGCACGCCGGGAAATGGTGGTGTGCAGTTCCACCGTCCATGGGTGGAACCTGGATATACAGGTTAGATGGAACCACCTGGACTCCCATATTACGTCTCGCCACATCGGGCAGCCGCACCGATTGCTGGGTTGTGGGCAATCTTGTGCATGTGCTGATGTTTAAAGGTTCAGGGGCTAATGCGATTGCAACCCTGGAGTACGATGCTGCAACCAATACTTATGTAAATTGGGGTGGTAGAGCCGCCCCAACCAATGTGAGCTTTCCGAGTGGTGTGGAATCAGCAACCCTTACCG